>JANMZO010000338.1:0-24441 GCA_031383405.1 Acidimicrobiia bacterium | reverse complement strand
GGTCCGCGAAGCCCGGGTCGGCTGGGGCGTGGAGAACAACCCCTATCAGTTCGGACACCGCGGCTACGTGGCGGTCAAAGGTGGTGCGGGTGATTGCCCCTATACCTACATGAAGGATCTGGCGGCAGGTACCTACACCCTGCCATGGGAGCGCGATGTCGTGCACACCGATGGCACGTCGTGTGGCTTCGCCGTGCCGGAGCGCACGTTTGGGCGGTAGTCGTCGAGTGATCTGACAAACTCGCAGTATGAGTTCGCCCGATGCGGTTCCCTTCCTTGCCCGGCCGGAATCAGTCCCGCTTGAGGCGTGGGACAGCGGTGCCGCTCCGGGTGTGTCATGGCGAACGCTCATCAGCGGCGACCGCACACCGACCGATGAACTCAGCACCGGAGTGTGTTTCATCGAGTCGGGCGGTGAGCTTTCCCGGCATCATCACGCGCAAGCCGAGGTCTATCACTTCATATCGGGAACGTGCCGGGTGCAGGTCAACGAAGAAGTGTTCGCCGTGAACGCAGGTGACACGGTCTTCGTTCCCGGTCACGCGTGGCACAGCGTGACTAATGAGGGACCGGACCGGGTGCATCTGTTCTACTGCTTCGCGACTGCATCATTCGGCGAAGTTGTATATCACTACCCCGATGGTTCAACCTGGAAGGCCTGAGAGGTCGCGGGATCGTCCGTTACGCAGCGTTCGCGAATCGCGTCCGGCTCACCCCGGTCCAGCGTGGTGGGTCCCACGCCCGGGCCTGTCACCGCGCAAATTGACCGCGGCCAAAATCGCCAAGGCCGAGACGATGGCGCCCGCCACGAACGCGACGTGATACGACCCGGCGATGCCGTCTTGTTTGAGCCTCGAAACCTGGACGGTCTGCATCAACTGCACGCCGCCGGCCGAGCCGATCTGCAGCATCATCTGGCTGGTGGCGGCCGAGACACCAAGATCACGCTGTCCCACCGACATGGTGAGCATCGCCATGAGGGGAGCGACGATGATTCCCACCCCGACCCCGGCGAATGCGAGCAACAGAACAATCTCGAACTGGGAAGTCCCCCTTCCGATCCGGGTGAGCATGAGGCATCCGGCGATGTTCAGACACACGCCGGCGAGCACGATGCGGCGACTGGCGAAACGCATAACGAGCCAGGCGGAGAGCGGTCCGGCCAGTCCCCACATGATCGGGCGGCCGAGGGTGAGCAGACTGATACGCGTTGCTTTGTATCCATACAATTGCGACAGCATGAGCGGGATCAACACGAACCCGCCCTGGTACGACACCTGGCAGAACGCCTGGGTGATGATCGGTATCGTGAACTCGCGTTTGCGGAAGTAGTGGAGTGGAATGAGCGGATGCGCCGTCCGACGTTCCCACTTCACGAACGCGAGTATGCACGTCGGCCCGATCACGAACAGTGTCCGCACGACGGGATGTGACCAACCCCAGAGTGGTCCTCGGTTCACGGCGAACATCAACGAGAAGGCTGCGGTGGCGAGGAGCATCGTGCCCGGGACATCGAAGCGAACGTCGCCCTGCGGTTTTGACTGGGGAAGGATCCGGTAGGCGAAGATGAACGCCACAATCGTGAGCGGCACCTGTCCGATGAAGATCCACCGCCATCCGAACTGGTCGATGACCGACCCGCCGACCACGAGACCGAGCACCGGTCCACCCGCCATCACGAGGCCCCAGTAACCGAGTGCCTTGACCCGCTTCTCCGGCGGAAATGCTTCACTGATGATCGCCATCCCGGTCGGTGCGGTCGACTGGCCGAATACGGCGCTCGCGGTCCGGAACAGGATCGCCGTGACCGCGGTCGTGGCGAATGCCGTGCATCCGGCGAACACACAGCATCCGGTGAGACCGATCAGGTAGACCCGACGCCGTCCGTAGAGGTCACCGAGTTTTCCGGCCGTCGGCCCGAGGACGGCATACGCCAGCGTGGGGCCCACGACGAGCCATGACACGGTCGACGGTGGTGCTTTGAAATCCGAGACGAGCCGGGGCACCACAATCGCGAGCACGCTCACGTTGAAGTTCGTGCTGAACAACCCGAACAGCGATACGAGCAACAGCAGCTGCGAGGATCGGGAGCGGGTCCCGGTTTTCGGGTCGATTCCTGTGGGCGGACGGCGCAACACCGGGTCGGCGGTCACCTCTGCACCGCCGAGCTGACCATGGGCCGCACACTACCGGTCAGCGTCGGCAACTCACCACCCGGGGTCACCGGCCGGAGAGTTCCGCACCAACCAACAAGTAACTTCGGCCTAAACGTTGCGGAAGTCCGGCGGGCGCTTTTCGATGAAGGCGTTGACGGCCTCGCGGTGCTCGGGGGTTTTGAACGCGATCTGGAGCGCGGCGAGCTCGCGGCGCTGCACAAGATCGGTGTCGGACTCCGTAGCGTTCTCGCTGAAAAGCTCCTTGATCATGCGCATCTGCGGGATCGGGTTGGCGGCCAGAACCTTGGCGTCCGCAAGTGCTTGAATGAGCACCTGATCGTCGGCTACGACCCGGTCGACCAGATTGATCCGGCCTGCTTCCTCGCCGGTGATCGTGTTACCGCTCAAGGCGAGCCACGAGGCTGCACCCCACCCACATCGGGCGACGGCGAAGCGACTGGAGGCGAGCTCCGGCACGATGCCCATGCGAACGAAACGCAACGAAATTTTGGCCGTCGCCCCGGCGACGATGCGGTCGAACGGGAGGACGAGGGTGAGCCCGATCCCAACCGCGGGGCCGTTGATCGCTGCGATCAGTGGCTTCGATGAGCGGCACAGCTTCACCCAGTCATCGGAACGTCGGGCGACCGGGGCGGTCGCATCGGTGGTTCTGTCGAGTTGCGAGGCGAATTCAGATCCGATGTCGGCGCCGGCGCAGAAACCCCGACCGGCACCGGTGACCACGATCGCCCCGATACCGGGGTCATCGTTGGCGGCGACGATCGCCCGGGTCAATTCGCGTGTCATCTGGTGGGTCCACGCGTTCAACCGTTCGGGGCGGTTGAGCGTGAGCAGCAGCACGTTGTCGCGACGTTCCACAAGAATCTGTTCGACCGACGCGGCGACCTCTTCGATGGTCGAGGTCGTTGGCAGGCTTTCAGTCATGGGGTTCCCTTCGTCGGTTATCGGTTGCTTGTCGCCGGTCCGTTCGCTGACCGGGCGAAAACAGTCTCGAACACAACGCGGCTTCCACCCAAACCCGCGGATCCGGACCGCGACACCGGACCGTGCCGTGCCGGACCGTGCCGGACCGTGCCGCGTCGCGCCGTGCCCGTGCCGCGTCGAGTCGTGCCGAGTCCTGTCGTGTCCTGTCGTGTCTGACCTCGCCCGGACTCGGCACGGTAGAGTCCGTTACTGACACATTCGCGTGTCGGCACGAAACTTGGAGGGAACCCCGATGGCACTTCTCACCGCAACGGATCGACTGGATCTGAACCGTCATCTCGGTACCGTGCTGAGTGGCGTCCGGCTGCTCGACCTGAACGACTCGGAGATCACCGAGTTGAAGTCGCTCGTGGCCGGGCGTGGGGTGGTGGCCGTGCGTGACCAGCCCATGACGCTCGAGCAGCAGATCGAGTTCGGTCGGCGCCTCGGCCCTTTGCACGTGCACCCCGCCTATGCCGATGCGGATCATCCCGAGGCCCTCGGCATCCACACCGACGCGACGTCGCGTTACACCGCCGGCGAAGGCTGGCACACGGATGTCTCGTGCGATCTCGAACCTCCGGGGGTCTCCATCCTCCGGATCGAGGTCACACCATCGTGTGGTGGCGACACTGCCTTTGCGTCGATGTATCAGGCCTGGGACGGGTTGTCGGCGCCGATGCAGACATTTCTCAGTGGCCTCGAAGCGGTTCACGCAGGCGACCTGCCTTGGCGTGGTGCGTACGGAAGTGGGTCCACAAAGCAATACCCGACGAACGTGCACCCGATCGCCCGAACGCACCCTGAGACGGGCCGCACGGCTCTGTACGTGAATGCCGGCTTCACCGATCGGATCAAGGGCGTCTCGAAAGACGAGAGTTCGGCCCTGCTGAAGATGTTGTTCGACCACATAGCGCTTGGCGTCGACTTCCAGTGCCGGGTCCGCTGGGAACCGAACACCGTGACGCTCTGGGACAACCGTTGCGTGCAGCACCATGCGAGTTGGGACTACTTCCCTGAGACGCGTTCCGGTTGGCGGGTTACGACCCGCGGCGAACGTCCATTTTTTGACGGAGCTCACGTTTGATCCAGCTGGTGTTCTGACCGCCCTGCCGATCAGCTGACGCCAAGCGGCCCGCTTTGTTGCATTGGGGCGTAGAGTTCGGCCATGGCTTCTGCGAATCCCTGGATCGATCTCAATGCCGATCTCGGCGAGTCCTACGGCAACTGGCGCATGGGTGACGACGCGGCCATGCTCGACGTGGTCACGAGCGCGAACATTGCCTGCGGGTTTCACGCCGGTGATCCGCTGACGATTCGCAACACCGTACGCAACGCCGTCGAGCGGAACGTGGTCATAGGCGCGCATATCTCTTACCACGACATCATCGGCTTTGGCCGCCGGACGATCGACATTGAGGCCGATGCGTTGACCGCCGACGTCCTGTACCAGTTGGCCGCGCTCGATGGCATTTGTCGAAGCGAAGGGGCAAGGGTGCAGTATGTGAAGGCGCACGGGGCGCTTTACCACCGAATGAACAGCGATCCCGTGCAGGCCGAAGCCGTTGTCGCCGGGGTCCGGGCCTATGACTCCAGTCTCTCACTCCTCGGTGCCCCGACGGGAACCACGGCCGCAGTGGCTGACGCCGTGAAGGCGACGGTGCACGGCGAATGCTTTGCCGATCGGGTCTACAACGACGACGGCATTACGCTCCGTTCCCGATCACTTCCCGGTTCGGTGTTGCATGACCCGGCCGAAGTTGCAGCGCAAGCCCTTGCGCTTGCTCGAAGCGGGCGTTTCCAGTCCGTGTGTCTGCACGGCGATACACCGGGCGCCGTGTCCCACGCGCACGCGGTCCGAAAAACACTCGAACAAGCCGGGTTCGATGTGCGCCCGTTCGTCCGGCCGTAGCCATCCAGGCACGCGTATGATCGGTGATGCAATGACCACGGGCTTTGTCGCCTGGCGTCGCTATGGTGAAAACGGTGCGCTTGTCGAATTCGACACGGCCGACGCGACCCTCAACGCGTATGGCGTTTGCCGGAGCGGCGCTTTCGACGAGTGCGTGCCCGGTGCCCGGACGATCTATGTGGAGGCTGCCGGCCGAACCTCGGCTGAGCTGGCCCGAATGGTGGAGTCGATGCTTCGCGATCCGCCGATGGTCGTCAGGGCGGAGGCGGTGCGTACTCATGTCTTTCCTGTTCACTACGACGGCGCCGACCTGGAGAACGTGGCGAACATTACCGGGCTGAGTGTGGAAGATGTCATCCAGCGCCACAGCGGGGTGACCTATACGGTGGCGTTTCTCGGGTTTTCCCGCAGCTTCGCCTACCTGGCCGGAATCGACCCGGCGATCATCGTGCCCCGACTCCAGACGCCGCGGACGCTGGTGCCCGAAGGTTCGGTGGCCATCGGTGCCGGGTACACCGGTATCTACCCTATGGCGTCGCCGGGGGGTTGGCAGCTACTCGGTCGAACGGATTCCGTGCTCTTCGACACGGCTAATGACCCACCGGGTATCTGGGCGACGGGTGACCACGTCCGATTCGTTCGAGTCGTGTGAGATGACGGCGCCAGTGCTTCGTATTCTCAGACCCGGGCCGTTCACCACTCTGCAGGATCTCGGGCGTCGGCGACGCGGTCATCAGGGGGTGGCCCGGTCGGGCGCCTTCGATCTGTCCGCCCATCGGCTCGCGAACCGACTGGTCGGCAACGAACCGACAGCGGCGACGCTGGAAATTCTTCTCGGGCCATGCGAGTTCGAGGTAACCGGCGATGTCGTGATCGCGACGACGGGAACCGATGCGGGCATCACAGTATCGGGAACGGGCGGAGGGCCTCGGAGCGAAGGGGTCAACGGCGCGATCTCCGTCCGCCGCGGTGAACGGGTCATGATCGCCGTACCGAAAACTGGTCTGCGTACATACCTTTCTGTGCGCGGCGGGTTCGATGTTCCCCCGGTCCTCGGGAGTCGCTCTTACGATTCGCTGGGCATGATCGGCCCGGCCCCGATGAAGGCCGACGACGAGTTGGCTGTGGGTCCCGACGCAGCCGGCGACGCCTGGTTCGAAACGGTGCCGATGCGGCCGTCGTTGGATCCGTCGTCCATTGACCTTCGGCTCGGCCCCCGCCAAGACTGGCTCTCACCCGAATCGCTGGCCGCGCTGGGTTCGCTCACCTGGACGATCGATGCAGCCAGCAACCGCACCGGCGTGCGCTTGGCCGGTCCCGCGCTCAAACGGCGCATCGACGAGTTGGCCAGCGAGGCCATGATTCCTGGTGCGGTTCAGCTTCCATTGAGCGGGCTGCCGATCGTGCTCGGCCCCGACGGGGGGACGACCGGCGGGTATCCCGTATTCGGTGTAATCCCGCAGTCCGGCCTCGATCTCCTCGCCCAACGCCGGCCGGGCGAGCCGGTCCGTTTCCGCATTCTCCCGACAGAGCGCTGAATTTCTCGACCCCTTCGTTCTGTCCGGCAGGATCTCGCTTGAGCATGAACGGTGTTGCTTGTGACACACGTCCGCAGCACTCAGATCGGGCGCCTCAGTTCTTCGGCGAGCCTTAGCCGAACCCGGTTGGGGTCGACGAACGCGCTCGGTCCCGGCCATTGGTGCCGGGAGATGACGGCCTCGATGACCGAGGGTCGCGGAAGCGAGCCGAAAGCTGTCTGCAATTCTTTGGGTGTCATCACGTTGGCGGCGGCAAGGCCAAGGGCTTCGCTTACGCCAACGAGCCGGAGATCGGCTCCCAGGCTTTGTCCGCCGGTGATCGAGTACCTGCCGTCGGCGAGGACGACGACTCGCAGATTCTGTGGGCGCAGCGCCGACAGCGTCCACAGCGAACCGACACCCATGGCCAGTTCACCGTCGCCGAGTACGGCGACAATCTCGCGGGTCGTCGATTCCGCGAGGCCGATCGCGACAGCGAGAGCACAGCCCATCGCGCCGGCGATGCAAAGGTGCGGCCCGTCATTTGTAACGGCGCGCACGGCCGAGGTGGCAGTGCCGAGAGATCCCACGAAGACGATGTTCGGTTCGGCGTTCCAGAGGGTTGAGACGACGTCGGTGGCTAACATCAGGCACCTGCCTGAGGAACTTCGAGTAACAGCGCGGCCGTGATACCCGCACGGCCCATCGACAAAACGCTGCGTATCGACGCTTCCGCCTGGGCCGGGTCCCGGAGTTCGTACCATGGGATACCGACCGAGCCAAGAAGCGCCGGCGTCGCGATGCCGATCGGCATCTGGGCGGGATTGGTTTCGCCGAGGGTTCCCCGCATCGACATCAGCAGCGGAATGCCCAGTGATGCGGGTACCGCCATGCTGCCCAGGGCATTCATGGCGTTACCGAGCCCTGAGCACTGAAGGCATACGAGCGGTCGCCCACCGGCGTAGTACACCCCGGCGGCGTAGGCGATGCACTCTTCTTCGCGCGCGAGGGTTCTGATCTGCGCCCCGCGTGACCTGAGCCGGGCCATGATCGGTTCGAGCTTGGAATCGGGCACGTAGGCCACTGCGTCAACGCCGAAGTCGACTATTGCATCGGCCAGTGCTTCCTGCCAGGTGGTTTGGGGTGACACGAACGTAATCCTTGTCGGTTCTCCTGGTTCTTGCGAGTCGTCGGCGGACAATTGCCGACGGGATCAACGGTCCCATCGGGCGCGCGTTTTTCACAACATCGAGCGGCACCCTGGGTTGCGGTCCTGAAGTGCGCCGGAAAACTCTTCACATCCAGACCTGATTCAGTCACGAACGGTTCCATGAAGTTCGCGATCCGATCTTCATCCCGGCGAACGCCCTCGTGTGAAACGGAAAGGAACCATGACAATCATCCACAGGGAAGGCGCGTGCACCAGCGCGCCGCTCTCGCCAAGGTCCGGTAGATCATGAACACCACCAAGACGCCCAACGGTACGACTCCCATCCCCGCCTGCTCCATCCGTCGGTCACGATCTCTCGGGCAGCGGATGCTGCGTTGTGCAACGGTGGCGTTGATCTTGATCGGGGTCACGGTCGCAGGCTCCGGTGCCGCCTTTGCGCATCCGCTCGGAAACTTCACGACGAACGCTGCGCTCCGGGTCACGGTGCTTCCGACCGGGATCCGCGGTCTCTACGTGGTCGACCTGGCCGAGATACCGGCCCTCAAGGTACGGCAGTCGTTGAATGCGGCGACGAGCGAAGTGCCGCCGGACGTGGCTAAACGTTGGAGTGTCTCGGAGTGCACTAAGCGCGCAGAAGGAATTTCGCTGCTGGTGGACAGCGCGCCGGCCAGGTTCGTACTCGCCTCCTCGTCGGCCACCTTTTCCCCCGGTCAGGCCGGTCTCTACACGGCCAGATTGACCTGCGAGTTGAGTTCGCCGAAGTTTGCTGCTGGCACAAAGTCTTTTGAAGTAAACGACACGAATTTCGCCGATCGCCTCGGCTGGCGCGAAACCACCGCAGTAGCGGAGGGTGGTGCCGGGATCGAGACCAGCCTGCCCGGCGTGTCGCCGTCGGCGTTGCTTACCAGCTATCCGGCGAACGGGGCCACCGCCGGGATGAACGTCCGCGGCGGGGTGATCCGGCTGTTGACCGGAGCCGCCGCGAAATCGGCCGGGTTGGCGCCGATTTCGAAGGACGACAAGCGTGCGAATAGGACGGTCGAAACGTTCGACAGGGGCAACAGCGGGATCACCAAGCGCTTCCAGGACCTGGTCGCGCAGCACAATCTGAGCCCGTTGTTCACCCTCGGCGCACTACTTCTGGCGACGGTGCTCGGTGGGTTCCATGCCATGGCCCCGGGCCACGGAAAGTCGATGATGGCCGCGTACGTCCTTAGCCGTCGAGGCGGTCGGCGAGAGCTGTTAACCATCGGAGGCACCGTTGCCCTCACACATACCATCGGTGTGCTCCTGCTCGGCGCGTTGTTCGTGGCTGGCAACTCGGTTTCGGCGGGAAAGACTTTGCAGTGGACAGAGGTGGCCTCAGGGGTTCTCGTGATCGGGGTCGGTGCCGGACTCCTCCGTGACCGTATGCGCGCCTACCGAAGCGGTACGACGGGGGCATCATCGTTTCAGCGGAAGCGCGGGTTGACTGCGACGGGCACGAATGACCACGCGCATCCTCATCCGCACGTGGCTCATGATCACGCGGGTCACGATCACGTGCATCCTCATCCGCACGTGTCTGATGGTGGCGTGCATCCTCATCCGCACGTGGCTCATGATCACGCGGGTCATGATCACGCGGGTCATGATCACGCGGGTCACGATCACGCGGGTCACGATCACGCGGGTCACGATCACGCGGGTCACGATCACGTGCATCCAACCGGTGAGTCGACGCGCCGGAGCCGGGTGCGTTTTACTCGCATGCTCCATGGTCGGCGGGCTCGACTCGACCAGGCCCGGTTGGATCCGAATCTCGTGGTCACAAGCCACGCGCACGGTGGTTTGGCGCATACGCATGTGCTTCCCGCGCCTGGTGCGATGGTCTCCCGACGGCAGTTGCTCTCGATGGGACTGGCCGGGGGCCTTGTCCCGAGCCCCTCGGCCCTCGTGGTGCTTCTCGGTGCGGTTGCTCTCGGACGCGCCTGGTTCGGTGTGCTCCTCGTCGTTGCCTACGGAATCGGCCTCGCTCTCACGTTGATGGGAGCAGGAATGCTCTTGGCCCTCTTCGAGTCCCGGCTTCGAACCTGGACGACGAAGAGCGGTCGTGGTGCCCTGGTGATCGGACCGGCGGTGGCCATCCTGCCCGTGTTCTCCGCGTTTGTTCTCGTCGGCGGCGGGACCCTCCTCGTCGCCCGTGCCCTGGTGCTGTAGCTCGCAGCACCCGGCCGCTCGGTACTGCCGCGCTACCGGACTCCCGCGCTACCGGAGCGGCACGGTGCCCAACTCGTGACCACAGATACCCAACTGAGACTTCGGTGCGTAACCTGTGAAGGGAATCCGGCGGGTTGGGCGACGAGGCTGGGTTCCATGGGTGCTGCTGAGTTACGATCCGGGCCAACCATTCCATCGAGTTTCCGAGGTTTTCGTGGACGACCTGATCATCACCAACGCTCGCATTGCTGACGGAACAGGTAGAGCGGTTTTTGTAGCCGATGTCATCGTGAACGACGGCCTCATTACCGAGGTCGTAGAGCATCCGAGCACCGGCCCGGCCATCCAGAAAGCTACGCGGACGGCTAAGCGGACGATCGATGCGACGGGCCTCCTCGTGACTCCCGGGTTCGTCGACATCCACACGCACTTCGATGGTCAGGTCTGCTGGGACAAGCAGGTGACCCCGTCGAGTTGGCATGGGGTGACAACCGTCGTGATGGGCAACTGCGGGGTCGGCTTCGCGCCCGTTCGGCCAGGCTCCGAGAATGCTCTCGTCGAATTGATGGAGAGCGTCGAAGACATCCCGGGCACGGCGCTGCACGAGGGTCTTCCGTGGGGGTGGGAGTCGTTCGGCGAGTACCTCGATGTGATCGACACGCCGTATGTGCTCGACATCGGCGCCCAGGTTCCGCACGTCGCGTTGCGGCACTACGTGATGGGGGAGCGCTGTTACGACGACGCGACCGCCGAAGACATCGCCTCGATGGCAGCAATCACGAAGCAGGCGCTGGCCGATGGTGCACTCGGGTTTTCAACGTCGCGCTTCTATGGACATCACGATAAGGCCGGCAACCTCGTCCCCGGCACAAACGCCGCCGCTGACGAAATGATCGCGATCGGTGAAGCGTTTGCCGGGTCCGGACACGGCACGATGGAGATCATCTCCGACCATCTCGACAAGGCCGAAGAGCTGGCCTGGATCGAACACATCGCCCGTTTGACCGGGCGCCCCATCACCACACTCGTAAGCGCGGATACGAATATCGGGATCTGGCATCTGGCTGACCGACTGGCTTCGGAGGGACTGTCGATCCGACCGCAAGTCGGCGCTCGGCCGGCATCGGTCCTCATGACCCTCGACGGCACGCTCAACCCGATGCGCCAGTTCCCCGCCTACCGCGACATTCAGGGGCTCCCCTACGATGAGCAGCGGCGCCTGCTTCTCGATCCGGAGTTCCGGGCCCGGGTTCTGGCCGACGAACCCACCACGAGTCGCTTCGCCGATGCGAACACCATGATCTCGACCTGGCACAAGATGTATGTGCTTCCCCGGGACCTGAGCTACGAGCCCGGTTATCCGGACTCGATTGCCGGCATCGCCGAAGCGGCGGGCGTGACGCCACGGGAGGCGTTGATGGACGTCATGGCGTCGGGCCGTCCGATCCTGTTCCTCTTCGGAAAATACAACGGTGACCTCAACGGACAGGTCGCTGCGATCGAACACCGGCATTCGGTGTTCGGGCTGTCGGACGGGGGAGCGCACTGCGGCGTGCTGTGCGATGCGAGCGTGCCGACGTACATGCTGGCCTATATGACCCGTGATCGGACGAAGGGCCACACCATCGCGCTCGAGTTTGTCGTGCACAAGATGACTCAGGACACTGCGCTGCTCTACGGTCTGAACGACCGGGGCGTGATCGCTCCGGGCTATCGGGCCGATCTCAACATCATCGACTACGACGCGCTACGCCTCGAAGATCCGGAAATGGTCTACGACCTTCCGGCCGGCGGAAAGCGAATTATTCAGCGCGCATATGGCTATCGGGCGACAATCTGCCACGGCGAGATCACCTATGAGGACGGCGTGCACACCGGCGCGTTTCCGGGCCGGCTCATCCGAGGCGGAGCGGTCAGCGCCAGCTGAACGCTGTCTGACGGGCCCGACCACCTGTACGCGGCGGTCTAGGGTGCCAACTGGAGGCTGTCGGACCATCTCAAGGCTGTCTCTGACTACCTCAAGGCTGTCTCTGACTACCTGAAGGCGTCGGCGAGAGCCTTTGAGAGGATCTTCCGTTGCCCGACGTTGGTTCCTGTGGAAAGTTCTTTCCAAAGAGCGTCCTGAGTCACGCCGCTCAACTTCTGCGTCCGGATCTGCTCCACGGTCGCGATGCGCCAGGAATGGAGGCTTTTGGTCTGCAGTCCTCCGGCGGCTGAGCCTTCCGTGTTGCTCAACTCGGTACCCAGGGGAAGAATCTTCATGCACCGACCCTACTCGCCGTTCAGCGGTCCGCCGGTTTGAAGGGTAGGTGTGAATAGTTCACACCTACCCTTCAAACGGGCCTGACACCACTGCAGCGTTCGGTGTTCAGCGCATCGAGATCGTGCCCATCACATCCTGGTCACCGCCGCTCGGAGCCGCGACCTCAACGATCCGCTCGCCGATGTCGTCGAACTCGAGCCGTAGGGTCCGGCACATGGTGGCGTGAAGCAGGTAGGTGCTCACCGCGTAGGTGAGTTCGAGGATGGCGGCCTCGCCCAGTTCGGCGCTGAGCGCTGCGAACGTGGCGTCCTGCACCCGGCCGTGCCCCAGCACGATCTCATCCGCATAGGCCAGCACCGCACGCTGCAGCGGCGTCCACAGGTCGGCGATGGCCCACGACGGGATCGCGGCGAGTTGTTCGTCGGTCACGCCGGCGCGTCGGGCCGCCTTGCAGTGCTGGCTGAACACGAACTGGCTCTCCGCCACGAACCCGGTGCGGGTGAGAGCAAGCTCCCGGAGATCGGCGGGGAGCTCACGGGCGGGGCTAGAGAAGAGGGCAAACCCGGCCACCATGTGATCGAGCAGGTCCGGGGTCTGGGCGAAGACCGTCCACCAGTTCCCTGGGGTGCCGGTGGCCGTTCCCGGTTCGGCGACCGGGTCCCTGTCGCCGAACAGCCGTTCATAGACCGGAATAACGCGGTCGGAAGCTTCTTGGCGTGGGATCTGTCGAGTTCGTGGCATAAGGCGTAGTGTAGGTCACAAGAAATTCCACGACTCCGGAGGTTCCCCGATGGGAAGCAACACCGCATTCGAGCTCAGAGGTATCAACCATCTCGCGTTGGTCAGCAGCGACATGGCGCGAACCGTCGACTTCTACACGAACGTTCTGGGCATGCCGCTGATCAAGACGTTGGAGATCCCGGGTGGGGCGCAGCACTTTTTCTTCGACTGCGGCAACGGCGATTCACTTGCGTTCTTCTGGTTCCCCGATGCGCCGCCGGCCGCGCCCGGCATCGCTGCGGCCGGCGAGATGCCGGGCGGTGGAAGAATCGTCTCGGCACACGGCTCGATGAACCATGTGGCCTTCGACGTGCCGGTCGACCGCTTCGACGAGTACGTGCAGAAGCTCCAAGACAGAGGTATCGAGGTCAGCCCGGTCTTGAACCACGACGACAGCACGTCGACGGTGTCCAAGGAGATGCACAATGGGGTGTTCGTGCGTTCGGTGTACTTCCGCGACCCCGACGGTGTGCTGCTCGAGTTCGCCTGTTGGACGAAGGTGTTCGGACCCGAGGATGTCTCCCACGCTCCTGCCAACGCCGAGGGCAAGCGCGTTCAGCTTGTCGGCTGAGCCCGTTCAGGTCAGCCGATCTGCACCGCGGTCAGGCGCATTCCTTCGGCGGCGGAACTCGACCCTTCGCCCCTCGGTCCACGGGGGAGGCGGATCGTTCCCATTTCGAGGAACTGGACTGCGCCGGGTCGCTGCTGCGTTGTTCGTTTCTCGATGGGGAGCGGGTTGATCGGTCAGCCGACCGCTCCCTTCAAACCGAGGTCTCGGCGTCTGCGGCGGGGACCGTCACTTGATGGCGAGCGGGTTGATCGGTCAGCCGACCGCTCCCTTCTAACCGAGGTCTCGGCGTCTGCGGCGGGGACCGTCACTTGATGGCGAGCGGGTTGATCGGTGAGCCTACGGCGGCGGTGAACTTGATCGGCGGGGCTGTGAGCATGAACTCCCACACGCCGTCGGCCTGACAGTCGGCGGCCAACTCGTCGAGGTCGAGGATCTCGCCCAGTGTCACGCCCATGTCGCGGATCAGCACCATGTGGACCTGCATCGGCTCGCTGGCGTTCTCACCGGGCAGCACCTCGATCGCCCAGTTGTCCGACGCCACGGCGGAAATCTCGTGGTCATACACCCATTGGCAGCAGGCGAGTCCGAGCCCGGGTTCTCCGGTCATGAACGCCACCGGGTCGCGTTCGGTGACGAACTTCGTGCGCCATCCGGTACGGAACAGAAAGATGTCGCCGGACCTGATCTCGACGCCCTGTTTCGTGGCGGCTTCGTCGAGATCGTCGGGAGTGATCACGGTGCCGGCCTGCAGCCACGGCACGCCTTTCATCCGGGCGATGTCGAGCAGCACGCCGCGTCCGACTATGCCCTTCGCCTGCTTGTCGATCGAGCAGTGCTTGGCGCCGTGCGGTCCGACGTCGCTTGAAGGGAAGCCGTTGTAGAGCTGGTCGTCGTAGAACACGTGGGCAAGTCCGTCCCATTGCGAAGCTGCCTGCAAAGGCATGAAGACGTAGTCGTCGGCGTAGTGAAACGCGCCGGGGCGGTTCTGGTCGTCGCCCGTTTCCGACATCAGTCGAACCGGGTTGATCCGGCCGCGACCGGGTTGCGGACCTTTGGAATCGAACGGGATGCCGAGATCGAAGATGACGCCCCGCTTCACGAGGGTGCTCGCCGCGACCACGCATTCGGGCGTGATGAAGTTGGTCGTCCCGCGTTCGTCGGTGTCACCCCATCGGCCCCAGTTACTCAGTCGTGCACCGATCTCGCGAAAGTCACTCATGTTTCCCCAAGGTAGGTCTTCTTGCGGAAGATCACCCAACTTGCCATGCCGAGGTACCCAACCCGGGCATTGCGGGCACACTCGCTGCGGAAATTCCCCAAGTTGGGGACCACCGGCGCGATGTTGGGTTGGGTTGTCGCAGATTGCCGCCTTGCCTTACGCTGAGCAGCCATCGAGCTAGCAACGATTTCGTCTCTTTTCGGGCCAGTCGAGGTTCTTCCGTTGGCGACGCGGCTTCGCCTGGCGGAGTTGCTGTCCGTCCCCGGTGAATTGACGGCGTTTCTTAGCAGTGATTTCTCGGGCCTCGCCCTTCCGGCAACGCGCGATGAACTGGCGTTGGTTTGTGAGGCGATCGAGCTTGGACTGGAACCTGAGACCGTTGAGGCACTCGCGGGACATCGGCTGGGTGAGGTCTGCCCTGCAACCGGGCACATGACCGGCGGGCCGGCCGATGCCGGAACACTTACCCTGCGGCTGCGGAACGCCCTCGAAACGAACGAGGTCGCCACATGGGCGGCGCTCAGCCGGTTGCGACTCCGCGAGGTGTCAGCCATCACGAACGTCGGCCCGAAAGCAGTCGCCGCATTGCTCCGGTGTGCGGTGCGGGCGGCGAATGAGTTTGTCGGGGCGTCGCTGGCCGGGCCTTCCGATCCGGGTACGGATGTTCAATTCCTGCTGTCCCGCGAATTTGGCGCGCGAGGCTCGGACCTTCGGCGTGCGCTCATGCTGTTGGACCAACCGGACCAACCGAATCCCGTTCGGGCGGCCGCGGCACGACTGCTCACCCTGCCGACGGGTGAACCCACGAAAGCCCCAACGCGGGCGGTTCTTCAGGGACTGCTGTCGAGTGCCGGCACCATGCGCGAGCAGGTGCTGTTTGAACGCCTGGTCCTGCAAATCGACGGGGCGCCGACCGCTGCGTCGATGGCCCGGATGTTCGGGACCAGTGGGCAGCGGATTGCCGCGATCCGGGATCGGGCTACCGACACCGTGGGTAACGCAGCGGCCGCTCATGCGAAAGAACTCGATGAACTGACGACCGAAATTGTACGGATCCTGGGCGTGGCGGCGCCGTTGTCGAGTCTCGACCCGGTGGTCGAACGCCTGGGTTTCCGCTCGTTGGCCGACCCCCGACTGCTGTTGTTACTGTGGATGGCGGGGCCCTATGAATCGATCCGGGGACACTCCGGTTGGGTCGCGTTGGAACCGTTGGACTTCCTCGTCGAGACGGATCGAATCCTTCGTGAGGATGGCGGAGTTCGCTCCGAAGATCACGTCCGGCGCGATTTGACCACGTTCGGTCTGGCCGAGGGCCATATGGGGCCGTGGTTGGCGGCGCAACCGGTCCGAATCATTGACGGTTTGCTGGTGTCTGTCGTCGGGCCGCAATTGGACGTGGCCGAACGCGTGTTGAATGCGACCGGTAGGTCGATGACCACGAAAGAGATTGCGAAGTCGATCCATTCCGCAGGCTCCAGGGAGCATCTCTTTCAGTCGCTGTTACGCGACCCGCGCGTCATACGGGTCGGTCCCGAC
The DNA here is from genome assembly GCA_031383405.1 of Acidimicrobiia bacterium. Taxonomy (GTDB): domain Bacteria; phylum Actinomycetota; class Acidimicrobiia; order Acidimicrobiales; family JANYDT01; genus JANMZO01. The sequence continues at coordinate 8,133 of JANMZO010000338.1, read as the reverse complement.
GACTGGGAACTGGCCGAATGGGGCGGTGTTCGCTTCGATCCCACCACGTCGAAGAGCGAGACGGGTGACCCGTTCGAGTTGGTGATTCATGTTGACGAGTCAACGCTTGCCGGTGGCGAAGGCCCCATTCCCGAACTGCTTGTCGATCGTCTTGGGATGTTGGCCCCGACCGGGCGGACCGGAAGAACCGGACGCACTGAGAAAGGGGCCCGGGCCGGAAAGGTCGGTGTGCGCCGGACCTATTCGACCCGCTTCGGACCGCTCACGCTGTCCTTCGACGGGGTGACGGCCACCCGGGGTTCTGTGCGCCCCATCGCGCTCGCCGCTGGAGCGTTGGTCGGTGATGCGATTGTTGTCCGCTTTTCCCGCGGCACCGAGCAGGCCGACGTCGCCCTAAAGGTACGCGAGCGTTCGCCGACACCGCTCTTCTGATCCCGGCCGGCCGGTTCCGCAGCGTCGGGTTCCGCAGCAGCCCGTTCCGAAGCGTCAGGTTCCGCAGCGGCCCGTTCCGAAGCGTCAGGTTCCGCAGCAGCCGGTTCCGCAGCAGCCCGTTCCGCAGCAGCCGGTATCGCCCGACCGGTTCCGCAGCAGCCCGGTTCCGCCCGGCCTGTTCTGACCCAGCGGATACGTGACAGAATCGGCTCAGCCGAACGGATGCGCCACGTGGTTCCATTCGGCCGTTTGACCATTTGATTTTCCCTTCCCCTCCCGAACCGACAACCTGACCTCCGGAGCACCGATGTCCCAGAACGAAAGTCTTGAAGCTGCGTTGGTCGCCATGGAGCGAGAAGCCGACGCGACGGTTCGCTCGATTTCTTCAGCGCTGAAAGAGGCCAAGAAGGTGAAGGTGGCGGCGGCCAACGGCCAGATGCGCGACCTGCGGGCCTCGATGGAGGCAACCGTCCGCGCGTGTGAGAACGCAACTGACGCGGCCAAAGATTTGCAGACAGGCTGGTCGTTCGATGAGCAGACCCACTTCGGCAGTGGTGCCTATGCCAAGGAAGTTCTGGCGCTGGCCTCCGAGGAGGGCGTCAGCGTTTTCGAAAGCGACGACCGGATCCTCAGCTACCCGGCCATTGTGCAGGTATCAGCCGGTGACTGCACCGTCCTGATCGATAAGACCAAAGACCGGCGCACCCGCCCCTCTGTGCTCGTGCGGCTACTTCGGGGCCTCCAATCCCGTCCACCGAAATTCAAGGCCGAGGCATTCTTGGAATCGCTCGCTGCCGGCTACGACCTGGTCGTAGCCAAGACCAGGGGCCGGGAAGGGGCTGTGGTCAAACTGGTCGATGTGTATGGCGTTCTGACGGTACTTCCCGGACTCGCTCGCGACTACACGAAACAGGAGTTCGCCCGCGACCTGTACCTACTTGATCAGAGCGGCGTGGTGACAACACGGAACGCTCGCGTACTCAGCCTTCCGGCCAGTGCCCTGACCCGAGGGTCCGGTGTGCTCACGACGGTGAGTCGGTCCGGCCAGGAAAAGGTCTATGCCGGAATCGCGCTGACGGCGGGCAACCGATGATTGCCGGCCACGATCACGCAGTGTTTCTGGATCAGGAGTATCTCGCGACGTTCATCGCCAACGGGGGCGGTGCCGTGAAGTTTGTCGTGGCAGCCGACGACGCAGAACTCGGCCGGTTTCGCGGTGAACTCGAACATCGGGCGGCGACGGGCGGGTATACCCACGTTCAGGTTGATGCGGTCCACACCCGTGTCCACATGATGGATGAGATCTTCTTTTCCGTGGCCCGACAGATTGACTGGGATACCCTGGCGCGCACTGCGGTGCGCGCCGCTTGGGCCGATGCCGCGTATCCCTGCCCCGAGGGCTCCGAAGATGTCTCGGTTGCGGCGATGGCTTTGCGATTCGATGTCGATTCGACGGAGTTGAGTCGTGACGTCAACCGTCATCTGCAGCACCGCATCTACCGTGATTACAACATGGTGCAGGAGTTCCGGATTGCGATGCTTCGCCTGTGTCAGGCCCAACTCGCGACCGGACAGGTGACCACCGCCGAACACGAGGCCGTACTCAGTTGGCTGCGGGGCGAATTGCGGCAGATGTCGTTGCTGCAGTCGGCATTGATTTACCGGAAAATTGCGCGAAACAACGCCCGTCATGTGTTGTTTTCTTTGGCCCACTGGTTGTCGATCAACACCTCAACCGGGCTGTTGTTGGAGATCGATATCCGCCGGCTCGGCTTCGCTCGGCGGCCGCTTCCGACCGAGCGGGAAGGTTTGTACTACACAAAGGCCGCATTGCTTGATGCCTACGAATTGTTGCGTCAACTGGTCGACAACACCGACGAGCTCATGAACTGCTGCGTGGTGGTCGTTGCCGCCCCGGAATTCTTGACCGATCAGAACCGTGGGCTCGACGCTTACCAGGCGCTGAAGCTGCGGATCTTCGACGAAGTTCGCGATCGTGTCCGCGATAATCCCTATTCCTCACTTGTGCGTTTGGGAGCAGCATGAGCACCGTGAACGGCCAACTACATGCAGACGGGTCCAACACCGGGTCCACCGGCGGATCCGGTTCTGGTTCTGATCCGTCTACTTCTTCGAGCGATCGGATGAAGTGTCGTCGAGCCCTCGAGGCGTTGCGGGCGGGCGTGCCGAACCGCGATGCTGTGGCCGCCCTCGGTTCGTTGCAGACCGGTGTGGAAGATCATTTCGGCGAACTCCTCGCCGCGCTTCAAGCCCGCTCTCTCGATACTGGTTCGTTGCCCACAGGGGGAGGAGGTTCGCCCGAAGTATCCGCCATGCCAGGGATGTTGATCGGAGGCGGGTTCGGGTCGGGGAAAAGTCATGTGCTGGAGTTCCTGGCCCATCGGGCGCTCGACGCCAACTTCGTCGTCTCCAAGGTTGTCATCTCGAAAGAAACGCCGTTACACGACCCGGTCAAGCTCTTCCGGGCGGCGATTGAAGAAGCTCGCGTTCCCGGGCGCCCGGGATCGGCGATCGACGAAATCGCGTCAGGACTACAAACCGGGTCTGGCGAATACGCGGCGCTGTACCGTTGGTTGCATACCGAAGGTGTACCGGTCGACAGCCGGTTTTCTGCGAGCATGTTTCTCCACGAGTACGCCCGCGGTGATGCTGAATTCGCTGACCGTATTGTGCGGTTTTGGGCTGGTGATCCGCTTCCGGTTCCTGATTTGCGTAAGCGGTTGAAGGAGGCCGGCGCGGCGGCGACGTACCGCATTGCGTCGGTGAAGGAGCGCGATCTGGCCGTTCAACGGTTCCGGTTCGTTTCGCGTTTGATGCGAGCCGCCGGATACGCCGGTTGGGTGATCCTGATCGACGAGGTCGAGTTGATCGGGAGGTATTCGCTGATGCAACGGGCGAAGTCGTACGCGGAGGTGGCCCGATGGGTTCGGGGTGACCGCGATGACCTTTCGGCCCCGATCTGCGCGGTGTTGACCACGGTTGAGGACTTTGAAGCTCAGGTGTTGGTGGGTAAGAACGATGCCGAGTTGATTCCGAAAAAGCTCCGAATGAAGGGCACGGCCGACGGCGACATGTTGGCTGTCGCGGCTGAAGTTGGCATGCGGGTCATCGAGCGGAGCCAGCTTCGGCTGCAACCCCCCGACCGTGACGAACTTGACCGTACCTACGCGAAGTTGAAGCTGATCCACGGCACGGCCTATGGCTGGACCCCACCCGATGTCGAAGGGCTCGAGCGCCTCCCGTCAAACCGTATGCGGCAGTATGTCCGAGCCTGGATCAACGCGTGGGATCTGTGTCGCCTCGATCCCACATTCAAGCCGCAGATCATGATGTCGGAAGTCTCGATTGACTTCAGTGAAGATCCCGACCTCGAAGGGCTTGATCCGTCGGCCAACGACAACGCGTAACGCGCTCCGGCGGAGGGGTTGCCGGGTTTAGAGGCGTAGCGATGAGCACCGAGGTGGGTGAGGTCGAGTCGATAGTGCGATCGACCGCGAGCCCCACCAGTTCCGAGATTCGAGATGCTCTGCGCGCATATGGTCGTGTTTCGATGACCGTAGCCGATGTCGAGCGCATTCTGCGTGGCCACCCCCACCGGTTTCGAGCTGCCCCGGGTTCGCCGACCCGGTGGTCCTACACCGACTCCACAGGCTCGTACACCGACTCCACCGGGTCGTCGGGGTCGTCGGGGCCACGAGTGCCTGAGTCGGCGGGCGATCCGATGAGTGTTGTGCTGTCCGGGCCTTCGCGGGATCCGGCCGTGCCGGACCTGTACCGGTGGCAACGCGAGGCGCTTTCGCTGTGGAACGCCAAAGGGAAGCGTGGTGTGGTCGAAGCGGTGACCGGCACGGGAAAGACGATGCTTGGAGTTGCCGCGGCGTTGGCCGAGTTACGTGCGGGAGGCCAGGTTGTTGTCGTCGTCCCGACGAAAGATCTCATGGTCCAGTGGCATGGCGTTCTCCGCCGGTACCTTCCCAAGGCGACAGCTATCGGGGTACTAGGCGACGGTAAACGCGGGGACCTCGGACACGACGATGTGGTCGTGATGATTGTGAATTCGGCCCGTGCGGCTGACCTCCGCCCGAGGCGTCCGGGAGGGCTGCTGATTGCCGACGAATGCCATCGCTACGGTTCGGCGGGTAATCGCCTGGCGCTGGCGACGACGTTTCCGCACCGCCTCGGTTTGAGCGCAACCTATGCCCGAGACGACGATGGGCATGTCTCATGGCTCGATCCGTACTTCGGCGGGACGATTTTTAGAATGGGCTACGCGAAGGCAATCAACGAAGGAGTACTCGCACGGTTTCGTGTCGCGCTCGTCGGGGTCCAGTTCCGCGATGATGAGCGGGCCGAGTACGACGCGTTGACTCTGGCGATGTCGAGCGCACGCGCCAAACTGATAGCGAGTGGCGCGGTTCCGATCGAACCGATCGGTGCCTTCATGGAAGCGGTCGCCCGACTGGCGCGGGGTGGGTCGGGTGACGGTTCCGGCGAAGACAGCGGCGTACTTGCCCGCGGATACCTCGCTGCGATGCAGAACCGGCGGCGGTTGATGGCGGAAACGCCGGCCAAGATCGAGGTTCTCGTCGGGCTCGCGCCGGCTGTCGTGCGGGCCGACCGGGCAATTGTATTCGCGCAGACTATTTCTGCGGCCACACGCACGGCGGACGTGCTGAGCGGGGAGGGGGTCGAGGTGGAGGCGATGCATTCGGGTCAGCCATCGGCTGAACGAAGGTCCATCCTGCGAGACTTTGAATCCGGTGTACTTCGAGCGGTCGTTGCGCCGCAGCTGCTCGATGAGGGGGTCGACGTCCCTGCCGCCGACTTGGCGATCATCCTGGCGGCCAGTCGGTCGCGGCGTCAGATGATTCAACGAATGGGACGCGTTCTACGCCGCAAGCCCGATGGGCGGGTCGCTCGTCTTGTTGTCGTCTTTGTCGAGGGAACGGTGGAGGACCCGGCCCTCGGCGCCCATGACCTGTTCCTCGACGAAGTTACCGACGTGGCCGAGTCGGTGCTTACGTTCAGATCGGCAACCACGACCCCTGGATCACTCCCCGAGATCTGTGCGTTCGTCAACGACGTCAGGGGCGGCGCCGATCCGAGCGGCCGCTACTAGTGCACTGAAGCGGAAGTGCGTTGAATGTCGAGGGCGAAGAAATCCCAGTTCACAGGCAGGTTTCGCTGCTTTGACGTTCAAGGTACTTCTGCGAAGGTGCACTAGGTCGTTGCCTCGAAAGGCTGATCACCTGAGGTGCAGGTATCGAGTACCGCCTTGCTGGCCCGATCAACCACTTTGACATCGAAGCGCACGACACCTACCACGTGCGTTCCTTCGAAGCCCCCATCTGTCCGCGTCGACACGACAAGAGTGTGTTTCGGGTCGAGACCGATATGGTCGGCGTCGGTGGTCCACGTCTCTTTGGCGCTGAACCGCCCATCGGTGTCGATCGGGAACCGCGTGAAGTCGTTCAGTGAGAAGTACTCGTAGGGCTTCTTCGCCGCGCAGTCAACGAACAACTGAGCAAGGCGGTTGGTCACGCTCCGACCATCTGGCGACACATGCAGCAGGAACGGCGTACGTTGCCCTGCACCGGCCGCAGCCCCGAAATACGCGCCCCCTCCAACGGCCCGCCCGGGTGCAGAAGTCTTCGTCAGCCCGTCGTGGGCAAGTCGCAGCGTCAGCGAGCTCGGAGCGGCACTGCAGGCTAGGGTTGGCGTCCGGCGTTGAAGATAACCGCTGACAATCCGAAGGTCGGCACGCGTGAAATCGGCCGAGGAAAAGCGGAGTGCCACCCGCAGCGAACCTTCAAACGATTCCTTCGCTGCCGTTGTCGGCAGATCAAGATCCATGGTGCCGGGCACGATTTTGACGTCGCGAATCTCGAAATACGAAACGAATGCCTTCTCCGGTCCGCTGCACCGCAGCCCCGACGTGAGGAAGACGGCGACTGTCCGTTCAGTCGAATTCACCACGACGACGGCATATTCGTCTCCGACCTGGTCGGAAAGGGCTTTGTACTGCTTCGGGAGGACTCCTCCACCGAGCACAATCTTTATACTCGGTTGCACAGCGGCAACGGTGGTTGTTACGGTCGTCGTTACAGCGGACTTCGATGCCGGCTTCTTGGCTCGCACGGCGCCTGCCGACGTCGGGAGTGCCAGTGCAACACCAAGCACAGCAGCGGCCAGGAGACTGATCTTCTTCATCGTCCTAGTATTGCTGTTGCGGGCAGCGGGCGACATTCGGGTTCATCCCGATATCGCTGAAACGGTCCGGCGGCTGCCAACGGGTCGACGAATGCCCCAATTCCGCCCCCACCCCATTCGTCCGGTGGGGCAGACTGGAGTGCGACCGGTTTTTCTGGACAGGGCGCGTAGGGTTTGCCTGCCGGGTGGGTGCTGGCGTTCAGATCGGGCACCACGACCCCTGGATCACCCCGCGGTCTGAGCGTTCGTCAACGGTATGGGAGACACTGACGTAAAGCCTCGTAGAGACAGGCGACCTCGTCACAGAATAGAGGCTGACCGTTTCTGCACGGATGTACATCCGGAGTGCGTGTCAGGCCAACGGCCGTCAACCCACGTCGAAGTTCGGATCGGCCATCAGCCAAAACACGTCGTCGGCCGACCGGGCTTTTGCTCGCCCCGAGTGTTCAGTTGCCTGCATCATGATGCTACAGTACGCGCATGAGGACGACGTTTACTCTGGATGATGATGTTGCTGCAGAGGTCGAACGGCAGCGACGTGAGCGCGGTGTCGGTATCAGTGAGGTCGTGAATGACCTGATCCGCGAGGCCATGGCCAGGCCCCGTAGACGCCGACCGTACGTGCATCGTTCGGTTCCGGTCGGTTTGAAGGTCGATGTTGCGAACATTGGTGATGTGCTCGACTTGCTGGACTCGGCCGGCGACTGATGCTGATCGACGCGAACCTGCTTCTGTACGCCGTCGATTCGCGGAGCCCGTTTCACACCGCAGCTGCAGGCTGGCTCGAGGAGACGCTGAACGGGCGGCGTCGGGTTGGTTTGCCGTGGCAGACGATCGGGGCCTTTGTGCGGATAATTTCCCACCCGCGGGTGACGGCAGAGCCTCTGGCCCCGGAACGGGCGTGGGCGTATGTGGAGGCGTGGTTGGATGCAGACCCTGTGTGGATTCCGCCGGCTACGGATCGCACGGCGAGGGTCCTGCTTCAGCTTGGGAGTGAACTTGGTATCACCGGCAATCTGGTCCCAGACGCGCAACTCGCTGCGCTCGCTATCGAACACGGCCTTGAAATTTTGAGTGCTGACACCGATTTCGCCCGCTTCCCCAGCGTGCGATGGCGTAATCCGCTCTTGTGACGCGGCGGCAGTCGCCGCCCGTCAGATCGCTCTCGACGAACTGGGGGCTGGTGTCGCTTCACACTCCGGGCGTTCGGCAGAGCCCAACGGAGCAAACAGTCGGGCCGCTATTGCGTGCAGGCGAAATCCGCCCATCAAGAAGTAGGAACGGGGTGCTACCGTATTTCAATGTCAGTTCGCAAGATTTCCGTTGCCCTGGACGAGGACACCGCACGGGCTGCTGTCGAGGCCGCGGCACATCACGGCGTGAGTCTCTCGTCCTGGCTGAATCAGGCGGCCGAGCGAGCGCTTCGGATCGAGGAAGGCCTCCGTGCCGTGCAGGCTTGGGAGGCCGAGC
>JANMZO010000323.1:0-10996 GCA_031383405.1 Acidimicrobiia bacterium | reverse complement strand
GTCGCCGTTGGAGTGCGGGCCGAGAGTTGAATCAGATTGGTGCCGAGCCGAAGCCTCGTGGTCGCTGCACCCCACCATGCCAACGGCGAGATGGCGTCGCTGCCCCATGACTCCGCGGTCCAGGCCGAGTCGTAACCCAGGCGTTCGATCTCCTTGAGGGTTTCGCCAACGCCGGACGGCATGGAGCGTCCCCAGTATCCGATGTGCCATCCAAGCTTCATGACCGAACGATACCGGGCCGTACACGGCCTTGGGCAAGTCCCTCCACATGCGCTACGTTCTGACGGTTCGTCAGAAACGGGCAAGCGCAACCGTGTGGGGAGTCAAATGGAGATCGGATACACCGCGGAACAAGAAGCGATGCGCTCGGAACTTCGTGCGTACTACGACCGTCTTCTGACCGACGAAACGGTAGCGGCCCTCTCCGAGGCCCATGGAATCGGTCCGGTACCACGGGGCTTGTGGAAGCAGATGTGTGCCGATGGTTGGGCCGGGATTGGCTGGCCCAAGGAATACGGCGGGCAGGGCCGAAGCGCGATCGAGCAGTTTGTGTTCTTCGACGAATCCATGCGGGCCGGAGCACCGGTACCGATGCTCACGATCAACACAGTGGGGCCGACCCTCATGGAGCACGGCACCGAGGAGCAGAGGAATTTCTTCCTCCCGAAAATTCTCGCCGGAGACATCCACTTCTGCATCGGTTACAGCGAGCCGGGTTCAGGCACCGACCTCGCCTCGCTCCAGACGAGGGCGGTACGAGATGGTGACGAATACATCATCAACGGTCAGAAGATGTGGATGTCGTTGTCGAGCGATGCCGACTACTGCTGGTTGGCCGTGCGCACCGATCCCGAAGTCAAGAAGCACAAGGGCATAAGCATTGTGATTCTTCCAATGGCCACGCCTGGCATCACGCGGCAACCGCTCCGACTCGTCGGGGAACACGACATCAACGCGGTGTTCTTCGATGACGTCCGGGTTCCCGTTGCGAACTGTGTGGGAGGTGAGAACCGGGGGTGGTCATTGATCACCAGCCAACTCAACCGGGAACGGGTCACGCTCTGCTCGACTGGTGTAGTTGAGCGGGCCCTTACCGACACCAAGGCGTGGGCGCAGGGCACCATCCAGCCCGATGGTTCACGGGTCATCGACGCCGAATGGGTTCAGATGAGTCTGGCCGAGGTTCACGCGAAGCTCGAAGTGCTCCGACTCATGAACTGGCAATCAGCGTGGGAAGCGACGCAGGGGGTGCTTGACATCGGTCACTGCTCGGCCATCAAGGTTTTCGGCACCGAGTTCTATCTGGAAGCGTTCCGCCTGCTGTTCGAGATCCTGGGACCGGTTGGCTACCTCAAGCCGCGAACACCGGGCGCGGTACTTCGCTCAAGGCTGGAAGGACTGTACCGGGGCATGCTTATTCTGACATTCGGCGGAGGCGTCAATGAGATGCAACGCGACCTCATCACAATGTTCTCGCTCGGTTACCCGGCGGCATCGCGCTGATGGACTTCTCCTTCACCCCCGACCAGAACGAGCTTCGAAGCCTCGCGAACCGCATCCTCACCGATGCGTGCACCCCCGAGCGCATCAAGAAGGTTGCAAACACCGATTCCGCCACCGACCTCGTCCTGTGGAAGGCGCTCGGCGAAGCCGGTCTGATTGGCATCGGCCTACCCGAGTCGGTTGGCGGAGGAGGACTCGGCTGGATCGAAACGTGCATCGTGCTCGAAGAGATCGGCCGGGTCGCGGCCCCGCTTCCAGCCATTGCCGTCATGGCGTTCGGTGGACCGGCGCTGGTCAACCACCCCGACCTACTCGACGGCGTGGCAACCGGTGACGCCATCGTCACGGCTGCGGTACATGAACCCGCCGGCGACCCCTGGAAACCTTCGCTTGTAGAAGCCGATGGCCGACTGACCGGAACGAAGGTGTGTGTACCTAGCGGTCTGGTGGCGAAACGGTTCGTCGTCACCACGTCTCAGGGACTCCACGTCGTAGAGGCCGACGCGAGGGGGTTGACAATCGAGCGTCAGGAAACGACGAGTGGAATCCCAGAAGCGATGCTCACGTTCTCCGAGACCCCGGCCCTGCGCATTGGAGGGACCAGCGAACGTGACGACGTGATCCGCCGGGGAATCTCCGCCGCCTGCATCGTATTGAGCGGTTCGTGCGCGACGGCTCTCGACCTCACGGCCAAGTACGCGGTGAACCGCAAACAGTTCGAGCGCCTCATCGCGTCGTTCCAAGCGGTCAGCCAACGAACCGCTGACGCCTACATCGATGCCGAAGCGGTCAGGCTCACGGCATGGCAGGCCGCGTGGCGCATAGCTGAAGGTAAGCCCACAGATGAACAGCTGCTCAGTGCAAAGTACTGGTCGGCGGAAGGCGGCTGGCGGGTCATGCATGCCGCTCACCACATCCACGGGGGTGTGGGCGTCGACCGTGATTACCCGCTCCTTCGGCACTTCCTCCAGCACAAACAACTCGAGCTGCAACTCGGTTCGGCTACCCCGACACTTCGGCGGCTCGGAGCGATTCTGGCCGGCTCTGAAGCACCGGCCGGTTCTTGATCGTGGCTCAAAACAGCCAAGAACTCAACGCGCCGCTGAGCTGACGAGGCGACCGGGCTTGTCAGTCAGTGCGTCGTCGGTCAGCTTGCCATCGACGACGACGGAGCGACCGTTGACGAAGAGATGGTGCATACCCACTGGCTGATCGGCGGTGAGCCGTTCGGCATCGGCCGGGAAGTCGCGGACACGTCGCGACGGCCCGGGCGCCACCGTTTTCGGATCGAACACGACGATGTCGGCGAAGGCCCCCTCCTTCAAGACACCCCGATCGGTGAAGCCGAAAAGATCGGCCTGCACTTTCGTGAGCTTCTTCACCGCAGCCTCGAGGCTGAGAACCTTTCGGTCGCGCACCCAGGTCCCGAGAAGGTCAGTGGCCAGAACGGCGTCGCACAACTGGCCGACATGCGCGCCCGCATCGGACAATCCGAGCGTGCACTGGTCCTCCTGCAGCAGGGTGGTCACCCCTTCGACATCGTCGTTGAGAAGCACAGCGCGCATACGAAGCCGCAGATCGGGCTCGTCGAGGGCTAGGTCGAGCATGTAATCGAACGGGGACTTGCCAGAGGCTTCAGCGAGCACCTCCAGACGGCTGCCGACGAGTTCGGGATGCACCGATGACTCCATTACTTCGAACGTGTCCCATCGGGGCGGAAGCGCCACTTTCTCCTCCCACTTCTGCAACGCCTCGGCGCGCCAGGCCGGATCGGCGTACGCGGCACGGCGCTCATCGAGGGTCTTCGACATGAGCGCCGCAAAGACCGGATTGATGTTGAGCGTGAACGGCTCGACCATCGTCATCGAGAAGGCGAGCGGTCGACACGATACCTGAGGCCATACATCGACGCCCTTGTCCCGTCCTGCCCGATGAATCTCCAACGCTTTCATGTGCGCGCCACTTTTGCTCGTCAGCAACGCGGTGTACGTCATGGGAGCACCCACGCGCGGTTGCATCTCGTAAACGTCGGCGAACGAAAGGTTCTCTCCCCCGTTGATGCCAATCACCCCACGACCGGAGTCGCCCACCGCCTTGCAGAGGGCCTCGATCTCGTCTTTGTCGGCCCATCGGCTCGGTATCGGCTGACCGTCTGCGCCACGATGGGTCACGGCAAAGCTCGTGGCCCAGCCTGATGCGCCCGCTTCCATGGCTTCACGCACCATGTCGGCCATACGGCCGATCTCGTCGGTTGTGGCCACGCGTCCGACCGACTCTTCGCCCATCGCGTAGATCCTCATCGCGGTGTGGCCGATGTATGCCGCGAAGTTGAGCACGCTTCCGTGGCGTTGCACGGACTGCAGATACTCGGGGAAGGTCTCGAAATCCCACGGGATACCCGCGGCCAGCGACGCCGGGTCCATGTCTTCGACTTTCTCGAGCGTGTTGGCGATCAGCATCCGGTCGGCGGGCCGGGTAGGCGCGATCGAGAACCCACAGTTTCCGGCTACAACCGTCGTCACACCGTGAAAGCAAGACGGTGTCATGGCCGGGTCCCAGAAGACCTGCGCGTCGTAGTGGGTGTGGATGTCGATGAACCCGGGGGCGACAACCCGACCGGTGGCATCGATGGTCGTGTCTCCCGTCAGGTCGGGGCCGATCGCCACGATCCGGTCGCCCTGAATGAGGACGTCGGCTTTGATGCCGGCTGTGCCGGTGCCGTCGACGACCGTGCCGCCCTTGAAAACCGTTGTGCCGCCCATGCCGCTCGTGCTCATTGCATACCTCCGGTAGTCGGATCTGACCTTCGCCTCAACTCTACTGAGCACCGGGGTAGGGAACTAAGTCGGCCTAAGTTGGAACCATGCGTCAATCCTTAGCTCGCAACAACCGACCATCGTCGGCAGACAGACCGCTTCACGGCCCGAACCCGCCTCGGGTCGGCAGGTACTGACGGTGTCACCCTGGTACCTGCCCCTCTCCGATGAGGTGTCGGTCTTCGAGGCTGCGTACGCCGCCCGGCTCCCGGTGCTGCTGAAAGGTCCGACCGGTTGCGGAAAGACCCGGTTCGTCGAACACATGGCTCACCGTTTGGGGCGGAGCCACCAGCAATCGCTCATCACCGTCGCCTGCCACGAAGATCTCACGGCAACCGATCTGGTCGGCCGCTATCTGCTCTCAGGAAACGACACCGTGTGGATGGATGGCCCCCTCACCAGATCGGTCAGGAGCGGGGCGATCTGCTACCTCGATGAGATAGTCGAAGCCCGCAAGGACACGACCGTGATCATCCACTCGCTCACCGACCACCGTCGGCTACTTCCCATCGAGAAGACCGGTGAACTGTTGGAAGCGCATCCCGACTTTCTGTTGGTGATCTCCTACAACCCGGGCTACCAGAGCGTTCTGAAGGACCTGAAGCCTTCAACCCGGCAGCGCTTCGTGAGCCTTGAATTCACATACCCACCGGTCGAAACCGAAACACAGATCATCGCCCACGAAAGCGGTCTGGAAACGGAACTGTCGTTCCGTCTGGCGGAGATCGGCGAGAAGGTGCGCAATCTTCGCGAGCATGGCTTCGAAGACGGGGTCAGCACCCGTCTTCTCATTTACGCGGCCCAGCTGATCGTAAAGGGAATCGATCCTAAGCGCGCGTGTGAAGCGGCCATCGCCGGGGCCGTCACCGATGATGCGGAAGTACAGCAGGCGATCACCGACATCGTCGCTGTCATATTGCCGTGAGTCGATTGGCCGGGAAGTCCGTCGGGGCCCTCGTGCTTCCTGCCTCGTTCGCTACCGGGGTACGGTTCGAGGAGCGGCAGCGGGTATTCTCCCTGTTCGCAGAAGCGATCGCCGGGCGCTTCGTCCACTTGAGTCCGCTGGAACAGGCATTCCCCATGCGCGCCACCGTTACCGCGATCCCCGATGCAACCGGCGAAGCACCGGTAATCCTCCTCCCGTCGGTGATCGATGATTTTCCTGACACCCGGCACAACTCGGGTGCGTACCGGATAGCCATTCTGCGCCAGATCGAATCGTTCGAAAACGGCATTTCGACATTCGATCTGCTGAGCGCCTCGGAGCACCCCGGTCTGGCCGGACTCGCCGAAGCGGCCCTTCAACTCCCGTCGCCTTACCGGCCGGTTGTGAGCGGCGATCTCGACCGGTTCCTTCTCGTCTCGCCGCACGGGGCTGTGGTGAGCCTGGTGTTGCCCGTCGTCGAGAGTCTGCGGATCGACTCGACCCTGTCGCGGCGCTTTCCCGGGGCTCGGGGCGACCTTCACCGTGTCCGTAGGCATTCCCTGCTCGCACGGGAAGAGTCGGCACCAGCCTCCGAACCGTCCGCCGGGGTTTCAATGGCCGGGCTGGCCCTTGACCTCATCCGGCGGTACGCCTTGGGTGCCGACATTTCTCTCCTGGTCGAAGCCTCACAAAATATCCCGTTGGCGAAAGTGTTCTCGCTGGCTTCCCGGGTCGTGAGGATCGGAGCAACCGTGTACGACAGTGTACTTGCGGCCGTCGAAATCGCCTTGTTGATGGATGTGCCTGTCGAATCGTTTGGTGCGCCCCGGTTGGCAGAGACGCCCGCCTCTTCGTCAGAGTTCCCGGCCGATTCACCGGCTTCGGCAGGCGGGACACAGGAACCGAAGCGTGTCGATGAGATCGAGTTCTCAGATGACGACATGACCGGAACCCGAGCCGACTTCGACGACGATCTCGTGAGCGATGCACCGACCGGGAGCGGACGCGGAACCTCCCCGGAGACACCCGAACGTTCGGCGCCGACCGGGAAACAACCCGACGGTCAGAAGGCCCCGACTCTCGAGGTCACGGATTTCGAGGCCCCCGATCCCTACGAACACAGCGCCAAGATCCGCACGCGTCGGACCCGCCCGACAAATGATCAGCGCACATATTTTTATCACGAATGGGACTACCTGAGCAGCACCTACCTCGCCTCGTGGTGCCGGCTGCACGAGCACCGGCTCAAGGGGAAGAACTTTGCATTCGTCCACGACGTCCGCCGAAACCACCCCATGCTCACGCAGCAGGTTCGGCGTCGCTTCGGCGCGATCCGACCCGAAGCCTGGCACCGGGTACATGGAACCCCTGACGGTGATGAGATCTCCCTGGACTCGCTGGTCGAAACGGTTGTCGACCGCCGCAGCGGACACGCCTCCGATGAGCATCTGTACATCCGTCGTGAACGCGCGGTGCGCGACGTGGCCGCCGCCTTCCTGCTCGACATGAGCCGGTCGACAGACGCGCCTGTGCTCGATCCCAACGTGGTGGCCCCTCCTGTGCCGACGCGCGACCCGGGAGAAACCGATCCCTACCTCAGGGGTGGCTTCTTCGATGTCGACGAGTTCCAACTCGACCTCATGACTCCCAAGCGTCGCGTCATCGATGTCGCCAAGGAGGCCCTGGCGGTCATGTGCGACGCGCTTCAGACGCTGGGCGACAGCCATGCCATCTACGGCTTCTCGGGAAGCGGTCGCCACAACGTCGAGTTCCACGTCGCCAAAGAGTTCAGCGACCCGACATCGACCCGCACCTGGGCCGCGCTCGGCGCCATGGAACCCATTCGCTACACGAGAATGGGCCCTTCCATCCGACATGCGACGCACAAGTTGGCGAAACAACCGGAGCGGACCAAAGTTCTCGTCGTGGTCACCGATGGCTATCCCCAGGACGAGGGGTACGGGCCCGACCGCAACGACCGGAATTACGGGATCCACGACACGGCCAAAGCTCTCGAAGAAGCCGATGCCGCTGGAATTTCGACGTTCTGCGTCACAATTGATCCCGCGGGCCACGACTACCTCCGACGCATGTGTGCCGAGGACCGTTACCTCGTCATCGACGATGTGCAGACGCTCGCGGTTGAACTCGAGAAGGTCTACCGCACGCTCACCGGTCGGGGGACGCTTCCGCAGGCGTCAACGACACACACAGCGGTTAGGCCAGCAACGCCGCGTTGATCACCTCAAGAAAGCGGGGCCACCAGGTGGTGATCCACTCGGGATTGTCGTCAGCAAATGCTGCCCGCACCTGAGCCCGGTGTGCGGATCGATGATGAAGAGTCGGCTGGCGTTGGCCAGGTAGGCCGAGCATCATTGGCGCAACCAGCGATGCGACCAGGCGTTGTGTCACCGCTCCATGGCTCCGAACCATGGCCCCGAACCATACCACCCGATTCGCCGGTTACGTCTGGAGTCCGACTTGAATGGCCTGATGCTTCTGACCGATCCGTCGCTGCCCGCTGCTCTCGATGCACTGATTGACCGTCAACGTCTCACTGACGATCTCATCGAGCTGGTCCAGTGCGGGAGCGTAAACCCCTTCGACGCGCCGCCTTCAGCCGAAGCCCGCGAGCAGGAGTTCGGAGAGTTGTACCTGGCCAAACTGGCGGCACTCGGACTCGAGACCGGTTCGCGTGAAGTCGCGCCGGAACGGGGCAATGTCTGGGGCCGACTCGTGGGGTTGGCGGGAGCGTCCGGCCCGGTGACCACCCCGACGATTCTGCTGGCGGGTCATCTGGATACGGTAGGAATCGACGGCTACTCCCAACCCTTCAGCGCGCATATTGAAGATGGCCGGCTGTACGGTCGGGGAGCTTGCGATATGAAGGCGGCCCTCGCGGCGTATCTGGAGGTGATACGCGTACTTAAGGCAGCGGGGATCCGGCTCAACGGCGATTTGATCGTGGCGGGGATCTGCGACGAAGAGCACCGGATGCTCGGCTCCGCGGATTTCGCGACCACCGGACCGAAGGCTGACGTCGCCATCATCGGAGAGCCGACGGAACTCGCCGTCTGTTCGTCGCACAAGGGGCAGATCTGCCTGGTGATCACAACCTACGGCACGGCTGCCCATTCCAGCCGCCCGGAACTTGGCGTAAACGCGATCGTCGCGATGTCACAGGTGATCGAAGCGCTCCAGCGGTACGCGACCGACCTCCGATCCGGCCCGTCACATCCGTTGTGCGGTGTCGCCACGATCAACCCGGGCGTGATCTCCGGCGGGACGATCGCCTCGACGGTCCCCGATGTATGCCGCCTGGAACTCGATCGTCGGACCCTCCCCGGCCAGCACCTCGAACTGGTGACAGCCGAGCTTCACGCACTTCTGCAACCCCTTCGTATAACCGGGCTCCGCTATGAGATCAGCGGGCCGACGATCATGTCGCATCCACTCGACACGCCGACCGACTCGGCGGTGGTGAGGGCCATGACAGGCGCTGCTTCGGCGGTGCGCGGATCACTGGTTGCGGCAGAGGCCTTCCCCGCCGCGACGGCCGCACCAAACCTCGGTATTCCTGCGGTGATATGCGGCCCGGGTTCCCTCAAGGACGCGCACACGCTGCATGAGTTTGTCGCCATCGAAGACGTAGTTTCCGCGGTGAAGATCTACCTGCGGGCGATTCTGACGCTGCAGCGCTAACGGATCCGGTGTGGGTGCACTTTTGAACCGGGAAAGCACAAAAACGCACCCACACGCCTACATCTCAAGCAATGCGGCCAGTACGACGGCAGTTCGTCCGAACGCTGCATAATTTTCCAGGTCGACGTCGGTCGCTTCAATGATCCGCCAGCCAGCGGCGACCAGGGCCCGGAGGCGTTGGATATCGCGGGCCTGAGTCTTTTCGCTCCCGTGCGTGTGGAACGGACTTACTTCGAGGATGACTTTTTGCGCCGGCCAGGCGAAGTCAACTTCGAGATTCCCTATGGACGTTTCAACCAGTAGGTTCGGCCTGGGTTTTGCGAGCCCCGAACGGCGACACCAGTCGAACACCTTCCGCTCCGTCACGCTCCGGTGTAGGACTCCTCCATCGGATCGCTTGAGCAACTCGTCCAACAACATGCTCCTCCCCTGGAAGCGTGATGCCGACTTCGTATGCGCGTCGGCTAGGAGACGCGGAACGGCGATGAGCCGGTGGGCAACGGCGAAATCGATGCAGTGCGCCAATTGAGGGCGTTCGCGGAGCGGCGTCAGCGCAACCAGCGTCGCACTCGGCGTCGCGATCCGGCTCGTAAACCAAGGTTTGCTCTCGCTCGGAAAACGTGTTCGCCGAACGGTCACCCCCCGGCCTCGGTAGTTCGAGGCGTGGGGCAACTCGATCTCCGGTTTGGATGGCGGTCGCCCAACCGGAAAGGCGTGCATGACTGCAGCCGACCGCCCCGTGAGCACTGCTCCTTCTACTGCCAAACATCCAGAAAGGCACTTCTGGGCAAACGTCTGCTCAAAGCCGACAATGCGGAATACGCCTGCATGAATTCGTTCGATCAGCCCGCTCTGCACCCGCCGGGTCAGGGATCGGTCTGTGACTCCCACCACCAGAGCTTGGCTCCGGGTGAAAATGCCAAGCTGGTCCGATGCGAGCTTCAGGAGCGACCGGTCTATCGGTATCGTGTCGAGCACTCCGCGCACGGGTACCTCCAAGGTCGGAGGGCTGGGAAGCACAGGTACCTTACGGGTCAGATATGACAGTCCCGCCAGAAATGCACCGTGTGGGTGCACTTTTCAACCGGGAAAGCACAAAAATGCACCCACACGCCCACCGGACGGACCCGGTGGCTACGGAATTTCGTATGTGGTCATATCATCACCGAGAATGACCGGACCCCCGTAGATCGGCGCAACGAGTTCCTTCCACCGCTCAAGCATCGGGGTCGGGACCGGTGGAACGTAGTGGGTCAGAACGAGGGCGCCCACACCGGCGCGAGCTGCGGTGTCGGCGGCCTGCTCGACCGAGGAGTGATAGTCGAGGATGTCCTGAATCCGGGCGTTGGGGATCTGCTTCACGATGTCAGCGCGGATGGCCGTCTGCACGTAGGCGCTCGCTCCCGCGCACAGGGCATCGAGTTCGGCGCAGGGAATCGTGTCGCCGGCGATGACAACGCTCCGGCCACCCTGATCCACCCGATATCCCACCGTGGGCTCGACCGGGCGGTGGTCGGTACGACCAACGGTGATCGTCGCACCGCCGCACCCGAACGTCTGGCCGGGGACGACTTCGACGACCACCACGTCGGGCCGGAAGGTGAGATCGTTGTGATGGTCCTGGCGGTACTTGATGTCGTGTTCGAGCGCGGCGATCGTTGCGTCGACAACGGCTTTGGTCGTCGGCGGGCCGTAGATTGTCAGCCGGTTCGGACCCGGCGACATTATCCAGTGCGAGGTGATGACGTCGTTCAGGTCGGTGATGTGATCGCTGTGCAGATGCGTGAGCAGGAGTGCGTTGAGCGAGGCGACCGGGACCATCGCAGCGGCAAGTCGCATCAGAACACCGCGTCCGCAGTCGAACAACAGCGTTGTCCCTTCGGCCTGCACGAGCGTTGCGGGGCCGGCCCGGTTGGGGTCGGGTAGTGGGCTTCCGGTGCCGAGGAGTGTGATCTTCATCCCCTCAACGTAACGTGCCGCCCAACAAATGTCAGTTTGAGCGCCACTTCTTTCATGGCGAAGGCGCGCCGTGACCCCTGGATGGACGGGC
>JANMZO010000224.1:0-13260 GCA_031383405.1 Acidimicrobiia bacterium | reverse complement strand
ATTTCCGGCGAACGGTGAGATGTTGCCGGAAATGGAATGAGCGGTTCCAGTGGGGATAGCGGCCCGGCAGGCCTAGCCCAACTCATTAGCCCCGCCGGGATTTCAATCGACGCTGTTGGCAACGTGCTCATCGCTGATGACACGGCCAACACGATCCGGCAAGTCAACGTGGGCACAGGGATCATAACGACCATCGCCGGGGAAGCCGACGGACTTGACCATCCAAGCGACGTAACCGCTACGCAAGGCGTTATATACGTTGCGGAAGGAACTTCTATTCAGAAGGTGACCCCGTGATCAATCGCCACCGAAGCCACGAACTGCTAGCAGTCAGACCGTGGCTTCTCTCGATCGCCGTTGCTTTTCTTCTGGCCGGAAGTCTGGGCAGCCCGGCTGGTGGCACACCAAAAGACCCTCCACCCACGACAAAGGCCAAGGTGAAGCCGGTCGCGACAAAACCAACCCGGCGAACACCACCGGCCATAACTTGGCCCGCCCCCAATGTCACCATCCTCCCGGCTTCCGCAACGAGACTCCCCACAGCGACAAGACCACCGATCACCACCCCCCCGGGCCCTGCCCTGATGACCAACACACAAACCATCAAAAGCACCAGCGACAGCTTTTTCCTCGCCTGGGCACCTGACGGCGTCCAACTGGCGCTGTCTAGCAACCCGAACGAGGTCCGCATATGGAACCGAAACTCGGGCACGATCACTCACGTCCTGACCGGCCACACCGGATACGGCGTGCGTTCCGCTGCTTGGTCCCCCGACGGCACCCGCCTTGCCACAGGAGGCCAAGACGGCACGATCAGAATCTGGGACCCAAGCACCGCCACCACGATCAAATCGCTGACCGTTCCGCCGAACCAGACAACTACTCAACTAGTTGCGTTGGCATGGTCCCCCGACGGCACCCGGCTAGCGGCGGCTAGCTACGGCGGAGACGTGCTCATCTGGGATCCGACCGGTGGCACCATCACCAGAACCCTTACCCACACCAACACTGTCGCGACAGTGGCATGGTCGCCTGATGGCTTGCGTCTCGCCACCGGCGACTACGACACAACCATCCGAATCTGGAACCCAGCTAACGGCGAAGCTCAGCAACTCGGAGCCGGGTCTGGACCGGGCTGGTCCCCTGACGGAACACAACTTGCAACCTTCAGATCCGGAGAACACGAAGAACAGGCAGTCGTACTTTGGGACCCAACTAACGGCCAACAGAAGCGAACTGTCCCCTTTCCAAAAAGGGTCTGGTACGGGGCCTGGTCACCGGATAGAACCAGGTTGGCCACGATTGGAGATGACGAGGTGGACATCTTGTACACGACCTCCTTGACGACAATCCATATCATCCCGAAAGGGCTCGGTACCTGGTCAGCCCTAGCGTGGTCGCCCGATGGCAAACGGCTCGCCCTTCAAGGCAATCATACGATAACCATCTGGAAGTGAGCGCGATGTGTCGCACGGCGATTGCCGTCGACACCCTGGCAACCTTCCGGCGATTGAGCCCTTCGTCTGAGCCGGATTTACAAGCCTCAATCGATCCTCGTGGTCGGACGTTGGCAGTGGGCGGGCCTGATTTGATGTTCTTGCATGGTTGTACGGCGCGGGTGTTTTGGGGTTGTTGACAAACATTGGTCCCGCAATCGATTTGAGGCAAGCTAGCGATTTCGAGCCGTTCACAATAAGGATTGATTGTGCTGCTGATGTGACTGCCACAGCCCGGCCACGGCCCGCACGATCGCCTTGCGGCAGAATCCTCGCTATGGCTGCCTACGACAGATCCAGAGACCGCACAGAGCCCGATGAAGGCCACGTGGCCAGGGTCCTTCAACGGGCCTACCACCGACGTGATGCATGGGCCCGGAACGAGCCACCGGATGGCGTCGGGGAGGTCTGGGTCGATCGTAACTTCGGCGGGCGGTTGCGGTTCTGGCTGTGCCCGCTTTGTGATCGGCGGTGCCGGTTCGTTTACGCCACCAGCTCAACCTGGTTTTGCCATAAGTGCACCGAGCGCAGCTACAGGTCGGCGTTGAGCGGGCCGGGCGACGACCGGAACCTCACGGTGGCGGCCAACCGTCGCGACGAGTTTGCCCGCCGACACCCTGATGCTGTCGAGGTGACCGGGCCGGGTCGGACCAGGGTCCGCCAAAGGGAACCGGGACGACACTTCAGCCGTTGGGGTCGTATCCACCGAGAGCTCTACCAGCGTGAGATCGACTTCCTGAAAGCGTGCGAAGCGAGCATCGATACCTTGGAGAGAAGCGGCGGACAAGGTTCGCAGAAGCGGCCGGGGGCATTCGGGGAAACGCGATTTGCTCCCCAACAAGACGCTATGTCTCCATACGACGAACGGCATGGCCCGCCGATCTAGCCGACGCTAGCGGGGCGGTCCTGTCGATTGCGCCGATACTGAGTCGTCGACCCGCTGCAATCCGCCGGGATTCGGGCGGGTAGTTCCGGTCTGTGCATTAGAGCGAAGTGTCGCCCGATCCGCATGAAGAAGGCGGCCGCCCCCGGCTCGGAACGCGTTCCGTGGCATGGTACTGATGGAGTCGCACCGCGCGAATCGCCGCGGGAATCTCGCCGCCGTAACGCGCGGGGTCTGCCCAGCTATAGCTGCCCGAAGGTGGTGGCCGAAGCTTCAGTCTGCGAGGTCGGCGGCGGCAGGTCCGCCGTAGAGCACCACTTGGTCGACAAGTGCCTGCCATGTCGTCTGCTCCGCAGTGCCTGTCACGACTGCCCGAAGCTCTCGAATCCACTCGGCAAGGGATCTCGACTGGGAGACGACCGATTCGGGGTCGGCGTGCACGATCGTTTCGACCCAGGGCAGGACGACGCTGGCCTGCTCTCCGGCTGGCAACGTCGCATCCGCCAGCCAGATGAGGCGATCGACGCAGGACGCTCTTCCGAGGGCGTAGGGGATCCACCGGTTGATAGCCGCTTGCCACGCGTCCAGGTCGGTCCACGAGACGGGTTCATCGTGCAGTTCGCGACGGAGGTACGCGTGGTCCGGTGTCCTGGCGTAGGGGATTAATTCTGATCTCGACGCACCCTCGAAGTAGCCGCGTCCGGGACGGAGATTACCTGACTCGATTAGCTCGAGAACGAGGTCGATGATGGAAGGCCAGATCGATCGCAAAGTACTGGCGAGAGCTTCGCTCTCTTCGGCCACTGCTCCGAGCGCTTGGAGGATCTCTCCGAGTGAGCGCTCGTTGCTGGCGTGCGCCTTAAGCAGCGCCTCTAGGGGTTCTGGTGGTCCGTGCCATGCGAGCGTAAGCACAGCGCGAGCGGCGATCAGTGCGTCCGCGCTGCTGTGGTAGGCCGGGTGTTCCCTCTCGGTAAGCCCACGTGCGTGGTGGGTGAGCAGACACTCGGTGAGACTTCGGGCTTCGTCCGCGACGCACGTCGGATGCACGGCCGCGTCGGTAACGCCTCGGATGGCGGGGCTGAGGTACTCCGCGGCGATCTGGTCCGACGGAAGAGTTTCCAGCGCGTGTTCGAACGGTCCTTCGAGAACACCGGGATCTCGCTGCAACGTTTCTTGGTTCCACGCTCCGACGACGCACCGACGAGCACCCTCGACGAGCAGGTCGTAGGCCAAGCGGTGGACGCAGCGGGACCCGGTACTGCACGGGTGGTGAAACACGCGGCCGAGCGCGACGGCGAGATACGTTCGCGTTTCGACGGAACTGCGCCGAGCGAGTCTGAGCAGCGCAATTTCTATCTCGTCCATGTTGGGCGCGCCGGCGACGGGCGGCGCCGTAAGGACGATCGGGAGACCGAGGGCTGCGGACCGATCCGCGCCCTGGCTGAAGTACTGACTATCGTCAGCTGCCGCGTCCGCAGCGGCCAGCAAGGTCTGGATGGCCCAAACGACGACATCGTCGGGGATCGCACCAGGTTGATTTGCGTGTGTCGCGACAACTGATCCAGCAACGGCCGCGGAGCCATCGTCGACTTTCTCTGTGGGTTTCGCACTCCGTTGGTTGTCTTGCGCGAAGGCAACGTCGTCGAGGATGTCCTCGATCGGGATGTCCGTGCTTACCCGACCCGTCCGGTTGCGTCTGTTGATGTATCGCTGTGGCAGAAGCAGTGCTCTTTGATCGCGGGCGATCTGGTCGTCGTCGTCGCCGAGGATTTCGGTGACGTCTTCCGGGAGAATGAACTGGACGGCCGTTCTGCCATCCTCGAGCTGCGTCCACTGGTAGCGATCCGTGTCGAGCATTGCCGCCCAACCCCTGACCATGGCAGTCCGGTTTGCAAGTTCCACCTCGGCGAGCCCTTGCCCGGCGTACGACAGCGCGTCTGTGGCGACAAGGGCGATGGCGACTTGTCGCAGCTGGTCGGCGCGGTGGCTGTCGTTCGATGCAGCGATCCCAACCCGCATGGACAGGTCTCTGAAGTTCCATGACCTCGTCTCGTCGCTTTGCTCGTGCGACCGCACACGCACTCCGACCATCTCGGCAATCGCGCGACGGAACTCGAAGCGCCAGATCGCCGGCTCCCGTAGGTACGGGTCGAGCAGAGTGCCGGCGGCGGCGAATCGCTGGGCGAGGAGGCGCACGACTAGGGCGACCATCGCCACGTTCTCACACTCGAGAAGGAGCAGCCGAACGATCGCTTCGAGCGGGACACCTTGATCGAGTAGTTCCTTGATCACGAACTCGACCGCCTGCAGCCCGCTCATACAGGGATATGGGCCGATGCCTGTGCCGGCGTGCCACTGGTAGACGTGTTCGTCACCGATGTAGAGCTGTGGCTCGCCGCTGATGGAGAGATCGTGGCGGTGTTCTCGCTCCCCAGCCCAGTCTTGGTGGAGGTCCCTTTCACGATGGCGAGCGGCGTGGTTCAACATCCGGTTCAAAACGCGCACGCCGCCGACGAGGTTGTTGCGGAAGAGCCAGATGAAAGGTCCGCGGTGATAGGCGGCCAGAGGCAGTCCGAACGACCATGTGTGATCGCGGATCCCGTCGTCCAGGAGACCGCCACCGTAGTCCCAATTGTCCTCGTCTTCGATCTCGACGTAGTACGCCTCCGTCAATGTGGCAAGTAGCTTGGGGTCGAGTTGTGTCAGGCCGAGCGGCGCTCCGGGTGTCTCAAGCGCAGGAGCGAGCGACTGCGGCGAGTGCTCAGCGACCTCTGACAGCAACTCGGCGCCCTCGGGGCCGGCGTCTGGCCCGAGCAGAGCAACTCGACGGACAACCCATTCGTCGGTCTTCTCCGGCGCCAACACGACGGCGGGGTGGCTGCTGTGACCGCCGGGGCTGACAAACGGCCGCTTTCGCAGCTCCGCTTCGCGACGTTCGTCGTCTCGCACTTTTTCGGGCGTGCGGCGAGCGAGCAGCAGAACCTCCTCGAGACGTAGTCGATCGCGTTGGCGGATGCCGTCCTCGATCCGATCAAGAACCTGCTGTCGGAGTCGCATCCGCAGCTGATCGCCGGCCGGCTCGAGACGGACAAGAAGCGAGCGGAGCCAGTCGTCGGTAAGCTCTGTGACCTTCGTCCATAGCCTGTGCGGGGTTCCGTGTCCGAGAAGAAGGTCCAGCACCGGCGCGAACGCGGCGACTCGGAGAAGAGCACCGTCGCGATGCCTTTGCTCGAGGAGTCGAAGAATGCGGTCCAAGCCCGCGGCGTCGTCCTCTACGAATTTTGTCCACATCGCCATGAGGACTGCTCGAGGGTCCTTGCTGGCGAGCAGAGCCTCGGTCGGGACATCACTCCACCGATCGCCGTGCTTCTCGGCAACAATGTCGAACTGTGCCTGGAGGCGATCGAAGGTCTCCGCCGGGGATGCGCTCGCTTCGAGGCGCACCTGTGATGCGGTCCGCGCCGCAGGGAGCGTCCAACGCGGGGCGCCTGCTTCAAGGAGGGCATTAGCGAAGTCGTCGGAACCAGCGAGTAGCGCTGCGACGGCGTACGTGCGTAGCTGATCGTGGGCGAAGGCCGGCAGCTGTTCCCAGGGTTGGGCCGAGCGGGCCGAAAGCACCCCATCGGTTCGAAGCCCAGTGACTGCGGCATCGTCGAGCGCGAGCTCATTTGCTGTCGTCGAGAGCGCCGCCCGGGCGAGGGCTCGCACCACGTTCTCGCGCGCCGCGGACTGACCGGCCGAAGGACGTCCGTCGTTGCGCACGAGGCCCTTCCAGATGGCCTCCAACGCTGCGGCCTCGGAAAGGACATGGCTGTCGGCGCGGGCGCGAACGAGGAGGTCCGCGACTACAGGGCGTCGAAGCAGCTCGCGGCTGGCGGGTTTCGCCGCAAGGGGTGCTAACCACGGAAAGCGTACGGCGATGATGTCCACTTCAGCGTTCGTAAGCAGTTCAACAGCCCGCTCGACCGTGCCGATTCTTATTCCCTCCAGTAGACTGCGGACGGTCGACGCGCCTTCGCTTGTGCTGGTCACAACCAGGTGGACGTCAGTGTCGCGGGCGGCCATTGCGACATAGTTGAGTAGCTCTACGCGACCCTCAAGAACCGCCTCGGCGGCATCGACAACGAGGTACCGGGTGGGTGCTGTCAGGACCAGAAGAGCGTCGCGCAGATCGCCATCGAGAGCAGCCCTGAATTCCACAGAGGTCGCCGGTAGATCACGAAGGCTAAGGGCCACGTATTCGACATCGTCCGATTCGATGGTGAGGCTTGCGAGGGCGTCCAGGACGAGCCGGCTCTTGCCTGCGCCCGACTGCCCAGTGACCAGCAGAGCACCTGGTGCGCTCACGAGCGCGGCACGGAGGGCCTCGATTTCGTGCTGTCGCTCAAGGTGCAGCGGGCCATCGTTGGTTGCGCCGATTGCGCCGCGAGTGGTCGCCTCCAACATTTCACCGAGGTGCGAGAGTTGCACCCAGGATCGGGATGTGCGGAGGGCTGAACGGTGCAACAGCGAATGGAGTGCTCGACGCAGCATTATTGAGTCGACCGACGCCCCCGCCGGCGCGTAGTTCGCGGCTAGGGACTCGAGCACGCCCAGCAGCCCAAACCCACCGGCTGCGTCCCGTGTCTGGCTCATCGGTCCGAGAACGTCGGCCAGGTGGGTCCAGTCCGTCTCGTCGGGGCTTTCCAACCTTGGCGATATGACCCAGAGGTGCGTCAGGACCAACCACGTGATGAACTTGACGTCAACGACGCCTTCCATCAGTAGCCCGACGGGTTTGACCGTCAGGTCTCCGAAGGCGTAGGTGACAAGGGCCTCGAAATGGCCAAGGCGGCTTTGGAGTTCCTGGCGGAACCGTCCAGGAGTTGCAAGCGCGTTGAAGAATTTGCGGTGATCGTCATGGGACCGGGCGAGGTCGGCGAGTTCCTGCACCTGCGTGACATTCGCCTGGTATCCCGCGACCGCTATCACCAGCCGCTGCTTCGGCCCCTCGGTCGGCGCGGGCAAAGCACGGAGCAAGTCGCCCACCAGCTTCCGCGTGTCGTCGTCGCTCGTCACGAACTCCGGGCGGCGCCGGCATGCGACGGAGACCTCGACGCTGTCGTCGTCCGCCGCTGCGAGGACCACGATGTCATCGACAGGATGGCCTGGCCCCTGCTGGAACGCCACTCGCTGGACGATCCGCGCACCGCCAATCTCGGCCGAGGACAGGCCGGCCAGCAGCCGCGCCATGTACGTCGCAGCGACTCGCCGCTCGAACGTCACGCCACCCCCGCCGGTCGCATACGGGCTCGAACCTCGGAGCACCGCTGGCGCGCTGTCGTTCGGCAAGGTCGCATCCTCCACCACAGTCCCCCTCTCGACGGTGACAGTCCGCTTGTTCTAGATCCAGACACGTCGCCGGTGCGACCTCTCCCAGGATACGAAGAACTTCCGCAGTCCGCGCGCCGTGCACGACCCTGGCGGGTTCTCGGCGCTGCGCACCAACGCCGACGGGGGAGGCTGAGTTCAGCCTACGGACCCAGAAGCTGCCCGCAACGAGCGCGACCGAACGACGGCTCTGGGTGCCGCAAAAAGGTACCGAGATCAATCGACATAGGGCATGCCCCGAGACGCCGTCGGAGGACAATCGATAACCAGCACCCGGGAACTCAACGATAGCCGTCGGCCGACCGCACACTTCGGCGGTGAGCGCGTCGCCCGGACATGTCACGGACGAAACGACAGAGCTGCAGCGTCGTCGTCCAACTGTACCGACCTCAATACCGCGAACACCTCAGCACGGCTCCAGGTCCCGCCGCGGGCCGTCGAGATACCGTCCGGCGGCCAGGGAAGCGGCGATGGCCGCCAACGTGACACCAGACGCCCGCTGAGCGACGATACGGGCCCGCTCACGCGCCGCCTCGGAAGGGCCCCGGCGTATGTTCAACGCCAGCGCGTCGGACTGACTGCAGTGTGCTTTGACGGTGATTACGATCACGTCGAGTTGTAGGACAAGACGTGATGACGGACTCGTCGCCTTGGAGCCCGCCTGTGTATCAGAGTGAACTCGTACCAGTGTTCGCTTGTCCCCTGGACTTGGCCTTTCTTTCTGCTCCCCGTACCGACACCGACTTGCAGCCGCAGTATTTTTGGTTTCCATGGGCGGCGGCGAAGACATGCCCGCATGCGCGACATGTGCGAAGGTTGATCGGCAGGGCACTACCTGCGATCCTGGCTGCGAGAGCGAGAGTAAGGCCACCCATCAGCCCGACAGGCCTCACCGAGACGGTGCACTCCCCGCTGGGTGGTCTGGCAAACGAGATTCGCACGAAGCCATCGAAAAGTTCGTCGACGTACGCGCTAAGTCGGTTAGCGGCTGCTATCAGCAGTTGATCCGGTGTTGCTTCCTCCAACTCCACGATCGCCCCCGTCGGAGTCTTCGCAAGAAGAAACGATGTACCGAAAAGGCGGAGATCATCAGGCTTCGGTACGCGACCGCTGGCCAGAGCGTCTGCGACGGCGAGAGCGGCGGTGCACTCACGCGCAATCCGCCTCCAACGCTCGACCGGCAGGGTCTTTACCGCTGCGTTGTCGGAGGTGCGGAGTAGGTGAACTTGCCGTTTGTCGTCGATCACGCCAGGCGCATCGTCGATCACGCCCCACTCTCGGCTGAACGCAAGAACCTGCTCGTCGGTCCCCGTCACCAACGTCACAAATTCTGCAAGACACTGCTGTTGGAGCTTGGCAGAAAAGCTTCGAGCGGTCCCTTCAAAGGGTCTTGCGAGAAGGCCCGCTGCGTCGCCCGGAAAGACATTCTCGGGGAGCAACGCGGGTTCCCCGCTCACCAACCTTTCGAGCATGGCGCATGGCCACCGGAGCAAAGAGGGGTTATTCGAAGTGCCGGCGATGAGCTCTACGTCGGGAACGCCCCAGGGAAGATTCTTGCCTAACTCGATCGCACCATTATCGAAAATAAGGCACCCTGCTCCTTTTGCCTCAGTATTCGTCACAGCAAAAGTGTCGCACTTCCGCCCACGAGCGTCAACGTGTGTAGGTCTTCGGCGAGAGTCGTGCGGACCTACCAGGAGGAAGTGAAATGGAAAGGTTGTATTCGGTTTCGGAAGCCCGAAGCGTCTTGGGCAAAATTGGCCCAACAACGTTCTACGGGGAAGTTCGGGAGGGTCGTCTTAGAACGGTGCACATCGGACGTCGGACGTTCGTCAGCGGAACCGAATTGCAGTCCTACCTCGAGCGCCTCGCGCAGATAGAGACCGGTGAACCCGACGCGACGAACCCCCGTGATGTAAGGAGTTCGGGTTCAGGGGAATCGCAGCGCCTCAGCGAGGGCCAGGCCCCTCTGCTGCCGGACGCTGCGGTATGGATCTCGGAACGGGCCGGTGCAAGATGAAATACGACGGCGCGAAGCCGATGTTCGAGTCGCATGGTGAACCGAGCGCTTCATCATCGCCGCCGGCCCCTGACGGCGAACAGATGCGCCAGCACCTCATGCTTCTCTTCGAGCACGTGAGCGAAGGCAGGATCGGTCTCTGGTTCTCGGACAAGAAAGACTCGGTATGGGAGCCGGCGTCCGACCCTGCAGCCATCGACAAGCTCGTCGAGACGGCGATCTTTCGGAACACCCAGCTAGCAAATTGCTACGTGAACATAGCAGTCCGAAAAGGCGAAGGTGAGATCGATCGCGGCAAAAAGGAGGACTGCATCACCGGCGTGGCGTGGGTCGCTGATGTCGACTGGGGAGACGGCGTCAACGGCCACAAGGTCACGGACAAGAACAGGCACAAGCTCTGCCGTAACGTCGAGGCAGCGCGAGCAGTAATCGACAGACACCCGCTACCACCGACGATGGTTCTGGAGAGTGGGCGTGGCGTCCAGGCTTTCTGGGTGACGGCTGAACCCGTGCCCCTGGACGAGTTCGGGGGATCGCTCACTACATGGAGAACTTGGTGGAAGGCCCAACCCGAAGCGGACAAGGTCAACGATGTCCCGCGGATGATGCGGCTAGCTGGGTCGATCAACTGGTCCACGGAAACAACCGCCACGATTACCGATCTAAATACTAGGTACACATATGATCCCGTGGACATCATCGAGGGCACGCCGTACCTCGAACCGAAGGTTGATGCGTTCACGGGTTCGGATTTCGGCGGCCGGTCAACGGGTGGCGCGAGGAAGCAAGCTGATCCGCTCGCAGGTCCGAGGTCGTGGCTCAACGCCCAGTTGGTCATGTTCTTTAGGACCCTGATCGCCGACGGTTGGATCGAGGACGGCGTGACGGAGCATGTCAACGGAGAGGGTGAGACCTACAAAGTAGCGAGCCTGATCAGGCCGGGAAAGCTCCAGGAGAAGGGCAATAACGGCCTGCCGTCTGCGACATTCAATTACAATGAACTGGGTTGCCTCCATAACTTCAGCGAGAACTCAGCGGTCAAACAGAGAGACATCGATCAGGTCTTCGAGGCATATTTCGATGAATCGGGCAAGGTTGTGACCCCGGGTGTGATCGACGGCAAGGTCACGGGGCTTTCATGCGAAAACGATGACGGAGAGAAGGCCGGGAGGTCGTTCAACCATTTTGAATACCTGCGAGCCGTACACTGCGACGGCGACGAGGCCACCACGCACAAGCTCGCCGAGAAGCTTTGCGCAGAAGGTGCCACACCCGACGAGAAAGAAGCGCACGCGCAGGCGAACCAGGAGAGGGCCCAGGCGACAGCCGAAGCTAAGGCGTCAGCGGCTGGCAAGGTGACCGTGGATTACAAGATCGGGGCCGAAGATCTTGCGATAGCGGCCTTGCATAATGCGCTCAATGGCGGCGGAGGCTGCATTGGGCTGTACCGGTCTGGCGACGGGGAGTTGATCGACCAACGGATGAAAATGGTCGCTGACCATATGGCGATTGCCCCCCTCGCCTCGCTAGTCCACTACACCAAACCCAAAGACAAGGTCCGGGTCACGGCGATGGTCCCTTCTGACCTCAGGAGGGCCGTGCTCGCCAAGCCGTTCGACGGCCCTCCTGAACTCCTGGGTCTCGCATTCACGCCGGTCGTCAGACCAGACGGAACCTTCATGGCGAAAACCGGTTACGACCCCGTGACGAAGCTCTATGTATCACTGGATGGCGAGCTGATCGTGCCTGATCGGCCGGCCCTCGGCGATGCGATCTCAGCATGGGAGAAGCTCAAACCGATACTCGTGTCGTACATCTTCAGGAACACCGAAGGCGGTGCGACGGCTGCCGACAATTATGCGTTCGCCGCCTCGATGATCTTCGCCTGCACGGCAAAAGGTTTGGCCGACGGGCCGCTCCCGATCTTCGGGCTGAACTCGAACTCACCGAGTTCGGGCAAGTCTGAGTACATGGGTGCCATGAGCGAACTCATGGGTCGCAGTGTTTGAGTTCGCTTGTCTGATTTGGCCCCGTCGCGACGGTCTGTTTTGGCCCCACCTTCTGGGTTGGTGAGGTTAGTTGTTTGGGTGGGTGGGTGTGGGTTTGGTGTGGGCGTAGCGTTGCCAGGCGCTGGCTCGGGTGGTGCCGAGGAGGTCTCCGATTTGTGCCCAGGAGTATTGTTGGTCGCGGGCTTCGGCAACGGTTTGGGGGATGCGTTGTTGGATTTCGGTGGCGAGGCTGACGAGGAGGTGGAGCGTGATGCCTTGGTCGTCGTGCCAGTTGAGGGTGGTGAGGGTGCCGAGTGATTTGATGGCTTCGTCGATGACGGTGGCGGTGTTGTTGTTGGTGGCGGGTTCGATGTAGTGGTCGCGGTGGGGTGCTCTTGTCATGCGAGCCTTGTTTTCTGTGGGTGTATGGGTGGGCATACAGTTATTTGGGGTTGGTGGTGTTTGCGAGGCGGTAGCTGTTGGTGCCGGTTTCGATGATGTGGGCTTTGTAGGTGATGCGGTCGATGACGGCGGCGGCGAGTCGTTTGTCGGTGAAGGTTTTGGTCCATTCGGAGAACGGGGCGTTGGAGGCGATGGCGATGGATGCTCGTTCTTCTCGTTCGGTGAGGATTTGGAAGAGAAGTTCGGCGGACCGGGTGTCGAGGTGGACGTAGCCCAGTTCATCAATGGCGAGGAGGTCGTAGCGGCCGTATTTTTGGACGACGCGTCCGAGGTGGTTGTCGTCTTTGGCTTCGCAGAGTTCGTTGGCGAGTTGGGCGCAGGTGGTGTAGCGGACTCGTCGTCCGTTTTCGGCGGCGGCGAGGCATGCGGCGATGAGGAGATGTGATTTGCCGGTGCCGGAGTTGCCGAGGAGTACGACGGGTTCGGAGTTATCGATGTAGGTGCCGTCGCGGAGAAGCGCAATGGTTTGTGGGCTTATGAGCGGGTTGGCTGTGAGGTCGAAGGTGTCGAGGGTTTTGAGGCGTGGGAGTTTTGCTTCGAGGACGCGTCGTTGGCGGCGACGTTCGTGGCGGATGTCGATCTCGATCGTGAGTGCTTCGGTGAGGAATGCCGGGTAGGACAGTCGTTGTTTGATTGCGTGCGCGCATAGGTTTTCAATCTCGGGTGCGAGACCGGTTAGGTTCAGGTTCCGGCATGCCTCGAACGCGGCGATAGTCGACCCGGTCGATGGTGTCGTTGTGGTGGTCACCGTCGCTGTTGGCGTCGTCGGTGCTGTCGTCGGTGCTGTCGTCGGTGATGTTTTGAGTGTTTTGGTCATGGTTGGTGCTTTCTGTTGAGGAGATTGTCGTAGCCGTCGAGCGAGGGTGGCCGTTGCATCAGCGGGAGAGGTTCGGGTTCGGTGTGTTCGATGGATCGGCGGGCTTCGATTGCGATCACGGCCGGATCAATGGAGCCGATTGCGAGGCCGGCACGGATCCCGGCGGTGATCTCGTCGGTGGTGTGGGTGCGATGCAGGAGCAACACTTCGCAGAGGAGACGGGT
>JANMZO010000221.1:0-8562 GCA_031383405.1 Acidimicrobiia bacterium | reverse complement strand
GCCTGCTGCTGTTTGCCGCGAGTGTGACCGTGGCGGTGTCGACAGGCGCGGTCAGTGCGAGCGGCCCCGGAACCTCTGAGTCGCCGGCTACGCGTGGCTCCCGGCCGACATCGTCAACCAAGGTTGGACCACCTTGGTTGCCGTCGCCTTCCGATCGCTGGCTGTACCAGATCGGCTCTTCGACTCCCGACACGTCGATATGCGTGGTGCCGGCGACCGGGGGAGGCTGCGTGCGACCGAACGTTTGGGTCATCGACCTCTATGCGGCCACCGGGACGACGCCGAATGCGGCCGGGGTCAAGGCTATTCATCGGGTCGGCGGTCGCGCCGTTTGTTACGTGTCGGGCGGAAGCGCCGAGAAGTGGCGGCCTGATTACATCTCGTTTGCTTCAATTCTGGGTAACGCACTCGACGGATGGCCGGGTGAGAGGTGGGTCGATATACGCGCGCTTACCGTGTTGCGACCGTTGATGACGGTCCGCGCGGAGAAGTGCAGGTCGGCCGGGTTCGATGCCATCGACTGGGACAATGTCGACGGGTACACAAACAACACCGGGTTTCCCCTCACCGCTGCGGATCAGCTGGCCTACAACCGCTTGCTTGCCCGCATCACGCACCAACTCGGTCTCGCCGTTGGATTGAAGAACGACCTGGACCAGGTTGCTGAGTTGCTGCCTGACTTTGACTTCGCGATAAACGAGCAGTGTGGGCAGTATTCGGGGGACTGCGCGTTGCTCCTGCCGTTTTCGCAAGCCGGAAAGGCGGTGGTCCAGATTGAGTACTCGACGCCGGCGGGCTCCTATTGTCCGAAGGCAAATGTCAACAACTGGGCGGCGATGTCGATGGCCCGCAATCTCCGAGCCCGTCCATGGAAGCCGTGTCGTTGAAGCCGTGTCGTTGAAGCCGTGTCGTTGAAGCCGTGTCGGTGAAGCCGTGTCGGTGAAGCTTGCCAGTTGGCAACCCGTTGACCGTCGCGTCGGTGTTCGATCGACGGCCGACACCACTTCGCAATAGGGTACGGGTCGATGGAACTTGGCTTCACGACCATGAACACGCCTGAAGATGTGCGGCCCGATGTCCTCGCGCGGGCACTGGAGGATCGGGGTTACGCCTCCTTGTTCATCGGGGAGCATTCGCACATCCCCGGGTCGCGTCGCACCCCGTATCCCGCCGGCGGCGAGATGCCCACCCAGTACCGGCGGATGATGGACCCGTTTGTCAGTCTGACGCTGGCGGCCGCCGCCACCTCAACGCTTCGCATCGGAACCGGCGTGACACTGGTGTTGGAGCATCACGTATTGGATCTGGCCAAGTCGGTCGCCACCCTTGACCTGCTGTCAGGCGGGCGGTTCCTCTTCGGTGTCGGCGTGGGATGGAACGTCGAAGAACTTGCCAATCACCGACCCGATATCGCCTGGTCGCAGCGCTACCGGGCGACCGAAGAGTGCATAGGTGCGTTGAAGCGTTGCTGGATCGACGACGACTCCGAGTATCACGGAGAGTTTTTCGGGTTCGATGCGGTGTGGTCGTTTCCGAAACCTGAACAACGTCCGCATCCGCCCATCCTCATGGGCGCTGCGGGTCGCGTCGGCGTCGAGCACACGCTCCGGTGGGCCGACGAATGGATGCCGGTCGATGTCGGGCTCGGCAATATCGGAAGACGCATTGAGGCGTTTCGTGTCGCGGCCGGGGCCGTCGGACGCGTGATTCCGGTGTCGCTCTACGCTTTCGGTGACCCGACACCGGACACCTTGCGTGAATACCGCGACCTCGGCGTGGAGCGAACGGTGATTGGTACCGCACGCGAAGGTTGGGCCGATACGTCGTTGACCATCCCTTTCATCGACCGCTATGCCGCTCTGGTGGACGATTTGGCCTGAGGACCGATGTCGACAATCGGTATCCAACAAATACGTATACGTAGTATGTTGGTTCCGCTTCTTTACAACGTGGGTCGCGCGGCGTCCCACGCTGCGAACAATTCGTTCGACGTGACGATTGTGGCGATCATCGCAATCGAGTTGACGAGCATTGCCTCGGCGTAGTCTCCGGGCAGACCGACGACGGCATCGCGAACGACAACGACCTGATACCCGAGATCGACGGCGCTCAGCGCGCACCCGATGATTCCAAGGTTGAGCGACACGCCCATCACCACGATGGTGCGGCCACCTACATTGCGGATGATCTGATCGAGGCCGGAAGAGGTGAAGGGCGTGAGCCCGGTGGAACGTGGAACCTCGATGTCACCCGGCTGAGCGTCGAGTTCATCAGCGAGAGCCACGCCGGGCTGATCGACATCGGTTGGGCCGTGACCTGTTTCGGCGCGCCGCTTGTGACCGATGGCCAGGATTCGACAGTTGGCCGACTGCCCCACTCCATCGGGCCGATCGTGGACGGTGGCATGCAACACCCTCATGCCGCGTCGACGAGCGGCCGCGCACACCATTCCGGCGACGCGCAGAAGATCGGCTTCACGCACCGCGGCGGGCAGCGCCGGGAGCAACGCATGCTCACCCACGACCCCTTTCTGCAACTCCATCGTGAGGATCACGGTGTGGCCGGGGTCGACGATCTGCACAAGGCGGGGCGAGGGGGATGACATAGCCTCAGAACCTACCTCGGTGGTTCTGTCTCCATCAGTTGCCGGGCTCAAAGAGCGTTGACGCGAAGCCCTCGATGAACTCGACGGTGGCGGGGTGCACTGCCCACGGTGCCGGAACGACGATCCAGGTGACCCCAATCTCGCGAGCCCTTCCGAAGAAGTCGGCATGCCGCTGCCTGTCGGCTGGAGTGTCGAACTCGGTGTCGTAGTACGGCACAACGATGTCGAGTTCGGCGTACCGGTCGCCGGCCAGGTCACGGAGCACGAGCAAGCGGTCAGCCACCGCGTCGAGTGAATCGACGAGCGGGGTTCGGGTCGTGTTCGCCATCTCGGCCGAGCTGATGAGGGGCATCCAGCCCTGGGCCCGTTCGGCCACCCGCCGAAGGGTGACTGTAGCGTTGCCTCCAATCCAGATCGGAATGGGACTGCGGACCGGTCGGGGTCGGGCCATGACGTCGCGAGCGGTGAACTTCTTCCCGGTGTAGGAGAACGCGTCGCCGCTCCAGTGCAGCGGGAGCACGTCGAGTGTTTCATCGAACAGCGCGTTCCGTTCATCGAAGGAGACACCCAACGCGTGAAACTCCGACTTAAGGTAGCCGGTTCCGGCGCCGAGAACGAAACGTCCGTTGGAGACGCGGTCGAGGGTGGTCGCCGCCTTCGCGAGCAGAAGGGGATTTCGGTAGGGGAGCACGGAGAGGTACGTGAGGAGTGAAAGGCGCGAGGTAACGGCCGCCGCGACGGCGAGGGCCACAAACGGGTCCAGGGTCTGGTGGCCGCCGGCCTGCAGCCACTTTGCTCCGGGCGCGGGGTGCTCCGTGAAGGACAGGCCCGACCATCCGTGTCGCTCCGCCGCGGCGGCGATATCCGTTATCGGGCCCGCATCGAGCATGTCAGCATCGGAACCGTGCAGATCCGGGTACTGGAGCATGAACTTCATCGGGGCCTCGTTGCCGCATTCGTGGTGGTTCTGGAAGCGCTCAGGCTATTACGGCGTCTGCGCCACGTCGAAGTGCCCAGCGGATAGTGCTGCTTCTCGAACGCTCAGGTTGTTTCGGCGTCCGGGCCACGTCGAAGTGCCCAGCGAATAGTGTCGTCTCCGGGTTTCGGCCACATGGAGCCGGAACGTGGAGAAACTTAGGAGCGGTCGATGGGCAAGCTTGAGGGAAGAGTCGCACTCGTGACCGGTGCCGGGCGCGGACAGGGCCGTGCTCACGCGATCAGGTTGGCGCAGGAGGGGGCCGATGTAGTCGCGGTTGATCTGGCGGCACCGGCCTTTCCATGGTCCGCGTATCCAATGGCCGGGCCTGGTGATCTCGCCGACACGGCCCGCCTCGTGAAAAGCGAAGGCCGCCGGGTGCTTGCGCTCCCGGTTGATGTGCGGGACCGCGCCGGTATGGCTGCCGCTGTAGCTGAAGCGGAAGCATCGTTGGGGGTCATCGACATCGTCGTCGCCAACGCCGGCATCTCGCCGTTCGGGCCGAAGAGCTGGGAGATCACCGAGGAGCAGTGGAACGATGTTCTCGGGGTCAATCTCACGGGCGTGTGGAACACGACCTCGGTGGTCATTCCGTCCATGATCAGGCAGGGGAGGGGAGGGTCGATCGTCGTTACCAGTTCGGGAGCCGGGTTGCGGGCCGTGCCGAACCTGTCCGACTATTGCGCCACCAAGTGGGGCGTCATCGGGTTTGCGAAGAGCCTCGCCCAGGAGGTGGCGCGGTACGACATCCGCGTCAACGTTGTGGCACCAGGCACGGTCGACACCCCCATGGTGCAACACGAGGCGATGTACCGCCTGTTCCGACCGGACCTTCCCAACCCGGGTCGCGAAGATGCCGGTGATCTTCTGCGCCAACGGGTCAGTCTCATGTCAGAGCCCTGGGTGGAGGCCGTCGATGTTGCAAACGCGGCAACCTGGCTCGCCACCGACGACGCCCGGTTCCTCACCGGCGTCGTGCTTCCGGTGGACCTCGGTGTCTCCATCAGGTAGGACGATGCCCTTCAGCTCGTCCGTCGACGGGCGGTGATCTTCGGGCGGGTTTGTGGCCGATCGCCCACGGGCGTGCGCGGTGAGCGGAGCGCCTCCGGTGAACTCACACCGCGACTCCGAGCTTTCGGGCGAGAGCGACCACGTCAGGCCGTTGCGCCAGCGAGAACCATTGGTTTTGCACAGCGGCAGCCACTTCGCGCTTCGCCGCCGAGGTGTTCCCCACAGCGTCGAAAATAACGGCTGCATGCCAGCGGACCGAGGCGACGGCCGGGTTGGTGGCCGTGGCGGCGGTGATAAACGGGACGGCTTCGGGAGTGCGTCCTGATTGGACGAGCGCCCACGCCATCGCGTCTTGGGTGAAGATCGTCTTCCGGGCTCCGTAGGCGTTCCTGGCCGCGACGAGCGCCTTCGGAGCATTGGATGGGCCCCGGTCGGCCAGAAGCAGAGCGAGTTCAGCATCGACGACCGCCCCGTTGGATCGAAACAGAGCGATGCTTGCGTCGACGAGTTGATTCGCTGCGGTTTCCGCCGGGCGGTCCTGGCGTGCTCGCGAGATCTCCGCGGCGAGACCCAGTGCTCCGGGCAACGGCACCCGGTCGAGGAGCCGGTCGAGCGTCGACGAAGCGCCCTCCCATTCGTGGTCTGCGGCTTCGAGCCGGGCGATTCCCATGGCGGCCGTCGCGGACCCTTCGTGGATCGACAACGCTTCGGTGAATGCCCGCTTCGCGGCGGGCCCCTTTCCCCGTTCGAGGAGAACATCGCCCAGATACGCCAAAGCGACGGCCCGGTCCAGCGATCGCTCGGGTGCGGCCGAAACGGCGGCCCGCATCGCGGTTTCGGCGCCGAGAATGTCGCCGTTGAGTTGACGGAGATAGGAAAGCCGTGACAGAGATGCCACGCCTGGATGTTGGTCGACGAGCCCGTCGACCAACATCGATGCCGATGTGTAGTCGCCGATCTCAATGGTTGCGTCGGCCAGGGCCAGGCGGGCTTCGAAGCTGTTCGGCCGGGTACGGAGCACGGCCGCCGCTTCGGTCTGGGCGACCGCGAATTTATGCAGGGCAAGGTTCAGGTTGGCACGGACCATACGGACGTTTGGGTTGTTGTTGAGGAGTCGGCTCGATCGTTCGAGTGCTTTCGCCGCCGCCGGATAGAACGATGGGTCGCCAGTTTCATAAGCGCGCCTAACATACGCGGCGGCCAGATCATTCCAAGCCTTGCCGTCTGAGGGCGAGAGCCCGGTTTTCCGTTCGAGCGAGGCAACGGTCGCCGTCGAGGGTGATGACGTACCGGTACCACGTGTGGTGGACGGCGGCGCGGGCGTTGAGGCCCGGGGTTTGGTGGCCCCGAGGTCTGTGTTGGCGTTGGCGGTGGGGTTGGTGAGGATCGTGGATACGAGGACCAGACCGGCGATCCGGGCCGCCACGCTGATGCGTGGTCGGCCCGGATTCGCAGTGCGTCGTCCGTGGCCCGCAAACCGGGGTTCCGGGCGTGAACAGGCTGCCCGGGGTGTTGTCAGCTTCATGGCCGTGGTCGACATGTGGATATCGTTTCTCCGTGGTGTGCGGGCAGACCGGGGTTACCGATCAGGCTTGGCGTTGTGGCTTGCTGTATCCATCGTTCGGTGAACCGACGTAGGGGAAGCGGCTCAGGAACTCGCGGTCATTGAAGTCAACGCCGTCCCCGAGTTTGTTGTTCGGAAACACCTTGTACTCCTTGGAGAAGTCGGTGGCACCGGCGACGACCTGGAGTGCCGTGTCGACCACGTCGTCCGACAGCATGCGTCCGTTCGGGAATCCTGATTTGGCCACCGAGGTATTAAGGCGCAACTGCTCAGAGGGCTTCACGTTCTTCGGCTGGTTCACACCGGGGATGCCGGTCAGGAAGATCGTGGCCAGGTCCTCACGGCCGCCAAGACCGAGTCCGGTGCTGACTGCGGTGGGCACCTTCACCCCGGGGTAGAGAACGGGAATGAGCTTCCCGAGTTCAGGTTCAAGAACGCCCTTGGCGAACTGAAGGTCCTTGTCGGGCGAGGAACTGTTGAAGAGGTCCTTTGCGCCCACCGGAACGATCACTTCGTTGACGAGGGGCTGGCCCAGGCGGGCCACCTGCTTCCAGGTGTCAGCAGCCCCACCGGCGCCCGGAACCCGGCGTGACGTGGTGGCCCACACCCCGATAACGGGGTCGGTGTTGGTGATGCGGGCTGACGGAACCTGCAGCACGATGGAGTGCACGTTGAAACCGGCCAGATAGTCGCGGCCGCTCGTTTTTTTCAGCGGAATGAGATGGGCGGCGTTAAACGGACGCAGACCACCAAGATCGAAGATGGCACCGAGGTCAGCGAAGAACGGGTCGTCACGTGGTCCGGCAAACACCTTCATGGTTGAGGTTTCGAGCGGCGTCACTGCCGCCTCTGCGAGCGCCCGGTAGTTGGGCATTGACCTGGGGCCGACGTTCGCAGGAGCGACCATCACGTCGTTGCCGATGGACTTTGATTGTCCGCCCTTCACTTCCGTGACCGAGTAGGTCTGGCGGACGTTCAGATCGGGATCCGTCAGCGATGTCACCTGATTCGTGTTGTACAGGAATGTGTTCGGATTGGTGTACGTCGTCTTGAACCTGAACTGGTACTTCAGGTCAGCGACAGCATCGCCGTTGTTGTCGATGTTGAACTCGTAAAGCACGTCATCGCCGAACTTGTGGAAGTTCGGACCGCCGGCGGGCAGTTCGAACGGGTTCACGTTCATGACCAACGTGGTCGATGCCGCGTTGTCGGGGCTCACAAACGCGTAGACGTCGGTGAGGTCGGCCACGGGGTCTTCGGTGATGGACGGTGCTTCGCGGTGGCTCGATGCGTTGGCCCGTGGAGCCAGTGTCATTGCCATCGCCGCAGCGAGACCGATCGCCGGAATGCTACGGAGCAGTTTCTTCTTGCGGTTCACCATGAGGTGTCCTTTCGTTGGGGGGTTTTGCTGCAGCGGCAGGCGGACGCCAGCCGCGGGTTTTCGCTGGTGTGGCCCCGGCGATTGGCCGGTGTGGCCGATCAGGGGTGCCGGGGCGACTTCAACGAAGATCTGAGGAACTTCTCGACGGTCGGAGGAGCGTGACTTTCGGGTGTCAGACGACCAAAGTCAGAACGGATGCGTTTCAGGAACTGGCGAGTGAGGGTCGGGCGATTCCCAGAACTGTCCATCCGGAGCCATTGGGCGCCACGACGACATTCATGGGCACCGGTGTGGAGAGCGTGGCGACCCGGGCCCAGACGAGCGCGGAGCCGCCGAACCCGTCGATGAAAGGTTGTGGCTCGTCGAGCGAATCAAGGTCGCCAATCTGTTGGACCCTTGGTGAGCCACTCGTGTGGCACAGCGCCGTGGCCAGGCCGACGACCCCGAACAAGCCACCCGAATACTCACTTGGAGCCGGCGTGCACTTCTGCCGGACCGACGCCCATTCCTTTACCGTTTCTTCAACCGCTCGATCGGCCGCCGGGGTCCGCTCGGGGTAGTGCTGGACGACCAGCCGACGGGTCCATCCGACAGAAAATCGGGACCCGTCGAAGATGACGGGAACGGTCATCGTCGCCGTTTGAGCGATCACACCGTCGATGTCACTGACCTTCGCCGTTTGCTCGACTTCGACGGTGACGGTGCTGGCCGACGTTGAGGTGATGCGATACGCCTCCCACCCTGCGCTGTGGGCCTCGTCAATCAGACGTTGCGGGAAGCCGAGCTTTGTGCGGTCTGCGACGGCCAGCATCGACCAGGCCGCATTGGCGTCGCGGTTGATAAGCCCGCGGAGTAATCCGTCGGCTGCTTTCAGCGCGCTGGTCGCGCCGTACACTTCGCCGTTCGAAGATCGTGTGACGCCCGAGTCTTTCGTTGGTGCGGCGGCAGTCTTGTCCGGGGCGACCGAGAAATCCAGCGATGTCGAATGGCGGCCGACAACGAGACCTTTGGAAGCCTTGGGCTGT
>JANMZO010000210.1:0-1945 GCA_031383405.1 Acidimicrobiia bacterium | reverse complement strand
TTCGAAACGACCGACGTCGTGGTGATCGGTGCCGGGGTGTCCGGCCTGGCCGCCGCACGCCATATTGTCCGGAGCGGAAGAAGCGCACTGGTCCTTGACGCCGACCATCGCGTCGGTGGGCGACTGCGGAGCCATCACCTGGCCGACGGCACCGCGTTCGACCTCGGCGGCCAGTGGATCGCCGCCGCCCGGGAGATGCCCCGGATCAATGCGTTGCTGGCCGAGTACGGCCTGGAAACGTTCCACCAGGTCGACTCGGCCCGCATGGACCTGACCGCCCACAAGATTGAGAACATGCCGCGTCTCCTGCGAGCGGAATGGGAGTGGTTCGTGGCCAAGTTGGAGGCTCTGGCTGAATCCGTCGATGAGGAGATGCTTTCCCGCACCCCGGATGCCACCGCCCTGGATGCGGTCAGCGTGGAGGAATGGAAGCGGGCCAACCTCGACTCCGAAGAACTGAAGAAGGTCTTCGACCAGATCGTTCGCACCGAGTACACCCTCGAGCCGAAAGATGTCTCGATGCTGTACTTCCTTCACGGTATCAAGACCTCGGGCGGGCTTGAGGCGATGTTCTCGTCTGATGGCGGTTCGCACAGCACCCGGGTTGTAAAGGGCCTTGCGGCGGTCGCGTCGTGCATCGCCGAAGAACTCGGCGACCGGGTGCTGCTCGGGTACCAGGTCTACGACATCATCCACCGCGGTGATGGCGTTCGGGTGGTCGCCGAGAACGCGATCATCGAGGCCGACCACGTCATCGTCGCCCTCCCGCCCAACCAGATCCAGCGCATCGACTTCGACCCCGTGCTTCCACGGCGACGCATGTGGTTGATGCAGCGTTTGGAGATGGGAAGCGTGATCAAGTGCTTCGCCCTCTACGACAGACCATTCTGGAGGGGACGGCCGGTGCAGGTCGTCGACCCCGACCTGATTGTCCTCGACCACACACTCGACGCGTCGTCACCCGACGACAAACACTATGCACTTGTAGCATTCATCGGAGGCGACGATGCCGTTGTGTGGTCCGACAAGCCGGCCGATGAGCGCCGGGCCGAAGTGCTCGACGGCCTTGCCCGGGTGCTCGGCGAAGAAGCCCGTAATCCAATCGACTATTTCGACCACGACTGGCTGACCGAACCGTTCATCGGTGGTGGGTACGCGTGTTACGCCCCGCCGGGCGTCATGACGTCGGGCTACGAGGAACTTGCCCACCCGATCGGTCCAATCCACTGGGCCGGCACCGAGATGGCCTCCACCTACCAGGGCTACGTCGAAGGCGCCTTGGAAGCGGCCGAACGGGCGGCAACCGAAGTTCTCGATGCACTCTTCTCGGAGACCCCCCGACCGTCTCCGTAGTGCAAGGTCACTGAGCTGCAGGCTGAGCCGCGTACGATGATTGAGGCTCCAGTGCCATGATGCGGCTCCAGTGTCGCACTCCAGCCGCAATGTGGCACCCCAGCGCCAATCGTTCCGCGGGGAGCCCCGG
This sequence comes from Acidimicrobiia bacterium, assembly GCA_031383405.1. GTDB lineage: Bacteria > Actinomycetota > Acidimicrobiia > Acidimicrobiales > JANYDT01 > JANMZO01. The sequence goes on along the minus strand of JANMZO010000210.1, from coordinate 462 downwards.
ACCGGCAACCTGACGACGCGACTCTGTAGTAGCTGTGCCGCGACATCGGCGAAGCGAGCCAGACCGAGTTCACCCTGTCGCGCCGGACCTGTGGGGCACCGCCGCAGCTAAGGGGCCTTACAGACCACCGCCTGCGTGATTCCCGTACCTGCGTGACCGGGATTGGCGGCGTAGCCCGGATTGGTCTTCACGATGATCACCTCGCTTATGTCACCCGAGATCAACGCCCCGGTCTTGACGACGTTGGTCGACACGATCACGGCCATGTAGTCGGGAATCGCAGAGGGCGGGTTGGAGCTGTTCCCGGGGGCCGTGGTGAAGCGTCCGCCGCACACGGGGACGGCGCTGGACTCCTCGTAACCTTTGAAGGCGGCGGGGGCTGGCCCGCCGCGCAGCACGTTCGTCTTGGCCCATTGCGCACCCCAGAACATCACGTTGGTTCCGACGCTGTGTGGCGTGAGG
>JANMZO010000206.1:0-2107 GCA_031383405.1 Acidimicrobiia bacterium | reverse complement strand
CGCTGAGAAGGTGCGTAAGTTAATTCGCACGAAATTCGTGCGGTTCGAGAAAACTGGCGACGCGACCGGAATAACGGTACTTAAGACTCGAACCGACGGAATCGCTCGTCCTCCCGAAGAAACCAGTCCGTAACGGGCAGGTGACAGCACCTTTAGGTCAGTGAAACATTGCGTGATTGGCAAGTGACACGACCTTTAGGTCGGGTTGTTGGTTATTCAGTGAATCGTTTTTGAGGGAACTTGTAGGCGACGGTTTTGAGCAGCGGTTGGTCGTCGTGTTGTCTGCGTCGGAGGGCAAAGAATTGGATTTGATCGTGATCCAGATCGACTTCGGCACGGACCAGTCGGTGTGGCCATTGGTGATCGACGAGGTACGAGTGCCCCAGGACTGTTGCGTGCCCGGTGTCGGTTGTGCGGCGGATGAAGAAGATGCGTCCTCGGAGCGGAGCTTGGAGATCGAGTTGCCAACGCGGCGGGAATGGACGACGGGGTGGTGCCTCGCTGATGCGAACGGCTCGGCGTTGGCGCAGCGCCGCGAGATAGTCGTTGGAACGTTGCCGCAATCGCGACACGGTGGGATGCTCGAAGCGTTGCCAGACCTTGGCTTGCCAGAGTCCGTTGAAGCTCTCGATGGCGGCTTGGAAACCGGTTTCGTTGGGGGGTGCGAAGACGGGTGTGACACCCAGGCTCAGGCAGAGGCGAATGACTCGGCCGACCGCGTCGAGGTATTGGCGTGGTCCCGTGAAGCGATTGTCGTTGTCGAACTGCGCGAAGCCCGGCAGGCCGAAGGCTCGCCAGTGTTCGCTCAAGCACTCCAGCACCGTGGTCGCGGCGATGGACGTGCGTGGCCAAGCGGCCGGAAGCCCGCCCAGCAGCGAGGTTCCGGTGAGAATCGTCAGGTGGGGACCGCCGCGAATCGCCAGTCCTTCGATGGTGTCGAAGGAGTCCAACTCGGCTTCGTGAGCCGCGACGTCCGGCACATGCCAACCCTTGGGAGGCGGTGGCCGACGGACTCTCCGGCGACCATCCAGGACTCCGTGTCGCAGCAGAATGCGTCCGATCGTTCGCACCGCCGGACAGGGCGCGACCCGTTCGGCGAGCAACTCGCGTTGAATCGCCGCCGCCCCGACCTCGCCCAACACTCCCCGTTGCAACCGTCGCCGCAGCGCGACGATGCGTGCTTCCAGAGCAGCCTTCGTCCGCTGCACTCGTTTGGGTCGCGACGAGCGATCGTCCCAATCGACTCGATCGAGCCTTTGCCGCCATGCTCGGCGCAGCCAATGCTGCACGGTCGAGACCGGCACTCCCCACTGTCGCGCGGCCGCTCGTTGCGACATTCCACGCCTGACCGCGGCCACCATCTCGCGCCGTTGAGCGGGCCGAAGGTTTTTCAACCATGACGATCTGGCTCCCGTTTCTCAGCAGCCTACAGCAAACATCCCCAACCACCAGCCACCGCCGCGAATGCTGGAGCAGGCACGGAACTCCAGTCGGCCTATCGGCCTCCTTTCGTTCCGTGCCTGCTTCAGCATTCCTTGAAAGAACCATGCGTCACTGACCTAAAGGTCGTGTCACTCAACTGACCTAAAGGTGGTGTCACTTCTCTACTACCCACTACCCACTGCTCTCTTACTCTTTCCCACCCCGTCCGTTACTCTGTCCCCGTCCTGAAGGTGTCCGTCCACTCCCGAACAGGCTGGCGTCTTGAATCCGACAACTCCCGTGATGGCCTCGCACGTCGAGGGCTGGTCATCTGTCGAGTCCCCGCTGCGGGCTCCGGTCGAGTCTCGGCTGGCACCGGGCGAACACATTTTCGCCTGGATGATGTCGGACATTGACGATCAGCGGCGCTACCGGACGACACTGCTCGCCCTGTCCAACCGCCGTTTTTTCAGCAGCACCACGGACGTTCTGCGCGACTGGCCATTGGCCGACGCGGACAAGCTGCGCATCAAGGATCGCGCGGGACTCGGGACGCTGGAACTGCTCGGCCATGATCGCCGGTTGGGTGACTGGTACTACACGATTGCGCAGGGTCCGGCGGCGCTGGTGTTGGGCGATCGGTTTGAAGACGTGAAGGAGGGCCGCGCCGCCAGGAAGTCCGTCG
>JANMZO010000205.1:0-21589 GCA_031383405.1 Acidimicrobiia bacterium | reverse complement strand
GCCCTTGGCCGGGTCGTTGAAGCCCGAGAAGTCCGGTGGCTCAGTCGCGTACTTGACTTCGATGGTGGCCTTCGGATTGGTGGCCATGACGCCAGCCTTGTAACCGGCCTCGAACTTGCCGATGCCGTCGGTGCGCACGCCGCCGATGAAGCCGACCTTGCCGGTCTTTGACTTCAGGGCCGCAGCGACGCCCACGAGGTAGGAGCCCTGCTGTTCGGAGAACAGAAGCGATACCGCGTTGGGTTCAGCGATGACGTCGTCGATGATCGCGAAGCTGGTGCCGGGGTTGGCTTTGGCGGCCGCGCCGCAGTCCTTGGTCCACAGGAAGCCGACGCACACGATGAGGCCGGTCTTCTGCGAGATGAGGGTCTTTACGCGCTCGGGACGGTCAGCGTCGCCGGTCGGTGCCGACTCCGAGAACGTCGTGTCGGCGAACTCGGCCTTGGCCTTGTCGAGACCGGCGGCCGCAGCGTCGTTGAACGACTTGTCGCCCCGACCGGTGATGTCGAACAGCAGTGCGACGGACTTGGCGCCACCGGCGGCGGGAGCGGCGGCGGCGGTGGTTTCGGCGGCCGCGGCAGCAACGGTGGTTTCTGCAGCGGCGGCTGCGGTGGTGTCTGCCGCGACGGTTTCGGCTGCAGCAGTCGTATCGGCTGCAGCGGTCGTATCGGCAGCGGCGGTTGTGTCTGAGCTCTTGTCGCTGCTGCACGCAGCGGCACCAAGTGCCAGCACACTGCACACGAGCATCGCTCGCGCCAGTTTGGTCATCTTCATGTGGTCTCCCTCAAGTTGTTTTGTAGTCAACGCTTCGGTCCGTGGGGCACGCTGCGGTGCAGAACGATACCGCACCCGGAGCACCGTCCACCTGCCAGACGCAGGTTGTGCCGGTTCCGGGACCGTCAGTGTTGTCGGAGCGCGTTGAGAACCACGCTGATGGCGGCGTCGCGATCGGCCCGGACGACCACGTCGACATTGGCTTTCGAGGGATCGGCCCACGGGCGGAGGTCGGCGACGGTCATCCCCGTCGTCAGTGTTCCGGTTGTCTCCACCGCCACGAGCAGACGCCGCGTTTCGAAAAGGTCGGGGTGCGTGATGGCGAGGATCGCGCACGGATCGTGGAGCGCGGCCCGGACCGTCTTGGCCGCCTCGCCGGTTGCTCCTTCGATTCGTGCGGCGTAGCCCTGGTAGTACGCCATGAGCTCTCCGCAGAATCTCGTCGTATCGGTCCCGTGGGCAAGGAGTGCTTCGCTGAACGAGGCGTCGACCCCGACCTGATGGGTGAGATCGAGTCCGCACATGCGCAGCGTGGTCCCCGCGCCACCCGCGGCGTCGAATACCTCGGCGGCTGCCGTGGGATCGAACCAGATGTTGAATTCCGCGGTCGCCGTGGAGTTGCCGTGGGTGATCGAGCCGCCCATGATCGAAATGCCCGCGACCCGACGGAGGATGTCGGGGGCCCGTCGTACAGCCAGCGCGATGTTGGTCAACGGGCCGATCGGGACCAGCCAGAGGCCTTCCGTGGCCCTCACCGTGTCGATAAGAAAAGAAACCGCATCGGTGCCATCGACCCGGCGGACCGGGTTTCGCGGTGTCGGGCCGTCGAGCCCCGTACGACCGTGGGCCTCGGTGGGATGGCGGCCGGGGCTTCCATCGATCGGTCCACCCGCACCGGAGTGAACGGGTACGTCGGTGAGGCCAAACAATTCCGTGGCCAGGAGTGCGTTGCGCGTGGTGTTTTCGAGCGTCGAGTTTCCGTCGACGGTGGTGATGCCGACTACCTCGCAATGGGCTGCGGCCACACCTATGGCCAGTACGTCGTCGTGGCCCGGATCACAGTCGATTAGGACTTTGGGGCGGATTGACATGGTTCCTTCCTTTCGATCGTTGGGCTCGTTCCGGTTGTTCGCCCGACGCTGGTCAGAGCCAAACTCCGTGTTATCCCCAGCTGGGGATAACACTGGGGAGAAGTGACACCCATGTAATTACCGGTCGTTACGTGAGCTTGGTGGCGATCATGAAGCCGCCCGTGATGCCGCTGAGGCCACCAACGCTTACTTGAGTTGGGTGGCGATCATGAAGCCGCCCGTGATGCCGATCAGGCCCCCGAGGAGGTACCAGTTGCTCGGTGAGCCGGGGAGCAGGCTCACGTAGTTCAGGATGATCGACAGGAGGCCGACGCCGAAGAAGGCGAACATCGCGTAGGGAACCCACGGCTTGGTACCTTGCTCGAACGCGATGTTGACCGGCCGGGGCGGCGTATAACGGCCCGAGGTCTGGTAACCGGGTAGCTTCTCGGCCGTGTCTTTTGCGGCGTCTCCCGCCTTGGCCTTCAGCCCATCGGCCTTCGCCTTTTCGCTTGCTTTCGGAGTGAATCGACCGGACGATGACTTAGCCATAGCCCGAAAGAATATCGGGGGCCGGCGCACGTCCGGGCCAGCTACCCTAGGAGGGCTAAGACATCTCGAATTCTGGTCATCGACAACTACGATTCGTTAGTCTACAACCTCGTGCAGTACGAAGGTGAGCTCGGAGCCGAACCGCTGGTGTACCGCAATGATGCGACCACTGTTGAAGCCATACGAGACTTGGAGCCCGATGCGATTCTGATTTCTCCCGGTCCGGGGCGCCCCGAAGATGCCGGCATCAGCTGCGAAGTGATCCGGGAAATCGGTGGTCAGATTCCGCTCCTCGGCGTTTGCCTCGGTCACCAGGCGATCGGCCACGTGTTTGGCGGCCACGTCGTCCGGGCGCCGTCACTCATGCACGGTAAGACTTCGTCGGTTGACCATCTCGGTGTCGGGGTACTGCGCGGGTTGCCCAACCCTTTTGTCGCGACCCGGTACCACTCGCTCGTAATCGACCCGACCACGATGCCCGCCGAACTCGAAGTGACCGCCCACACGGTGGACGGGATTGTGATGGCCCTGCGCCACCGCGAACGGGCGATCGAGGGCGTACAGTTCCATCCCGAAGCGATCCTCACCGAAGGGGGCCACACGATCATCGCCAACTTCCTGGCGATGGCCAACGTCTGAGTTCTTCTCTCTATTCTGCCTCTATGTAGTGTCTCGTAAATATGTGGTGGTTGTGGTGGTGTGTGGGGGTAGTGTGGGGTGCGTGCGCCGAGTCCTGCGTTGGTGATGGCTGACGGTCAGCGGGAGATACTTGAGTGTTTGGCGAGGTCGGGAACGGCGGCGCATCGGGAGGTGATCAGGGCGAAGGCGTTGTTGTTGGCTGCTGATGGTTTGGCTTCTACCGCGATTGCCGGTCGGTTGGAGGTTTCGCCACCCACAAGCATTCCAACATCGAGGCGTTGCTCGTCAAGCACCCCCGCTTCCACCATCATTTCACCCCGACCTCAAGCTCAAGCTCATGGCTCAACCTGGTCGAGCGATGTGAGATGGTTTCGTGAGATCACCGACAAACAATCCGTCACGGAGTGTTCCACTCGATACCCGATCTCCTCGCAGCGATCGAGCACCACCTGAACGCAAGCAACACCAATCCCAAGCCGTTCCAATGGACCGCCACAACCGAATCCATCCTCAAGAAAACCCGTCAGGGCCACGCCACCCTCCACACAACCACCACATAAATAAGAGACACCCCACTAGATGAATTGTTCCAAGGGATGCGCGCGTTCCGCGAGATGGTCCACCACGTAGAGCGCGAACACGCCCAAGATCTGTGCTTCACCGCCACTGATCTTGGAGGATCTGGCATGAATACCGACTTGGACGCGCTCGCAACCGCATTTTACGTCACCATCGACGATCTCCTGATCGACCACCACGATCACTGATCGCCTACGACCACTGACCCCTTGGAACTAATCCTCAGTAGCAGAGGTGTTGGCGTTCCCAGAGCGCCGAAATCACACCGGAGCGATAGATGTGATCAGGCCGGAGGCAGGGTGGTTTCGGGCGTCACGGCGGGAACGACGGCGATCGGAGCCTCGGTCGGCGCCGGAGCGGATGGGGCAGCGGTCGGCTGGACCTGAACAGAGCCCGAGACCGGTGGTTGGGTGGCCGGAACAACTTCGGGGAGGGTCGTCGTCGGCTTCTTCGTAACCGTCGACGTATCTTGGATCCCGATACGGACCGACACGGTTCCGCCCGGATCGATCTCCTTGCCGGCTGAGGGGGTCTGGGTGATGACGGTGCCGATCTCATCGGCATTGACGACGGCCCGGGTGGTGACGTCTATCTTCAGGCCCAGTGCATTGAGCGTCGTTTCCGCGTCGGCCTGCGTCTTCCCTCGAAGATCCGGCACCTGCGTCGCGTTGCCGCCCGACACCACGATCACCACGGCGGATCCACGATCGACCCGCTCGCCACCGGCCGGCTCGGTACGGATCACCTTGCCCTGATCAACCGTCTGCGACGCCTCCGTCTGAACCGTAATCCGGAACAGGGCCTTCGTCAGCGCCAGTCGGGCGTCTTCGGGCGAAAGCTGCGTAACGTCGGGAATCTCAACCGTCCCGGAGCTAGTGGCCACCGTGATGCGAACCACGGCCCCCGGGGTCGACTCGGTGTCGGGCGACGGGTCCTGTGAAATGACGGTTCCCGGCTCCGCTGTGTCGTCTTGCTTCTCGGCAATCTCGACCTGGAACCCGGCCCGCAGCAGCTTGGCTCTCGCGCCGTCGATCGTTTCGCCCTTCACCTGGGGAACAAGGGGCTTCGCCACCCCGGTCGAGACCCGGATAATGACTTTTGCTTCCTTGGGAAGTTTGACGCCGGACAGCGGAGACTGGTCGATGACGAGGTCCTGGGCGACAGAATCGCTCGGTACCTCCTGCACCTCGACGTTGAGGCCGACCGCCGAGATTGCGGTTTCGGCGTCGGCGGATGCTTGCCCGACCACGTTGGGTACCACGATCGTCGATGTAACCGGGCCCTTCAACTGCTGAATGACCAGGTAGGAGAGTCCGGCCAGCGCGGCCAGCAGTATGACCAGCACGGCGACGAGCGCCTTTGAACTCCGCTTGGGGGACTTGTCAAGTTCGGCGAATGAACCGGTCGGCTCACCCAGGGAATGGTCAGCCGCGTGTTCGTTGACCGCGCCGGTGGACTGGTTCAGCATCTGGGTGCCGTCATCGTCGGGGCGCGGTCCGCCGATCCGGGTCTGGTCGGAACCCGGACCCGCGAAGGTGGTTACGTCGGCTCGCGTGTAGTCGCCGCGGCTATCGAACGGGACCGACGGCGCCTGTACACCAGCGACGCCAGCATCGCCGGGGGAGCCGGGGAGGCCGATCCCCACCCCGACTGTTGCTGGACTCACACCCGGTCCTGTCTGGGTGGCCGACAACGCTGCGCCGGCGGAAACGGGCTCGGCCGCGACCTGGTCCCGGCTCTCACGGAACCGGACCAGCGCATTGCGAAGCTCCGACGGCGATGCGAACCGGTCACCGGGGTTCTTGGCCAGCGACTTACCGATGATGCTTTCGAGTGCCTTCGGAATGCGGGGATTGATCTTCGAAGGCGCCGGTGGAATCACCGACCGGTGACGGTCCGCGATCTGGCTTGCCGTCTGCCCCGGGAACGGCGGGCGGCCGGTAAGCAGGTAGTAGGCGAGGAGGCCGACGTTGTAGACGTCGGTGCGGCCGTCGGCCGTTTCTCCTCGCGTGACCTCAGGGCTTCGCCACAGGGCGTACGACGGCTGGTCTTCGGCGGGCTGCCACAGGGAGCCGAGTGCGAGTCCGAGTCCGACATCGGCGACCTTGACAACGCCCGTTGGAGTCACGGCGACGTTTTCCGGCGATACACCACCGTGGATGACCTCGGCGCGGTTGGCGTAGCTCAGGGCCGAGGTCACGCCGAGGAGCACGTGGAGCGCACGGTCGATCGGCATCGGCCCGTTCATCTCGACGAGTTGCCGCACGGATCGACCACCGACGTCTTCGGCGATGAGGTAGTACGTGGGGCCGGGCCGGTCGCCGAACCCATTGGAATCGCGGCCCCAATCGAACACCGAAGCCAACGCGGGATGGGTGAGATTGGCCCCCGCCTGAGCCTGGGCCCGGAAACGCTCTATAAACCCGCGATCATTGATCAACTCGGGGCGTAGCGCCTTGAACACGACGTCACGGTCGAGCAGCAGGTCGCGTGCCCGGTAGTCGTTGCTCCAGGACGTGCTCCCGAGAAGCACGCGAATTTCATAGCGTCCGTTGATTACCGCTGATGCACCTCCCGGGGAGGGCGGTGGTGTACTCGAGGAAGTCATGACCTTCCTACGCTAGTTCTCGCGGCCTGAGGTTTTGAGCTTCCCGGGTTGGTGGATTCGTCGCCGTGTCGGGAGGCGGTGCTGGCGGTCACTTGCAGCATGTCGTCGGGCCCCGTCAACAGCGGTCGTCCGGACCTCGTGGATCGGTTCAGCGGGGGGCGTCTCATCGGACCTCCAGTGCCTTCGTGAGTACCTCCCGGACGACTGGCGCGGCGATGCGTCCACCGGTTGCCGCCCCGGAGTCCGGCTGATCCTCAATGATCACCGCAATGGCCAGACGCGGGTTGTCGGCTGGAGCGAACCCGATGGTCCAGGCGTGCGCCGTGTTGCGACCGGTCTGGGCGGTGCCGGTCTTCGCGGCAACCTGGACACCGGTGATCGCCGCCCGGGTACCGGTTCCGCGCTGAACGGCGTCGATCATCATGAGCTTGACGGCGTCCGCTGTCTCAGGACTGACCGCGGTCATCCACTCGCCGCCGGGTTCGCCTTCCACCCGGGCTCCGTCGGAATCGGTGATGTCGTGCATCAGATGGGGTCTCATGATCTTCCCCCCGTTGGCGATGGCTCCGGCAACCATCGCCATCTCCAGCGGGGTGGCATTCACGTTGCCCTGACCGATCGCGCTTTGGGCCAACTGTGGGTCGTTCCGCACGAAGAACTCGACCGGAGGGAAAAACGATTGGGCCGCCCCGGGTGAGAGGTCCAGCGGTGGCCGCCGGTTGAAGCCGAAGGCCTTTGCTCCATTGGCCAGACGCTCCGGATTGAGGTCGAGGCCGAGTTGCGCGAATGTGGTGTTGCACGACACGCGGAATGCGACCGACAGCGATCCACCGCACTCAGATCCCCCGAAGTTCCGAAGCGGGCGGGTGCTGTAGCGCAGCGGCAGCGAACGCAGCAGCGGGTAGATCGTCTCCGGACCCGCCACCTGCGTTTCGATTGCTGTCGCGGTTGTGATCACCTTGAAGGTCGACCCCGGTGGGAAGCGTTGACGGTAGGTTCTGGCCAGCAACGGCTTGTCGCGGTCGGCGTTCAGTTGTGCGAATGCCCGTTGTGTAGCTTCGAAGTCCGTGCCGGCCAACACGGCCGGGTCGAAGCTCGGGTACGACACCATGGCGAGGATCTCGCCGTTCCGGGGATCGAGCACGACGATTGAACCTTTGCGCTTGCGGAGCTGCCGCGCCGCGAACCGCTGGAGTTCGTCGTTGATCGTGATCGTGACGTCGGACGTCACGGTTTTGGACCTCAGCATGTCGCTCAGCCGTTTGGTGGTCAGCGCCGTTTTGCGGCCCGCGAGTTCCGCGTTGTACTGCCGTTCCAGGCCGGTACTACCGAACGTGAAGCTGAAATAGCCGGTTAGGTGCGCGTAGAGCGATCCTCCAGGATAACGGCGAAGATATGTGTAGTTACTTTTTTTCTTCGGGTTGGGATACGACTCGGCGATGACCTGACCATCGGCCGTGCGGATCGATCCACGAATTTCGCCGAAGTCGCGCACGGCGTTGCGCGAATTGCCGGGGTGGTTGGCGTAGTGGTCAGCGCGCACCACCTGCAGGTAGTTGAGCTGCGCGAACATCGCCACGAACAGCAGGATCATGACGAGGCCGACGCGCCTGATCTGATGGTTCACGGTTTGTCCGTTCGACGGGTTGAAAGATCAAACCGGGTCTCGTCTGCGCCGATCGAAGCCTCGCGTTTCCCGGCACGTTTATCTGTGCGCATATCTTTCTTTCGATGCCACCAGTTGGGCGGAATGGGCCCCCCGCTGCGCAGGTTCGATTCGTGGCTGATGCGGATGAGTAATGCGATGATGATGTAGTTGACGACGAGTGATGACCCGCCGTAGCTCACGAACGGCAGCGTCACTCCCGTGAGAGGCACGAGTCGTGTCACGCCACCGACGATGATGAACGTCTGGAATCCCAGGATGGCCGTGAGTCCTGTTGCGAGCAGTTTGTCGAACGCGGCTTCGGCCCGAAGGGCGATCCGTAGACCGGATCCGACGATAAGGAAGAAGACGGCCAGGACCGCGGTGGTTCCGAACAGGCCGAGTTCCTCCCCGATGGCCGCAAAGATGAAGTCGTTGGACGCTGCGGGGATGCGGGTCGGGCTGCCGAGCGCGAGGCCGGTGCCGCTGATACCGCCGGAACCGAACGCATAGAGGCTCTGGATGAGCTGGAACCCCTTTCCGTTGGCGGTCGGCCACGGGTTCAGCCACGTTTCGACGCGGGTGTGCACGTGGGCGAAACTGAAGTACGCCATGGTGGCCCCAGCCGAGAACATAAGCGCGCCGATCGATAGGTAGATCGAGCGTCCGGTCGCGGTCCACAGCATCACCACGAAGAGACCGAAGAAGAGCAGCGATGAACCAAGATCCTTCTGTGCGATCATCACCGAGATCGACGCCAACCATGCAAGGATGATCGGCCCGAGATGGCGCCATTCAGGCCACACAATGCCGAGGCGTCTACGGCCGGCGATCGACAGGAGCTCGCGTCGTTCGACTAGATAGGATGCGAAGAAGAGAGCCAGGGTGATCTTGGCGATCTCCCCGGGTTGAAACGTGATCGGCCCGACGCGGACCCAGATTCGTGAACCGTTGCGTTCGTACCCGATGCCGGGGACCATCGGTAGCAGGAGCAGCAGGGTTCCAATGACCGCGAATGTGTAGCGCAGATACTCGAGGCGCCTGATGTTCTTCACAAGAGCCAACGTCGCGATGTAGCCGGCGATTCCTACTGCGGTCCATGCGGCTTGCTTTGCTGCGAGATCGGAGTTGAGCCGCACGATGAACACGTAGCCGATGCCGTTCAGCAGGCCGGCCATAGGGAGCAGCGTGGCGTCGGCGAGTTTGGCGAAGCGGCGCGTAGCAATATGCGCGCAGAAGAAAAGACCGCCCACCATGGCCGCGAAGGGTTGGAGGTTGGCGGGAAGTTCGGCGGTTTTCCCGAGGCTGACCAGCGTGTAGGCCGCCGCAGTGAGCCCGGTCACGAGGACAAGGAGTCCCAACTCGGTCCGACGACGCGCGACCGTTGCGATGGTAACCCGCATGGTCCTACCTTTTCCGCGACGTGGTTGTCTTGAGTGTCGTCGGCACGGCGAAGGGGTCCGTGGTTGTAGGCGCCAGATCAGTCACAACGGCGGCGGTCGACGCCGGGTCGACCATCGTGCTCGAGCCGATCCGGGTTGACGAAACGGTCGAAGGTTCTGTGGTGACTGCCGCGACTGTGACTGTGACTGCCGCGACCGGGTTGCCCGGTGTCGACACGTTGCCCGGCGACGTGCCTCCGGGCAGGGTTGAACCGGTTTGCGTCGGGCCCACCGACGTAGACGACCTGGTGGTTACCTCGGTGGTGGTCGGTACGATTTCGGATTCCGGCGCGTTCTTCCACACCCAGACCACGATCGCGCCGAGTCCGGCCAGTAGTGCGACGAACAGGAGAACGCGAAGGTTGACCGGACTGGGCTTGCGGGCTCGTTTGACCCTGACGGGTTTTGCCGTTGTTTTTGCCGCAGCCACTGATGCCGCCGATGACTCTGCGGGCGACTGCGGGAGCGCCGCGGAGATGGTGATAGCGGATAAGGCTGGCGCGGCACCGAGCGCCTGGCTTGCAATGTACGCCGGGTCGGTGTCGTCGATGACATCGACGATCACGGCGGTGATGTTGTCGCGGCCTCCCCGGGTAATCGCCGCAGCCATGAGTTCCTCGCAAGCTTCGGTGGGATCGGCGAATCGTCGGAGGATCGAAGCGATCGCGGAATCGGTGACCTCGCCATGGAGTCCGTCGCTGCAGAGAAGGTAACGGTGGCCCGGCGTGGGGATGACCTCGATGATGTCGACGTCGACCGATGGCTCCACCCCCAGGGCCCGGGTGATGACTGAACGGTGACGGTGCTGCAACGCTTCTTCGGCCGTGATGCGGCCTTCGCGCATGAGTTCACCGACAACCGAGTGGTCTTCGGTGAGCTGTTCGAAGCCCGCTGGGGTCAGGCGGTAGGTGCGGGAATCTCCGACGTTCGCGATGCTCAGCAACGGCTCGTCGGCCTCGCTGAAAAGTGCGAGGGCCGTTACCGTCGTTCCCATTCCGCTGAGTTCGGGGTCGTCTGCCGCGTGCTGGAAGATCGTGCGGTTGGCGTTCAGGATTGCTGACTGAAGGTCGTCGGAGGACTGCACGTCGCGAGCCGCGTTGAGCGTGTCGACGGTGAGTTGGGCGGCAACTTCGCCGCCGCGGTGACCTCCCATCCCGTCGGCCACGACGAACAGGCGGTTGTCGAGCACGATAAAACGGTCCTGGTTGACCTGACGCACGCGGCCGGGTCCGGTCACAGCGGCGGACTTCAGCTGCATCATTGCGCTAACTCCAGCACCACGTTGCCGATTTGGATGCGATCACGGACCTGGATCGTCTGGGGACCGTGCACGGGTTTACGGTTGAGGTACGTCCCGTTGGTCGATCCGAGATCTTCGATGAACACGATGCCATCGCGCCGAAAGACTCGTGCGTGGAGTTGTGAGGCAAACGTGTCGTTGATGACGATCGCGCAGCCTGCGGCACGACCGAGTGTCATCTCATCGTGAACGGGGTAGGTCTGTCCCCGTTGATCGGGTGGTTCGACGACCCGCAGCATGAGGGCGGTCGACGTCTTCTTCTTCTCGATCCGACGCTCCCTCCGACTCAGCGACTCTCTGGGCGGAATCGCCGCCGGGGCCATCGCCGCTTTCGACGACGTCGGCGAGTTGCCTTCCGCATCGTTGATGGCGGTGCGTCGTTCGGCGAAGATCTCAACCCAGACGGCCCGAACGATCCGGGCGAGGAACAGGTAGAGCGCAGCGAGAAAGACCAGCTTGAGGACAGTGAGGACGGTCTCGGGCACGGTCAGACCCTGCTGCGGGTTCTCGAGAAGATGATGAGGGCCGGCCCGACCTGGATTCGGTCACCGTCTTCGAGGGTCGAGCCGAACTCGTCGGAGGGTACGCCTCGTCCGTTGAGTTTGGTGCCGTTCATGGAACCCAGGTCGACAATTCGGGCATGGCCGTCGAGCAGACGGACCTCGGCGTGGTGGCGCGATACGTTCGAGTCGGCGACAGTCACATCGCAGTCGGGCATACGGCCGATGCTGACCGGGTCACCCTCGGTGACGGCGACCAGCGTGCCGTCTTGAAGGTGGAGCCACCCGCTCGGACGCACGACATCGGGTGACACCGCGATCGCCGTTTTCACGTCGAACTGGCCGATGTGTTGTTTCCCGTCGACGATCAACTCGACCACGCTTGGACCCTTCAGCAGGTACCCCTCGTCTTTGGCGTGTTCTTCAACGGCGTCAGCCAGGTCGAACACCAGCGCATCGCTGAAGGACTGGAAGCGGGCGTAGTCATCGGGATTGAGCAGGACCTGGATGTGGTTGGGGGCAACGCGTTCACCGCGCACTCCAATCGTGACGTGAACGTCCATTTCCCGCGTGACACGACGCCCCAGCTCCACTGGGCGCAGTTCGGTTCGAAAGACTCGTGCGAAGGCACCTTCGACGAGCCGCTCCAGGCGCTTCTCGACGCGGTGCAATGCCATCGACCCGAGTGTAGGGAACTTCAGGGGGTCCGAAGGGGAGGTAGCCACCGACGGGGACCGGACCTGTCATTCGGGCTATTGACTGCAACGGACGGTGCGTTCATCCGCTAGTCTGTTTCGGCTTACTCGGGCGAGTGGCGAAATGGCAGACGCACTAGCTTCAGGTGCTAGCGAGGGAAACTTCATGGGGGTTCAAGTCCCCCCTCGCCCACCACGTTTTCCCAGGTCAGCGTGGTTATCGGAGAGCCGAAAACCGCCCACTTCTACCGGACTTTCGCAATGACGGTTCGCAATGATGGTTCGCAATGACGGCTGCGAAGTCGGCGGAGCGGCACCCCGTCCGCGTACCTGGACCCCGCTACGATCGGAGGCAGGCGTTTGCGACCGGCCCATCGAGGATCCACCGTCTCCGCCGACGACGAGGAGGTCTTGATGAGTGTGATGTTTGGTCACCACCCCTGGACGGTCCAGCAGCTCGTCTCCGACGTGGCAGTTGGACGCATTCGCCTTCCTGACATCCAGCGTCCATTCGTGTGGCCGAACGCCAAGGTGCGAGATCTTATAGACTCCATGTACCGCGGGTACCCGGTGGGTGAGCTGATGTTCTGGGCGAACCAGGACGGCGATCACACCAGAACGATCGGCGGTGACACGAAGACGCAGGCGGCTTCCATGCAGGTGGTCGATGGTCAACAGCGGCTCACGAGTCTGTACGCAGTTGCGAAGGGTCTGAAGGTCTGGAGAGAGGACTACAGCCGCGAGCGGATCGTCATTGCCTTCAATCCGCTCACCGAGCGGTTCGAGGTGCCGACGCCCATCGTCAGGAGGTCGCCCGAGTGGATCGCTGACATCGTGTCGGTCTTCGCCGATCCAATCTCAGCTCGATCGGACTATCTCGAGCGACTTGCGGCGGACCCGACGCGAGTCGTGGACTCCGAGACCACCAAGAGCGTCGAGCTGGCGATCAATCGGCTTCATCAGTTGCAGAACTACCTCTTCCAGGTTGTGCAGATTCTGGAGGACGTCGAACGAGAAACGGTCGCGGACATCTTCGTGCGCATCAATTCCGAAGGGGTCTCACTGTCGTCAGCCGACTTCATCCTCACTTGGATGAGCGTGTTCTGGGAGGAGGGTCGGATTCAGCTCGAGGAGTTTGCGCGCAACTCGCGATTCACGCCCGCCGGCATCTCGGAGATCGAGGACAAGAAGATCGACTGGACTCCCCACAACCCATACATGAACGTTGAGCCTGGCCAGCTCCTGCGAGTAGCCGTCGCCGTCGGGCTGCGTCGGGCGAAGCTCGGCGACGCCTACAACGCGCTGCGTGGGCGCAATCCGCGAACACGCGTCATTGAGCCCGCCATGCGCGAGATCGAACTCAGTCGGCTCAAGATTGGTCAAGCCCACGTACTCAACCGAGTGAACTGGGACGAGTTCCTGCACGTGCTGGAGCGCGCCGGTTTCCGGTCGCGCGACATGGTCACCTCAAAGAACACGGTCCTGTACTCATATGCCCTGTGGCTCGTCGGACGGATCGACTTCAAGGTCCCGGTCGATGAACTCCGTGAGGTAATGGCACGGTGGTTTTTCATGTCGCAAATCACGGGTCGGTACACCAGCAGCCCTGAGACGCGAGCCCAGGAGGACCTGGCGCGGCTCGAGGGAGTCGCGTCCACCCCAGCGGGATTCGTTGAGACGCTGGAGACCCAGATCAGCGCTGCCGTGCCATCGGACTGGTGGAGTGTGACGCTGCCCGACGATCTCAACACGTCCTCCGCCAGCGCACCCGCGTACGTTGCGTACATCGCCGCGCTCAACATCCTGGACGCCGACGTGTTGCTGTCGACCTCAAAGATCAAGGACTGGATCAGTCCAACCCGCCGGACCCTGAAGGGGATCGAGAAGCACCACCTGTTCCCGAAGGACTATCTGCGGACGGTGCTCGGACTGAAGGCGACGAAGCGCATCAACCAAGTTGCGAACTTCGCCCTCGTCGAGTGGTCGGACAACATCACAATCTCGAACAAGCCACCGAGCGAGTACTGGCCGCAGGAGTTGGACGACAAGAAGATCGAGCAGGCGCGACGGCGGCGCCAGGCGGAGTGGCACGCTCTCCCGGAGGGCTGGGTGTCGATGGACTACGAAGACTTCCTCAAGAGCCGACGAGCACTCATGGCCAAGGTGACCTACGAGGGTTACCGCCGGCTCACTGACCCCAACTACGAGCCTGACCTCTCGCGTCCCGCCCCGACCCCTGAGATCGTCGTTGCCCTTCCGACACTTGAGAGCCTCATTGCTACGGGCGTTCTTCCCCCAGGCACTCTCCTTACGCCAGCGAACGAGGAGCGCGACACCGTGGCCGAGGTCACCGAGGACGGCTACATCAAGGTCGGGGAGCACATGTGTGAGAGTCCCGGTCGAGCAGCGCAGGAAGACGGTGCAGACGTCGACTCAGGTTGGGACTACTGGCTGGCCCACATCGATGGCGAGCCGGTGTTGCTTTCCGAGCTCCGTCTGCAAGCCACGGACAGTTAGGTCCGTGGGCAGGCGAGCGTCACAGAACTAGCAAGTTAGCGTAATGGGCCGGAATGTGCCCCGGGAACAACCTCACCAAAGTCGCCTGACCACTCAAGTGGATTCTCCTTACAGCCGCACTCACTCACTACGCTCGCTCTTTCCGCCTTCGCCGACGGCCGGGTTCCAACGTTGTGTTGATAGGCCACCACGTTCTCCCAGATACGAGGGTTTATCGGAGGGACGAAAACCGGCGTCTTTTACCGGACCGTCGGGACTTGACTTACCGGTATTGGCGGTCGACGGCGTGTCCCTCGTGGCTTGTATGCGTCTTCGGCTGGCTGACATCAACCAGTCGTGAAGGTTCAGTTCGCCGTGCCTTTAGAGGTCGAATTCGTCGAGGACGCGTCGGGCGAGGGCTGGATGACGTCGAATGAGTGCGCGGAATTGCTGTTCGTGAAACTCGGCGCGGCTTGCGTCAAGGACCGCTTTCCATTGGGCGTCTCGTGGCGTGGTGCCGCCCTCGACGATCAGGAATTGCAGGAGATCTTCGAGGCAGGGCCGGAATCGTCGGTCGCCGAGGGGTAGGTGAAGCTTCGAGGACGGAATGCCGCCGATGGTCCAGTCGGCATGCACGTGGAGATGGGCTTCAGCGAAGCCATCGGTTTTGTCTCGCTCGTATTCGTAACGGAAGAGAGCGCCGCGCGACATGTCTGGGGTTTCGTAGATTCCGAAGCTGGAACTGCCGACGGTGAGGTGTTCGTTTCCGGTGTCGAGTTGCAGTTTGAAGAACACGCTCAGGAACAGTTGGCGGTCGCGTCCTCGTGTGAGCGGGAATGCCTCGTCGACGACGATCTGCCGTTTTGTCAGTTGATGGCCAACGAAGACCAGGCCTTTGGTTCCGGGTGGGATGACTGCGGACAGCCGGAGACCGTCGGTTACCGTTTGGTTCAGGACCCGGGTTATCGAGTCTGCGAACGTGCGAGCGAGGGGCTCCAGGTCAGTTCGGGGCATACTCCCGGAGATCGGACACGGCCATCCAGGTCAGGCATGCACGCTCGCTTGAAAAGTGTCCAGTGGCGGCTTCTGCGGCGAGTTCCGCGAAGGTTTTGTCGATCTTGCTCAAGGCGTCTCGTACGGCGATTCGAGCGTCTTCTTCGTCTGCGAAGAGTATTTCAGTTGTTTCCATTTGCTGCCTCCTTTCGGCCGCCCTTGTATCGAGGTTATCTGAAATCTTGTATCGGCAGTATCTGCTGGGGGTGTGACATCACTTTTCATCAATTGGTTACTACGTACCCATACGATAGCGCGGGCCGTTGACCCAATCGCCCTCAATCCACTTGGTCCAGCTGACGACGGCCGCGTGTCGCAGTTGGCGGGAGTGACGTGAGCAAAAGGCGAGCTGGCGAGTTCTAGCGTGAAACTCGGCGGAGGAAAATTTCGCTGACTGTGTCGCGACGCAGCCGGGTGCGGGCGGGTTGGTGGAAGACGAGTCCCGTGGAGGAGTCCCGCTCGTCGAACCCCGGACCAATGATGAACAGTGCTCAGCGTTTTACAACAGGTGTGCGCTTCTACCGAAACTTCTACCGGAACTTCTACCGGAACTTCTACCGGACCGGTAGAAAAGCATGACCATGGTCCAATACCGATCAGCATCACGAATCGCGAAAGGCCGGCTCAGAGGGTACGAGAAGGACGCAACGGCACTGGGCGACACGCTTTGAATGAGAGTTCAAGTCCCCCCTCGCCCACGAGACTGGGGCTGGTCAGCGATGGCGGCGGGGGCGCAGAAGCCAGCTGCTTCTACCGGAAGGTCTCGGACCCGTTCGGGAACCGGTTCGGGACCCAGGTGCTTTTGGTTGTGCGCCAGGACCTCGTCGGTCGAGGCGCGGTGTTCGAAGTCGCACCGTCCTCATCGGCCGTGATCGGGTAGCGGTTGAGCTGACCGCTGGCACGTCGCTGCTTGAAACCAGTGCAACGTATCTCGCGAAGTTGCGCTCCGATTACGGACGCGTTGGGATCGGGGAGGACGCGCTTCCCGCGAGAAAAGGGACCGGTTTACACCCGGGCAACATCGAGTTCCGTAACCTACGGTGGTGAAACCCAATCGATCCGCACGTACCACGCTCGCCATCGTTGCCCTCGGCATCGGAGCCATCACCCTATCCGCATGCAGCAGCTCGTCTCCATCGGAGACTACGGCTCCGACGGACTCGACCAGTGCCGCTGACACGACCGTTATTGCCGACTCAACGCCCGTCGCCGAGAGTTCAGCCGCCGTTGCGGGTGACAGCAGCGCGGCAGCACCGGCCGCAAGTGGACAGGCAACCGACATGACCACGGCGTTGCAGGGGGCGAAATGGGCGTCGAATGTGACCGTGACGATCGCGGACGGAAAGTTCCGGTTCGTCTCCGATGGTCTGCCGAACCATGAACGTCAGGCCGAGTACGCCCTTCCGAACGCCGGAGTCCGTGTGCCCGATGCTTCGACCGCAACCGCTGGTGCTGATCCGACCAAGGCCCAGAGCTATGACTTTCAGATTCCGACCGTGCCGGTCAAGGCCGCTTCGCCGACCGACTCGAGCCTCGGAACGATCGGCGTGATGATCTCAGGGGCCGCGCTGTTCAACCCCTACGAGGGCGACGCAAAGACGGTGGCGATGTCGTCGAACTTCACGGTGAAGAATGCGAAGGGCGAAGACATTGCATTTCTCGACTCGTGTAACGGCCATCCGACGCCGATGGGCCAATACCACTATCACGCGCTGCCGAAGTGTGTGACCTCGCAGGTCGACAAAGCCGGTGGGCCGTCGCACGCAATTGGCGTGGCGTTCGACGGCTACCTGATCTACGGCGATCGCGACGCAGACGGGACCCAGATCACCAAGGATCAACTCGACTCGTGCAACGGAATCACCAGCGCGACACCGGAGTTCCCCGAGGGTGTGTACCACTACGTGCTTCTCGACACGCCAGACTCGACGTCGTCGATTCGCTGCTTTACCGGCACCGTCGATGCATCGCTCACCCAGATGCAGGGCATGGGCGCCATGCCTCCGGCCCAGTAGGTTTCGTCTGACACAACGAGGGTGGGAGAACACCCGAACCGTTGGCTACGTCATGGGCAGCTGCGGCTCCGGACGGGATCAATGATCTCTCTGAAAATATGCGTACGTAGTATTCTCAGTTACGCGGAACCTTGGCCCATGGCAGGTCCTTGTCGACACGGGGCTCTCCCGGCAGACCGAGAACCTGCTCGCCGAGGATGTTGCGCATGATCTCCGACGTACCACCTTCGATCGAGTTGGCCCTCACCCGGAGGAACGCATAGCGGGGGCCGAGGCCCATGCCGTCGACGTCGAGGGTTTCCGGGCGACGGAACGTGTAGTCGTACCCGATCTGGCCGTCGAGACCCATCAGGGTGATCGCGAATTCCATAACCGACTTATTCAGCTCCGCGTAGGCCAACTTGGCGACAGAGCCTTCGGGACCCGGGTTGCCGACGCGCATTCCTTCCGACGCCCGCAGATTGGTGAGGCGGCCAACCTCGCCACGGACCCACAGCTTCATGAGGTGATCCTTGTGGGCGGCCGACTTGCGGTCTTCGGGGAGGCCCT
This sequence comes from Acidimicrobiia bacterium, assembly GCA_031383405.1. Lineage (GTDB taxonomy): Bacteria > Actinomycetota > Acidimicrobiia > Acidimicrobiales > JANYDT01 > JANMZO01. The sequence goes on along the minus strand of JANMZO010000205.1, from coordinate 3,672 downwards.
TCCAGATGTCGACGGCCGCCTTGGCGGCCCCACCCTTCGGTGAGCTGGCTGATCCGCCACTGCCGCCGATCGCCGTGCGTTCGTTCATCAGCGTTGTGAGCGCTACACGCCAGCCCTCGCCGGTCGAGCCGATCCGGTTCGCATCAGGGATACGGGCATCGGTGAGGTACACCTCGTTGAACTCGGCCTCGCCGGTGATCTGACGCAGTGGGCGGACTTCGACTCCTTCGGAGTGCATATCGACGGCGAAGTACGTCATGCCTTTGTGCTTCGGTGCCTCCGGATCGGTGCGGGTCACGAGCATGCCCCAGTCGCCGAGGTGGGCCATGGTGTTCCACACCTTCTGACCGTTGACGATCCACTCGTCGCCGTCGCGCACGGCCTTGCAGGCCAGACCGGCGAAGTCGGATCCGGCACCGGGCTCGGAGAACAGCTGACACCAGCGCTCTTCGCCGGTGTACATCGGGCGGAGGAAGCGATCCTTCTGCTCATCGGTGCCGTGCGTGACGATCGTGGGTCCGGCCAGCGCAAGGAAGAAGGTCGACGGGTCCTGTGCCGCTGCACCGGCTTCGCGGACCCGACGCTCAACGAGCTTGTTCAATTCAGGTCGGACCCCGAGGCCTCCGAACCTGACCGGGAAATGCACCCAGGCCAGACCGTGGTCGTAGCGGGCGCCACGGAACGTCACGTTGTCACAAAGCCGGGGGTTGAACGCGCGAAGCAGTGCGTCGATGGCGGCTTCGATTTTCTGCGAATCGGCGTCGACGGATGCGCGGAGAAGATCAGTCACGATGCTCCCTAAAGGGCGGGCCGAACCTTCGACCGGCGGTTGGTAAGGGTTGAGACGCTATCAGCGGCGACCCGGCAAGTGGAAGCTGACACCTGTCGACTCGCTTGGGTCGGTACCGGGAGTGTCTTCTAGAGTCGGGCGATGGAATCTCTTGCGAAAAAAGTCGCGGTCATTACGGGAGCGGGAAGCGGGATCGGCCGCGGCATGGCTCTGGCCTTCGCCCGGGCCGGCTCGAACCTGGTGTTGAGTGACATCGACGAAGCCCGACTCAACGGAGTGCTCGCCGAGGTCGGTGCGCTCGGTGTGGAGGCAATCGCAGTTTCAACAAACGTCGCCGACGCAGCATCGATGGACAACCTGGCGGCGGAGGCTTTCAAACGGTTTGACCGGGTCAACGTGGTGTGCAACAACGCCGGTGTCGCAGGTGGGTCGCTCTCCAGCTCCGGGATCGACGCCGCCGAGTGGAAGTGGGTCCTCGATGTCAACCTCTGGGGAGTGATCCACGGCCACCGGGTGTTTCTTCCGCACATGCTCGAACACGGCGACGGACACATCGTCAACACCTCATCCATGGCCGGCCACTTCCCCGGACACAGTGCCTACGGGGCGTCCAAGTTCGCTGTAGCCGGAATTTCCGAGGGGCTGTTCCACGAGTTGGCCGATATGAAGAAAGGTGTCGGTATCTCGTGCCTGTGCCCGGGCTGGGTCAACACGAACATCGCCGACTCGATGGCGAACCGGCCCGAGTGGGTCGCGCCCCGGGCTGAACTCGAGGCCGACCCCGCCCGCGAATTCCGTGCCGCGATGGTGCGCGACTTCCTTCGTGGCGGTATGGAGCCGGAGAAGGTCGGCGATCTGGTGGTCGACGCTGTCCTTTCGGACCGCTTCTGGGTCTTCACCGATCTCGACATGGTCGCTCGCACAGCCGAGCGGCACCGGGCCATCGAAGAAAATCGCAACCCGGTTCGCTCCACCCTCACCTGATGCACTGAAGCCCAGGTGGCTGGCTTCCCAACACCTCGGTAACCGTACCCAACCCGACGAAATACCGGCGTGTAGGCGGCTCGGACCCGTGAGTTGGGGACCGGAGCACTACCTGTTGGGTGTTGAATCGACCGGAAGGGGTCGTCGCGGGTACCTTCATAGGCGCTCTTCTCGCCGGACTCCCGGCTGACGGGCGAGTGAGACAATCATCGCAGTGTCCCCGTGGAGGTTGACATGAAGGCAGATCTGGTAGTTCGCAACGGCACCGTGGTCGACGGCACCGGAGGTGCTTCGGTTCGAGCCGATGTGGTGGTGAGCGGTGACCGCGTCGTGGCGATAGAGCCGGGCTGGACAGGCGACGCGACGCGCACGATCGACGCAACCGACAAGCTCGTCACCCCGGGCTTCGTCGACATCCACACGCATCTCGATGCCCAGTTGGCGTGGGATCCGATCGGCACGTCGAGTTGCTGGCACGGCATCACGACCGTGGCCCTCGGCAACTGCGGGGTCACCTTCGCTCCGGTGGCGAACGATCGGGGCGCCCGTGAGTTTCTGGCCGAGATGATGGAAAGCGTCGAAGACATTCCCCGGGCGGCGATTCTCGAAGGTCTGCCGTGGGACTGGACCGGTTACGACGGCTACCTGGCTTGGCTCGATCGCATTCCGAAAGGTCCAAACGTCGGTGGGCTGGTTGGTCACTGCGCCGTGCGGGCCGCGGTGATGGGTGAGCGGAGCCTGGATGAGACGCCCGCATCGGCCGACGATCTTGCCGCGATGGCCCAACTGGTTGACGACGCGATGGCCGCTGGCGCGCTCGGCTTCTCGACCAGCCGCACGTTCCTGCATAAGGTACCCGACGGTCGTAACGTTCCGGGCACGCACGCGACCGACGACGAGATGTTCGCGTTTGCCGATGTTCTCGGCCGCTATGGCCGTGGCGTTTTTGAGGGGGCCTATCGCCTGGGCGAGAAGGACCGGGATCTGTCGAAGACGGCGCACGAGGTCTGGCTCATGGGCGAACTTTCCCGGCGCAGTGGTCGGCCCGTGAGCTTTGGCCTGACGCAGGTGGACCACCGCAACGAGATCTACTCGTCGGTGATCTCCATGTCGAAGGAGCAGAACGCGCTCGGCGCGAACCTGCGGCCCCAGACGACGGCGCGCGGCGTCGGAATTCTCTTCGGCCTTCACAACCGTTCGCCGTTTGACCGCTGCACAACATGGCGCGAACTGCGTGACCTCACACTCGACGCCCGTCTTGCGTTCATCCGAAACCCCGAGAAGCGGGCCGCGCTGATTGCCGATGTAGTAACCGGCGAATCAACCTTCGATGCTACGCGCACATATGTTTTGCTTCCCGGAGCAGCGCGCTACGACTGCCTCGCCGAGGACACATTGGCCGCGCACGCACAGCGCCGTGGTGTGCCGGTCGTTGAAGCATTCCTGCAGATTTCCGATGAGACCAACGGGTTGGCCATCTTCAACCTGCCATTCCTGAACCAGTCTCTGAGTGCGGTCGAGGAGATGCTCGACGACCCGGTTGTCACGCTCGGCCTCGCCGACGCCGGTGCTCACGTAGGACAGATCATGGACTCGTCGCAGCCGACCTTCTTCCTCTCCTACTGGGTGCACGAGCGCAACCGGTGGAGTATCGAAGAAGCGATTCGTCGACTGACATCGGACACGGCCGACCTGTTCGGGATCCGTGACCGTGGCCGTCTGTCCGTGGGTTCGTTCGCCGACATCAACGTTTTCGCTCTCGATGAACTGCAACTGCCAATTCCTACGTACACACATGATTTTCCGAACGGCGCGGGTCGCTACGTGCAGGGCAGCTCAGGTTACGCGCACACTGTCGTAAACGGTCAGGTGTTCATGGAGCATGGTGAGCACACCGG
>JANMZO010000196.1:0-1970 GCA_031383405.1 Acidimicrobiia bacterium | reverse complement strand
GGCGGGGCGGTCGGGCTGGGGGCGTTTCACGAAGAGGGCGGGCGGGGCTTTCTTGCGCTGGGCATCTTTCCATTCCTGCGCGAGGAGCTTGCGGTCGGCGGTGGTCGTGGTTGCGGCGGTGGCTGCTTTGGTGGTCGTGGTGGCGACGGTCGGTGCTGTGGTGGTCGTGGTTGCGGTCGTAGTGACGGTCGGTGCTGTGGTGGTGGGTGCTGTGGTGGTGACCGTGGTGAGAGTTCCGGTCACCGAATACCGGCCCACGCTCCCGTAGTCCGAGTAACCGGTCGACGCTGGCGACCCCACCCCGACGCCTTCGATCAGCACGTAGTACACGCCGGCGGATACGGCGGTCGAGACCGACGCGTCAAGTCCCGAGGCGCTGTCGTAGTCGATGGGCGAGGAGGGTGGATCGGCTGATGCCACCACGGTACCGACTGAGTTGAGAAGCGTTACCTTGAGGTCGAGGTTGGGACTCATCGTGGAAGGTGACGCTGAAACCGAAAGGGTGCCCGCTTCGCTCGACAGGACGAATGCATCGACATCGGTGGCCGTTGTGATCAATCCGTTGAACGTGAAGTTGGTCGGCGAACCAAGGTTGGTCGCCGTGGTCATGCCATTGCCGAAGTCGTCGGTAACGAGTGAGCCTCCGTGGGTCTGGATGAGGGCAAAGTCATCCTCGGGGTTGTTTGCACCGGCGTATTCGCCTTTGCTGAACTGCGTGACGGCGTTGTAGTAGCCGGCGCCCATAATGGGGGCCCAGCTCCCTTGGCCGTTGTAGTAGGCCGACGTTGAGGTGCCGTCGTGTTGGAGGCCGAGGTTGTGGCCGACCTCGTGCGAGGCTGCTTCGGCGAGGTACTTCGGGTTGCTCGTGACGCCGCGCTGAAACACGAACGCCGGTTGATAGTACGAATGGTTCCCGTAGTCGTCGAAGGCCCCGACATACGCAAGACCCCCGCACCCGCAGCTCGAGTAAATGGTGTTTGTGTTGGTCACGACAAGTCTGGTTCCGTACACAAGATCGTTGGCCGAGCTCCGGGTTATTGCGTCCAGAGGGGGCTCCTGCGTGGTCACGTCGATGTCGAAGACCGAGTAGTCCTCAGCGACGCGCTGCCAAACCCGTTGCACCACATCCCGCTCGTCGGTGCTGAACGAACTCGGCAGGCCATCGGTGTCGAACGGTTCGGCGGTGAAGCTCACTCCACTGGTGTAACTAGCGTTCCAGGCGGTGTTCGCGATGGCCTGACCGTCGAAGTCCAGATAGATCGTCCGTAGCGAACCGGGGCGGCTGTGGAGCACGAAGGTGTCCGAATACAGTGCAGCGGGGCCGGACAGGGTCGCGCCGCCACCCACCGTCAGGCCCTGGGCGACCGCCGCGCCGACTGGAACCGCCGAGTCCACGAAGAAGAGACGACCTTTGCGGTCGAGGTTGGCAGAGCGGTCTCGCAGCGACCGACGCAGTTCGACCTCCGTCTTCTTGTTACGCCGGGCGGCCTCGGCGAGATTGGAACCGAGGCGGGCAACCACTTCGTCGCTGGATCCGGGAGTGGCCAGGAGGTCACTTTCCGTGGTCGCGCCCGTGGGCCGGGCGATACTGGTGGTTGAAGCGGAAGACGCTGCTGAGGAGCGGGTTCCACCTACTCCTATCGGAAGAAGAACCAGCAGAAGCGCGGCGGCGGACGCGATTGTCGACCGGCTTGTTAGAGATCGTCTGAAACGCACCCGCCTACTGTCGGCGTTGCGCAAACCGAGCTTTACTACTATTAGTAGTATTTAGTCATTCGGACTATCAAGCGCGGCGCCGGAATTGGTTCCGGTGGTCGCCGCGGTTTGCCCTTCAGCCGTCATAGAACTTCGGCTCGTGCAGCCCGATGAGGGTGCGTTCCCGGGGAGTCGAGGCCCGCGCGATTGCTGCGTCGGAGAGTTGATTGCTCTGGTCGGTCGTGTGCAGACGCTGAGCCAGGTCACGACGGCCG
>JANMZO010000109.1:0-20944 GCA_031383405.1 Acidimicrobiia bacterium | reverse complement strand
TCCCGTGGACCGGTCTCACGCTTCTCGCGAACGGGCGGAGCCTGCCGCCCCGGCCCGGTGACGAGTGGAGGATGTTCCTCGGCCGGTTCCAGAAGCTCACGGTGAGCGGGACGGAGATTCAACCGCACCCCGCGACGGCGTTGAGCAGCCATGGTGAGTACGACACCCACCGACCCGAATGCTGGAGCGTGATCCGGTTCGAGGAGTGAGCAATCCGCGTCAGAGCGGCGGTGCGCAGGTTGGCCATCGCACAGCCCGGGTGCGAACATGCAGGCCATGACTGATGACTGGCATCTCCCGCTCCACCACATCAAGGGTCTCGACCTGACCGGCGACACCGCCCAGACAACGGGAATGCGGCGTTTCGAGGCGATCTCGGGCGCGACCGTCGGATCGTCGAAGCTGTGGATGGGCCGTACACATGTGGCGCCGGCGACGGCCTCGGGAATTCATCATCACGGCGAGGCCGAGACCGGTATCTACGTTGTGTCCGGTACCCCGGTGTTCACGTTTCTCAACGCCGGCGAGATGGTCGAATACCGGACCGAGCCGGGCGACTACATCTTCGTGCCCCCTTGGATTCCCCATCGTGAAGAGAATCCCGACCCCGAAGTCGAAGCGGTCGTGGTGATCGCGCGGAGCACGCAGGAAGGCATTGTCGTCAACGTGGATTCGTTCGCGTGGCGGCCACCGACCGGATGACCGGTGGGGTCAAGACACTGGGCCGAGCTTTCCCGTCGCGTGGTGCACCTTCCGCTTTCGTGCAGCAGTGCAGCAGTGCAGCAGTGCAGCAGTGCCGCAGTGCAGCAGTGCCGCTGAAGGGTCTCCCTCCCGGGACCACGCCGACCGTGCCCGACCATGATCGGCGAATGACGATCATGGTCGGCGGGTTCAGCGACGCTCCTGCGCTCAGGTGATTTTGACCTCCCGGACCATGCCGTCCATGAAGTGGGGTTTTCCGGCTTTGTCGGGCATGAAGCAGACGAATACGTACGTGCCCCTGGTCAGGGTGAAGTCGGCCACCTCGGTCAGCCCCGGGCTGAGTACCGGAAGCTGAGCCGACGCTTTGTCGTTGATCAAACCAACCGGGGGCGGGCCTTCCGGTGCCGCCAGGGCCTTCTGGAAGTCGGCGAGCGTCTTGCCGGGCATGAGCTTCTGCATGACCACGTGATGCCATTCCTTGCCGCCGTTGCTGTACACCACGGTGTTTCTACCCGCGACCAGGCCAGAAATGTCGAAGCCGTACTCCAGGGTCCGGACCGAGGATTTGGGGCCCGAGGGCTCGGTCGCCGACTTGGTGCCGGTCACGGTGAACCTGGCCCACGGCGCGGTCTTGTCGAGTTCACTCCCAACGGAGAACACCACCCAGATGTAGTTCCCCCCATCAAGGTTCACGGTCGCTGTGCGGGTTACGGCAGCGCGAGCCCCACCGGCCGTTCCGCCTTGGAGCGTCACCCAAGGGGGCGGACCGTCTTCGGAGTTGATGTTCTTTTCGATCTCGGCGTCGGTCTTGGTGCTTGTGAGCCGAGCCAACTGCAGACTCACGCCATAGGTTCCGCCGGTGAGGGTGATTGTCGTGAGTCCACCTGGAACCGTCGCCGGAAAGCCGGTCAGCTTCTTCGTCTTTCCGTCGAACTTGACCGAGATCTTGGTCGGTGCAGCGGCCGCGGTTGCGGTGGCCGGTCCGCCGGATACGGCAATCGGCGCAAAAAGCGTGATGCCGAGAAGTACCGACAGGGTAATTCGGCGGTGTCGAGCACGCGTGGTCGTGGTCGTGGGATGCATGGGACCTCCGTTTGTGGGTAGTTTGACCTGAGCTTGCATGTCGCAGAGGTCTCTGCGAACGACGGCTGGTCGATTCGCATGCAGCCATTGTCCTGTGTCCCGATAAAACCGGCCATGGTGATGCCACCACACCCGGGTTCGTGCCAGCACCCTTCCGTTGGGTCCGCACATGAGGTGAAGATGCGGTCATGCGCTCGATCGACTCGTCGTACCTGTTCGAGACGTCGTATCTGGCGGTCGCCGTCGTCGGAGCTGTCCATGCCGTCCGCTTGGAGCGACCGGTCCGTTTTGCGGGCATCAACCTACCCGGCACGCCATCGCAACAGGCCCTGACGGTGGGCACCCCGCTCAGCGCCCCACCGGTCTTGTTGGCCGCACTTCTGGTTTCCAGTCGACGCGGCCGCAATGACATCGTAAGAATGCTGGCGATGTTGTTCATCGTGGGTATAGCCGGCGAGGTCGACACCTGGAGCGCGCTGCGCAAGCCGACAGCGGATCTCCTGGCGACAGCCTGTGTGGTGCTCAACGCGGCGCTCCCGGCCGCCATGGTGTGGAAGTCGCGTTGAACGGCGTCTTGGCCGGGGCATTGCTGATCGGGCCCGCTGAGCACGTTGAGCACAACAAGTACGCCGACCCGCACCGGTCCGAGGTATTGGTGTGAACGCGGCACGCTATCTCTTTCGGGCCGAACTGCGCCGTGGCGGGTGGCGTTTCGTCGTGGCAACCTCGCTGCTGCTCGGCCTTATGGGTGGCCTGGCCATCCTCGCCGGCGCCGGTGCGAGGCGTACCGCCAGCGCGTTCGAACGGCTCGAGCGCGCCACCCTCGCCTCGACCCTGCTCGTGAACCCCGAGGATCCCGCAGCGGCGCCGCCCGACCAGCTCCGGAAGCTCCCGGGCGTGGAAGCGGTGTCAGCGGCCCGAGGGCTCATCGTCATCCCGGTCGGACGGACGGAGCCCTTCAACGACGTGGCCTGGCTCGCCGGCGGCGACGACAGCTGGTTCCGCGACGTCGACCGACCCGTGGCACGGAAAGGCAGGCTGCCCGACCAGTCCCGTCCCGACGAGCTGTTCGCCAACCCCGGGGCGGCCAAGGCGAGCGGGCTCCGGGTGGGTGACACGATCGACGCATTCACCATCTCCCCGGATCAGATTCGCTCGGACATGACCGAGGCAAAGTTCGGCGAGGCCTTCGGGGCCGGAAAGCTTGGGAAGGCCGCCCACCTTCGCCTCGTCGGCATCGGGGTCGTCTCCGGTGACGTCGTCCCCGGCGCCCAGCTGTCCACGATGCTGCTCACGACGGCGTTCCTGGAGAAGTACGGCACCCGTCCGGCGTTCTCCGGCTACACCGTACGGCTGTCGGGCGGAACGGCGGCGACCGATGCGTTCATCCAGCGGGTGAAGCGCAATGCTCCGGCGGGCGCCGTGATCGACTTCCAGACCCTCGCCTCCGACCGTGCGACCGTGCACCGGGCGGTGCTGCCGCAGGTCGTCGCGCTGCTCGCATTCGCCGCTGTCCTGACCGCGGGAGCGATGCTCGCCATCGGCCAGACGCTCGGGCGACGGGCGGGCATTCTGGCCGATAATGACCGCACGCTGGCGGCGATGGGAATGACACCGAGGGAGCGCCGTGCCCCTGACTGGTTCCGGCTGGGCACGGTTGTCGTGAGTGGAGTCGTGATGGCGTTCGCCGTTGCCGCGCTCGGTTCTGGGCGCACCCCGGTCGGGTTGGCTCGGGGCGTAGAGCCGAAACCGGGCCTCGCCCTCGACTGGGTCGTACTCGGCCCCGGAGCGCTGGGCCTTGCGCTCCTGATCGGCGGATCCTCGGTGATCGCAACCCTGCGGGCCCGAAGCGTTGCCAGCGCGACCGAGCGGCCCTCCGTGATGGTCGGCAGGCTCCGTTCGATGGTGACCAGCCCGTCGGTAAACGTGGGCGTTGGGATGGCCCTCGAATCCGGTCATGGCCGGACATCGGTGCCGACGCGATCCACGTTGGCGACCGCGACAACCGGGCTCGCAGCGGTCATTGCGTCGCTGACATTCGCTGCGACGCTCGACCACTTCGTCGGCACGCCCCGAGCGTACGGGTTCGCCTTCGATGCGATGGTCGCAACGAACGACGACTCTCCGGACACGGTGGCCGCGAACGAGCGGAAGCTCCCTCAGGTCCTCGACGACGAGTCGGCGGTCGAAGGGTGGTCGCAGCTCTTCAACGGGCAGGTCGAGCTGACCTCGGGGGTCGTGCCCGCGTACGGGATCGCGTACCGTAAGGGCATGACTGCGGCCCCGACGGTCGTGCGGGGGCGGGTGCCAAACGGCCCGACGGAGGTCGCACTCGGTGCCAGCACGCTGCGGGCCGAACACCTCAGCGTCGGCGACTCGATCCGCGTCACCCGGTCGTCGGGGTCGGCCGCCCGTTTCGAGGTCGTCGGCCAGGTCGTGCTCCCCGGTCTGACCCAGTACGGGGCATCGGATCAGGCGGCGCTCGGCGTCGGCGCGCTCTTCACCGAAGACGGACTCGCCGACGTCACCGGAGCCGGGAAAGGCTCCTTCCACTACACGTCCACCGCGACGCTCATCTCCCTGCGTTCGGGGACGACCCCGAAAGATCTCGAAGAAGTTCTTACGAAGCGGATCGGGCCGAACGCGTTCGCCGTGTCGGCGTCACGCGAACCGGCCGACGTGGCCAGTTACCGGAAGATCCGGGCCACACCGCTCGTGCTGGCCGGACTTCTCGGCCTACTGGCCGCGGTGACGGTCGGCCACGCGCTCGTCGTCGCCGTGCGCCGCCGCCGGATCGATTTCGCCGTCCTGCGCACTGTGGGATTCACCCCCGGTCAAGTGTCGCGCTCGGTGGCCTGGCAGGCCACGACAGTCGCCCTGATCGCCGCAGGGGTGGGCATTCCGTTCGGGCTCCTCCTCGGCCGACTGGCGTGGTCGGCCGTCGCTGACCAACTCGGCGTGGTCGACACCCCCGTCGTGCCGCTGGCGGCCCTCATCGCCCTGCCGGCGGCGGTGGTCTTCGCGAACCTCGTGGCCCTTGTACCCGGTCGTCGGGCAGCCCGGCTACGGCCCGTCGAAATCCTGCGAGCGGGTTCATGAACGGCGCGCACCGGTACCTCGCCGCTCACCTGGTGCGCCGCCACTGGCGGGCCACGCTGATGCTCGGCGTCGGCCTCGGTCTGGCGGCCGCCATCCCGGTCACGGCATGGGGAGTGGCCCGCCGGACAGACCGGGCGTTTCCCGCCTTCCGCCAGTCCGCGCTGCGCGGTCTGGAAGGTGTCCGAATAGCCCAGTTCTGCCCCGGCGAGACGTTCGAGTACTGCCAGGGCTACAACCCGGTGGCCGAGCAGCGGATCGTGTCGCAATGGCCGGAGGTCACAGCAACGATGCGGGGCAGTCCGGCGATCGCTTCGGTTTCGACTGCGGTCCAACCCGGCCCGACGCGCACCATCGTCGAGGCTCAGTACGACCCGCCGCTCATGGTCGACGGTCAGCTGGTCACCCAGGGCGGGCGCGCCCGGCTCGTCGCTGGGCGGCTGGCCGCCGTCGGGTCGGCCGACGAGGTGGTGGCCAACGGACGTTTCCTCGCCAGCCGGGGCGCAAGGGTCGGGGACACCATCAAGCTGGGGTTCTACGGCTCGGATGAGTTCGATCAGGCGGGCGAAGGTGCGGTCGCCCCGTCGCGTGGCTTTCGTGACGTTCGCATCGTCGGTGTCGTCCGGACTCCGTACGATCTTCAGCCCGGAAATCCGAACGGTGGCATCTATACCGACATCGGCCATCTTTTCGTGGGCCCCGGCGTGATCGACGCGTTCGATGGCGACGCGGCCACGTACGGAATCGGTGTCGTCATCGTTCCCAGGAACGAGTCGGTCGATCTCGAGGCACTCCTGAGAAAGCGATTCCCCAATCAGCCGGCACAGGTCTTCGACATTGGAACCGACGAGCGCGATGGGCTCGACGCCGTTGGACGGTCGGTGCACCTGCAGGCGAACAGCGCCCGGGCGGTGGCCCTGTTATCGGCCCTCGCCGCTCTTCTGTTCGGCGGCCAGTCGCTCGCCCGGCAACTTCGACGCGAGCTGACGATGCGTGGCACGCTGTCCGCGCTGGGACTCGCAACAGCGGACGTGCGTCGCATCACCTGGCTGCGGGTGGCGCCCATCTTGGCGGTTGCCGCCACAGTGTGCCCGCTCGCCGCACTGCTGGCATCGCCGGTCGGTCCCATCGGCATCGCCCGCCGAGCCGAGCTGCACCCGGGCATCCATGCCGAAGCGTGGACGCTGGGTCTCGGTTCGGTTGGGGTCGCCTTGGCGGTCGCGGCAATGATCGCGATTGTCGGCAGAACCCCGACGCCCCACGAGGCAACTCCACCGCGCCGGACACGACGGACACTACGGGCGGCGACGATCTCGGTGGCGGCGTGGGCCGGACTCTCCTCTCTGCGACGCTCCGGGGGTCAGCGCCACGCTGCGTCGCTCGGGTGTGCCGCAGCCGCGGCCGCCGCCGTGGCCGCCACGATTCTGGTTGGCTCGCTCGGAGCGCTGGTGGAACATCCGGTCCGCTACGGCTTCGCGTGGGACGCCCAGGTCGGAAACTTCGGGTCACGACAGCAGACCGCCGACGGCATCGCCCGGCTCCGCCGAGTGCCCCACGTCACGAGCGCCGCAGGCTTCGTCGAGCAGGACGCGCTGGTTCAGGGCCGCTTCGCGCCGCTGTTGGCGTTCGACGAGGTCGACGGTTACAACCCGATCACTCCGCCGGTCACGGCCGGACGACTGCCGTCGACGGCTCGTGAGGTGGCGCTCGGCCGGCCGTTGGCCGAGGCACTGCACAAGCGTATTGGCGACACCGTCGAGGTGTCCATCGAGACGGCCAACGGGGTGTCCCGGCAACGTCTTACGCTCGTCGGCCACGTGGTGCTGACCAGCCTGTTCCCTGCGGTCGATCCGAAGAACGGCGTGCTTGTGCATCCTTCGCTGATCGGTGCGCACGGCACCGTCGCCCAGAACGTTGCTGGAAGCTTCTACGTGCGAATCGACCCCGCCTTTCGAACCGGGACCGCCGCTGCCCTGAAGGCATCCTTCCGGAACAGCTATGCCACGGCCGTCCCACCGCCCGACGTGCGCAACCTGCAGCGGGTGGCGGGCGCGCCATTGGTTCTCGCCCTCGTCATCGCGCTGCTCGCAGCGGCGTCGCTAGCGCACGCGCTGATCCTCATGGTACGCGCCTCTCGGCACGATGTAGCCGTGCTGCGGGCACTCGGTGGGAGCAGACGCCAAGCCCGGAACTCGCTGCTGTGGTTGGCCAACGGGCTCGTCGGACCACCACTGGTCGTGGGCGCGTTCGTCGGCGTGATCGGCGGCCGGATCGGCTGGCTATCGATCGCGACCGGGCGCGCCCTGAACCAGCCACCGGTGCTGGACATGGTGTGGATCGCCGCCGTGATCCTGGGTGGATTCGTCATCGCCAACGCGGTGGCCTGGCTGCCGGCCCGCCGCAGCGTGAAGGCATCGCCGGCCGCAGTCCTGAGGGCCGAGTGATGGGCGGCGCGCTGCTGTGGGCGAGGTCGGTCGGTCGTCGGCGCTGGGCGGCGACGATGTTCCTCGCCCTCTTCGCCGGGTTGGCCGGCGGCGCGGTGATGACGGCGACGGGGGTGGCCCGGCGGACGGCGACGGCCCTCGACCGCTACGAGCGTCAGCCGACCCTGGCGACGAAAATGGTGAACGCATGTCCCGTCGGCCTGACCGAGAAGGACATCGAGTCCGATCCCGGGACGATCTGCTCAGACCTCGAGGACGTCCTCGAGATCGCCCGTCTGCTGCGTGCGTCGCCGCTCGTGGCGCGAGTCACGCCGCTCGCCGTACTGCTGGTCGGTCTTCGAACGCAGGACACCGCCCCATGGGGAGTGTCGATCCAATACGCGCAGCTGGCCGGGACCGAGTTCCCACTTCCGCCGATCGTGGTCAAGGGTCGACTCCCCAGGAACGATTCGCCGCTCGAGGTCGCGTTCAACGAGGCGCTCGCCAAGCGACTCGGGATCTCCGCCGGTGACACCGTCCAGATGGCCAGCTACACCACCGACCAGCGGTTCGATCTCTCGGCGCAACGGGGGAATGCGGAGCCGGCGGGCACTCACACCCTCGTCCGGATCGTCGGCCTCACCCGGACCTCCGACGATCTGCAGAACGACCCCGAGGCCGTCGTCTTCACCAACGCGGCGTGGTGGAAGGCGTACGGAGGTGACGGTCTGGCGGGTTACGGCAAGCAGTCGGCGGTCCGGCTGCGGGACCCGGGGACGGCCACGGAGTTCGAGAAGTCCCTCCAGAAGGTCCTGCCGGGGCGGGTGTTCCAGGTCCAGGAAGCGTTCTCTCCGACGGAATCGTCTCGTCGGGTCATGGAACTGCAGTCGGGGGCGGCCTGGGCGGTGGCCGTCTGTGCGGGGCTCGCCGCGCTGGCGTTCTTCTTCCAGGCCATCAACCGGCAGTGCGGACGCGACCTGGCCGACCGGGCAACCATGACGGCGCTGGGCATGACCCGACGAGATGTCCTCGCCGCCGTTGTACTGAAGTCCCTACCGGTCGCCGTCGGCGCGGGACTCGTCTCGGCCGCGCTGGCCGTGCTGGCTTCGCCTGTCGGCCCGGTCGGCCTGGCCCGGCGTATCGAGATCGCACCCGGTGTGCAGGTCGACGCTGCAGTTGTCATCGGTGGGGCCGCCGCGGTGATCCTGCTGACGATTCTGGCGTCTCTCGCTGCCGCCGCGGTGCAGCTGCGCCGCACCGATCGCGCCGCCGCCCGGCCGTTCGTGAGGAGAGCGATGCGCTTGCCGGTCAGTGCACGTGCCGGGCTCAGCTTTCTGCGCCGCCATGACCGCAGCGCTCTGCCGGGAGCCGTGATCGGCACGGCGATCGCCGTCGCGCTCATCATCGGCACCACGGCCACGGCGGCGAGCCATAGGGCCCTTCTCGCCCACCCGGTCCGGTTCGGCCAGACGTGGCAGGCGACGGCCGGCGACTTCGGCAGCGAGGAGGAAATTGCCGCCGGTGGGCAGAGCCTCGCGAAGGTGAGCGGAATCGCCGCGTACGGCCAGACCAGGTCGACCCGGGGCGCCTCGATCGATGGGCGGCCCGTCTTCGTGTTCGCCTTCGCCCGGCAGGGTGTAGGCGTCGGGCCAACCATTGTCGAGGGTCGGCCGCCGGTCAACGGTGAGGTGGCGCTGGGGACGCGGACGCTCGAGGAGCACCACCTCAACCTCGGTGATCGCGTGACGTTCGGCGAATCGGGCGGAGTCTCATCGGTCGGTCCACTGACGATCGTCGGCCGGGTCATCGTCAATGACGGACTGGAAACGGTGCAGCGTTCGGACGATGGAGCGCTCGTGAGCAACGACACGTTCAACACGATCGATGCGCCCTCCATCGGCCAGAGCTTTCTGATCCGCGCCGCGCCCGGGGTCAGCACCGACGCGCTGATCGCCCGCCTGACGGCCGGGTTCGGAAAGTCGGTGAGACCGGCCGCCATACCCGAGGACATCGCCAACCTCGACCGGGTGGCCGCCGCCCCCGCGCTGTTGGCGGCACTCGTCGCCGTGCTTGCCGCAGCGGCGATGATCAACACACTGCTCACGGTCATCGCCCGACGCCGCCGTGATATCGGTGTGCTGCGGGCGCTCGGATTCAGCCGAATTCAGGTTGTCGGGTCCACCGCGGCCATGGCGTCGGCGCTGTTGTTCCCAGCCATCGTCCTCGGCCTGCTGTTCGGGGTGATCGCAACCCGCTTGGGTTGGTCCGCCGTCGAAACGAGGCTCGGCGTGGAGTCCGCCGCCGTGCTTCCTATCACCGGGATCCTGGCCGCAGTCCTCGGCACCGTCGTGATCGCGCAACTCGTTGCGCTGATCCCCGGGATTCGCGCGGCGCGCGTTCGTCCGGCCGCCGCACTGGCGACGGAATGAGGTCGCCGTACGGGCGTTGCGGCCGGTATCGTCCTTCCCATGACAATCGCACCCGAAACCAAGGACTGGACCTGGACGATCGGGGAGCGCTGTCCCGATTGCGGGTACGACGGACCGTCGGTCGATGTGGCGCATACGGGTGAAGCGATACGTGCACTTATTGATCCGTTCTGCGACGTGCTGGCCGGTCCCGATGCGGCGACGCGTCCGGACGACAGCACCTGGTCGCCCCTCGAATACGCCTGCCACGTGCGCGACGTGTTCCGACTCTACGAGTACCGACTCGGTCTCATGCTCACCGAGGACAACCCCAAGTACCCCAACTGGGACCAGGACGCAACGGCGATCAGTGAGCGGTACGACCTGCAGGATCCGGCGAACGTGGCACGCGAGCTAGCGGCCGCTGGGCACTCGCTCGCTGATGCGTTCGACGCGGTCAAGGGCGACCAGTGGCAACGTACGGGCGTACGCAGCGACGACAGGAACTTCACCATCGCCACCTTCGCCACCTACATGGTGCACGACCCGTTTCACCACCTCTGGGATGTCAGCCGCTGATTACACGGTTGAGCCAATCGGCTACGTCGACTTCGCCCAGACGTGCGCTCCGCCCCAGTCAATGGCGACGACCGGTTCGTCGCCCACCACCCAGGCGTCATGACCGGGTTCCAACCTGCTCACTTCGCCGGGGCCGACTTCGAACTCGTTGCCATCGGACATGCGCACTCCGATGCGTCCGGAGATGCTGTATTGAAAGTGTGGGGCTTCGCACAGTTCGGTGCCAGCCATCGGTTTCACGTGCTCGCTCCAACGCCAACCCGGCTGCAGCGTCATCCGCATGATCTGGCTACCTCCAATCGTGATGATCTCCGCTCTTCCGAACGGCATTTCGCGCACCTCGGAAGGCGCATCGAAGCTTACGTGGTCAGCTTGCGGCATTTTCCACCCCTGTTTCCTGGGTCAAGTTGAAGGCATGGTCGCGCCTCCCGACGGGGTTGTCAAGGAGAGAATCCCCCTTCGGAGAATACATATGTGCACGTAACATATGTTGCCGTAAAATATCGTCGGCAGACAACACATCGGCAGGTTTCAGATCCGGCGTTGCCACACGGATCAGACGCCGAAGGCCCGTTGGACGTCGACAGCTCAGGAGTTTGCGTTCGAACGGATCGACCAGATCCGGACCTTCTCGGTGAAACCCTTCATCGAACGCTCGCCCCGGTCCTCGAACGCGAATGTCTGGCCGGCGACGAGCTCGCGCAAGACGCCCGACACCAGGATCTCGCCACCGTCGGCGTGCCCGGCGACGCGGGCGGCGAGGTTGACGTGGCGGCCGAAGAAGTCGTCGCCCTCGCGGACCATCTCACCAGTATGGAGGCCGATGCGGATGCGCACGCCCGGGTCCGCAGCAAAGTCCTGTTGCATGGCGATCGCGCACCGCAGGCCGTCGGATGCACTCTTGAACGCGACCATGTAGCCGTCGCCCATCGTCTTCACGACATACCCACCGTGCGCCCGGACCCGGGCTTCGATGGCGTTGTTGTGACTGCGGAGAAGCTCCATCCAGGTGGCGTCGCCCATCTGCTCATTGAGTGCGGTCGAGTTCTCTATATCGGAGAACAGGAGCGTGACGGTCCCGTCGGGAGCGGCAGGCAGCGGCGCGAGGTCTTGTCGACCGGACTGGACCGACTGGTTTACGGCGTAGATCGAGGAGTGCATGTCTTCGGAGGTGAGGCCCTGGAGTTCGACCTTCAGCCGGATCACCCGGCTGAGGTAGAACCTGGCCCCCTGCTGTTGATACAGGCCGCAGCCCGGTCAAGCAGCGCCATGGCTCCAGGCGCGTCGCTGCGGGCCAACGCGACCTGGGCGAGACCCTCGAGGTTGCGGGCCTGTTCGACGAAGAGCCCGTTCGTTTCACTCCATTGCAGGCCCGTGGTGAAGTGGGCTTCCGCTTCTTCAATGAGTCCCAGCCGCAGCGCGAGTCCGCCGCGGATCGGATCCGCGCCTCGGGTGCACATCGGATCCCAGCGGACCGCAGCGCAACGGACGAGTTCGTCGTAGGCGTCGCGGGCCAGGGCGTCGTCCGCCAGGGTCGGCAGCGCTTCACCCAACTCAGTGAGTGCGAAGAACCGTCCAAAGTTGAACCCCGTCGCGGGCACGTCGGCCAGGCCGACGGCAAACTGGGCGAGTTCGGCACGGGCGCCGTTCTCGTCGCCGGCCAGCAACCGGACCCGCGCCCGTCCGGCGTGAAGGTGGGCGACGAAGCCGGGAAAACCGCCCGACATCGCC
This sequence comes from Acidimicrobiia bacterium, assembly GCA_031383405.1. Taxonomy (GTDB): domain Bacteria; phylum Actinomycetota; class Acidimicrobiia; order Acidimicrobiales; family JANYDT01; genus JANMZO01. The sequence goes on along the minus strand of JANMZO010000109.1, from coordinate 8,922 downwards.
GGTGCGGGCAGAAGCGCGACCGCCCGCTCCAGGTCACCCACCAACTCGGCACGGGCGGCGGCGTGCAGGTCAAAGCCGTAACCGCCTGCGCCGCCCGCCCAGGTGGCCTGGAACGCCTCGAAACCGGCCCAGTCCCCTCTGGCCAGGGCGACACCGGAAAGGCGAAGTTCGATATTGAGTCGAGCCAGGCCAGCGTGGAATCTTCGGCAGAGCGCAGCCTGCTCGCGGGCTATGGCCAAGGCCCGCTCGACGTCTCCGCTGAGGAACGAGCCGATGGAGATCGTCATCATGGCGCTCGAGGCCTCGATCGGCATGGCCAGGCTCAGAAGCCGGTCGCGGGCCGACGTGCTGAGGTCGAGGGCGGCCCCAAAATCGAGTTTGGCGGTGGCTTCGAAGCTCCGAACTTGCAGGAGTAACGCCCCGATGTCGGGGAATCCATGTTCCGCCACAATCTCTTCGATGCGGGTCTGATCGGCCCGGTACCCATCGGTGTCGCGACCGATAAGCTGTAACCGCAGCAGCAGGAGCCGCGCCTCCAGATGGGGATCGGACCCGGCGATCAACGAGAGCGCCTCGTTGATGAAGGCAAGCCGGCGCGACGACGCCGACAGGATCCAGGCGGCTTCCACCAGCGCCCGAGCCAGACCGGATCCATCACCTCTTTCGCGGAACAGGGTGATAGCCCGCATCAGGTTCCGCCAGGCGCCGCGGTTGTTCACCGCCTTGCGCTGACAGATCCCCAGAGCCACTAGGAGTTCCGCCTCGTCTTCGCCGAGGTCGACGCCGTTGTCGCTCGCCGTGACGATGGCCAGCGCCCGTTCGTACCAGTTCGCCGCTTCGTCCCAGGCCGTCTGCGCCTCCGCCTGCCCGGCCGCCAGCATGGCGTAGCGCACCGCTTTCGCTGCGAAACGGGGCGAGAGCAGGGAGGCTTCCCCGAAATGCCCGGCCAGACGTGTCGCCCGTTCATCGGCCCGGGTGCCCCAGCGCTCCTCCAGCGCCTCGCCCACCTGTCCGTGCAGCCGGACCCGGCGGGTCGTGGTGAGCTCCGCCAGCAGCGTCTCCTGCATGAGCGCGTGCGTGAACCGGTATCGGCCCGGCTGGTCCATCTCCTCGATGACCCTGGACTCGATCGCCTCTTCGATCAGGCGGAGGATCCGGTCCTCGCTGCGCTCGTCGAGGAGGGTGAGCGTGTCATACGCGAACTCCCGGCCGGCCACCGCGCAGACCTGCAACAGCTCGTTCGCCTCTTCGCTGATACGGTCGAGTCGTCGTCCGAGTGCCTCGCGAACCCCGTCGGGCACGGCGATGTCGCTGACCGACTCCTTCATCAGTGTGCCCTCCTGTGTGAGCAGGTTCACGACCTCCGACAGGAAGAACGGGTTGCCCTCGGTCTCTTCGAAGATGCGGCGCACCGTCTCCGGTTTCGGGTCCGCGTAGGCGACCGCCCGGATGTACGCCCCGACCTCGGCCTGCGTAAGCCCGCGCAGGACCACCCGCTGGAACCCCGCCCCAGTCCGCCCCGACCCGCGACGGCGTCGTCGCAGGCCTTACGCAGCTTGTCGAGTTGCACCTCGCGTCCGACGAAGACTCCGCGGCCCAGCCGGTCGAGGACGTTGGATCCGGAGTGCGTTGCGCTCTTCTGGTCGGGGTCGACGGTCTCCAGGGCCTCGAGAACCGCTGCGGCGTTCGCGGGTCGTAGCCCAGGGTCCTTCTCGAGGAGACGGAGGATCACTTCCTCAAGTGCCGGTGGGCAGTGCTCGGTGAGCCACGACGGTGCGACGGGCGGTGTGTTGATGTGCTGGGAGATCACGGCGGTCGGGTCGTCGCCGACGAAGGGCGGCCGTCCCGTGACCATCTCGTAGAGCATCGCCCCGAGGGAATACAGGTCGGCCTTCGGTGTGGACTCGCCCGACAGCGCCTGCTCCGGCGGCATGTAGCTGACCGTGCCGAGCATCATCCCGTACTGCGTGAGTCGGGCCCGGTCGACCGCGATCGCGAGTCCGAAGTCACCGATCTTGGCCGTGCCGTCGGAGCTCAGGAAGATGTTCGCCGGTTTGAGGTCGCGGTGGATCAGGCCGCCGCTGTGGATGAACGACAGCCCGCGACACACCTCTTTTGCGATGGCGAGGGTCGTCGGCAGGGCGACGCGGTGCTCCTCGGCCTTCTCAACGAGGTCGGCCACGTCTCCGCCGCCCATGAACTCCTCGACGATGAACGGCGCACCGGCATCGTCGCCGATGTCGTGGATCGTGACGAGATTCGGGTGCGCTCCCAACCGCCCCATCGCCTGCGCTTCGCGCGCCACCCGTTCACGGCCGAGAGCGTCGAGGCCGTCCGTGCGGATCGAGCAGAACGCGACCTCACGGTCGAGTCGGGTGTCGTGGGCGAGGTAGACCCGCTTGCGTCCGCCTTCGCCGAGAAAGCGGCGCACCGCATACCGACCGGCAACGAAAGAGGCCGGCAACGAGGGGGCGGGCGGCACGGCTTCGTTCGTCGGCGTTCCGGCGGTGCCTGGAGCCGTAGGGAGGTTCCGTGCCGCCGCATCCCGGAACGTGACCGCATCTGCGTTCTCCGGGTCGAGCGAGAGCACATCGTCGGCAAGGTCACGCAACCGCGTCCAGTCACGCGCGCCGAACGCCGCATCGGCGTCGTCGAGCAGCGAATCAATTCGGCGTTGGATGCGCTCACTCGCCATGGATGCGCTCACTCCGCCGACGGGACAGACCGCGTGCGCGTGCGGTCGCCGGAATGGCCTTGCCCGAACGTCGGTGGCTGATCACCGGCTACCAGCGAACCGCTACCTTGCGGGGGCCCCGGACCTGGCCTCCGGTCCAGGTGACCGAGTCGGGGTCTGCAAGCTCGAAGGTGGGAACGCGGGCCAGCCATTCCTGGATAGCCACTTTCAACTCCATCCGGGCGAGATTGGATCCGGCGCAGCGGTGGATCCCGGAGCCGAAGGCGACGTGCCGGTTGTGGCCGCGGTCGATGATGAACGCGTCGGGGTTGTCGAAATGTTCCGGGTCGCGGTTGGCGGCCGGGAAGGCCATGAGCACCTTGTCGCCGGCCTTCATCGGGCATCCGCCGACCTCGATGTCGGAGACCACCTCGCGGGCCATGGTGACGGGGCTGTACACGCGCAGGAACTCCTCGATGGCGGCGTCGATCAGTTCCGGTTCGGCCCGGAGGCGGGCCTGGTCCTCCGGGTGGCCGGCCAGGTGCCACAGTGACGCGCCAATGGAACTCCACGTGGTGTCGATTCCGGCGATGAGCAGAAGGAAGCACGTGCCGAGCAGGTGGCGCCGGTCGAGTGGTTCTCCCTCGACTTCGGTTTCGATGAGCAGGGTCAAGAGGTCATCGGGGCGCCGCCCGACCGGCACGGCGATGCGTTCGTCGACCCGGACTCCGAAGTACTCCAGGGTCTCGACGATCGCGGAGAGACCGCTCTCCAGGTTGTTGAACCCTTCCTGCAGGATGCGCACGGCCCAGTTCGTGAACATCGTCTCGTCGGCGGCGGGCACCCCGAGCATGTGCGCAATTATGCGCACCGGAATGTGCTGCGCGTAGTCCGTCGCCGCGTCGGCATGGCCCTGATCGGTGACGGCGTCGAGCAGTTCGCGGGCCAGCCCGCGGGTGATCGGTGTCATCTTCTCGACCTGACGCGGAGCAAATGCGGGAAGCAGGATCCGCCGGGCCCAGGTGTGCATTGGCGGGTCGGATGTGATCGGCGGTGCCTCGAGCGGTCTGCGGCCCTCCGTTCGCGGGGAATCGACGACCGCAACTCTTCGGGACGAGAAGTGTTCCGTATCGTGCGCGATCGCGTCGATGTCGTCGTAGTTCACCGGCATCCATGAACGTCCCCGACGCTCCGAGAACGCGATCGGGCACACGTCGCGGAGTTCGCTCCAGATCGTCGCCGGGTCGGTGACGTAACGCGGGTCGAAGATGTCGAGATCCCGACCCCAGTCCCGCGTTTCGGCGGGCGTTACCTCGTTGTCGTTGCTGCTGGTCATACGACCTCCGGTGCTCGGTCCTGGCGCCCGCGGGTCGGTCAACCCGTGGACAACAGAACAGTAGCGGGGCGCCCTCGATGATGTCTTGTTGAGGGTTCAGCCGGCCTGGAACACGTAGCGCAGTCCGTGCGGGATGAGTGCGTAGGAAACCGTGAAATGGGTCTCCTCCGGGAAGATGAGGGTCTTGAGCCGGAGGTTCGGATAGTTGCGCGACGCGAGCAGGGCTCCGAGCCGCATGGTGTGCGCTTCGGTGTCGGCGATCTTGAAGATCTCGGCTGCGCTCGGATCGAACGCCGGGCTGAGCACGTGTTCGGCGCCGCCGGCGGCGAGAAAGACCACCGCATCGAGATCGTCGTGATCCGCTGCGTACTGTGCTTCGTAATCGAACACCAGGGGATTGTCCCAGCAGATCCAGGGACTGCCGATGACATAGCGGTTGAAGAAGCCCGGGTGATTGAAGAGCGTGTAGCACCCGAACAGTCCGCCCATCGAGTCGCCGACATATGTGCGGTCATCGCTGACGTTGTAGTTGGCTTTGATCCACGGCCAAAGTTCCTCGGTCATGAACCGGATGAACATCGGCGCTCCGCCACCTTTGACTTCCACCGATGTGAGCGGCGATGCGTTGAGCTGGTCCAACTGGAACTTGTCGGGAGTGGGCGAGAAGTCGTACATCCGGCGGCCCGTCACATACGCCATGTCGGCCCCGATGTCGCCGCGGCTCGGGTAGCCGATCCCCACGTTGAGCACCGGAGGGACCTCCCCGCCCATCAGCAGCATCAGGGCGGCGTTGGCGGCAAAGCCGTAGCCGAAGTTGGCATCGGTCGAATAGACGACCGGCAGGGGCGCGGGCCATTCGATGGGTGGTCCCTGGACGGTGATCTCGAAATCGAAGTCCATGATGTCGGAGTGCACGATGTGCGTCTGGGTGCCGTGAAGAATCGAAGGTCCGGTCATGTGTGACTCCCTGGTTGTCCTGTCGGTCGATTGGGTACGCACGGTACCGCGGCCGGCGGTTGCGCGCCCAGGCGAGTCCGAACGTTCTTCGAGCGCAAGGCGTGAGTGCGTCGAAGTTCACATGGCGAGGAGCGATTTCTCGACTTTCTCGGTGAACGAGACGGGCCAGTCCTCGCCGAGATGCACAACGCTTCCGGGCTCGGTGACTTCGCCGGTGAGCTCGAGCGCTTGTTGCAGAATCCGGCGTTGCTGCGCCACCGCGCCGGGCGCGCCGAACGGGTTGCCCATGGGAAAATTGACGAACAGCGAACGCGGTGGTTTCACACACTCGGTGAGGTCGAGGCCAGTGGAGACGAGCATGGTCGGAATGCCGGAAGCTTCTACTACTCGCGCGACCAGACCCACGGTCTGGTGGTCGAGAGGTCAAGCGGGCACCAGGAGGAAGAGGTCGACCCCGTCGTTGTGCAGCTCGGCAGCCAGCGCCGGGGCCGATTCTTCAAGCACCTTGGTGCGGCTGTAGATCCGGCCCATGAACCCGCTCCACAACCGGTCGGCCACGGAACCGATCACGCCGTCGGTGGCAAGTTCGCGCAACCGGTCGATCGGAAACACACAGTTGATGTCGGTCGACGCGTCGGAGGTGTCGTAGTAACTGTCGTTGACCGAGAAGTCAGCCGCATCAGAGTTCGGGTCGACGACGTCGAGGCGGAAGTCGTTCTTGGCGTACGCGTCCCAACGCGGCATCGAGCAGTGCGACACGCCGCCCGAGGTGAGCATCGACACCCGGCATTCGCTGAGCGGCTTCCGCAGTCGCGTGAAGGTGGTGTCGATGTTCACCGTCCACCGGTAGGGCGGAAAACCCTGCTGGCGGTACCGCTGATTCAACAGGTCGACGTACTTCACGGGCTCCATGGGCGAAGCCTATGTTGTGGCCCGTCTTGCTGCCCATCCGGCGATTGTGGCCCCGGTGTCAGGTTGTCGCCACGGTGCCGCACTCCTTCCGGCGATTGTGGCCCCGGTGTCAGGTTGTCGCCACGGTGCCGCACTCCAGCCGCATCGTGACACTCCAGCCGCAAACGTGCCCCGACCCGCAGTGCGGGAGCATTTGCTCAGGGTGATCGGGTCCAGCGGGTGGCGAACCACGCGCCGAGGAACGAGAACGTTGCGGTCCACAGTGGGCCGGCGCTCGTGCCGAGATGATCGATGAGCACTCCGCTCACCCAGGGTGCGAGCGCCTGCCCGATCGCGAACAGCGCGGTGATGGCGCCGATGGTCGACGTCCACTCATGCTCGGGCCGTTCCCGGCGGACGGTGATCGTAACGATGGCCGGCGTCATGAGGAACATCGAGCCGAACACGGCGACCGACACGAGGACGACCAACGGTTGTCGGCTCGCGGCCAGAAGGGCGGCCGCGACCCCTTGCCCCACGAGGCTGTAGGACATGAGTCGTCGGGTCGGCCAATCGGCCAGCGGCCCGCTCCATAACCGGGGGCTGAGAGCGGCCGCGAAACCGAGCACGACGAATGCCGTCGACGTGAACGACACCGGTGCCCCGCGGGCACGAAGGGTGGAAACCAGGAACGTGACGAACACGATGTAGCCGGTTCCGAAGCACACATAGGAAGTGGTGAGCCACCGCAGCGAGGGACTGCCCGACACGGCGTCGCGAAACGACGGCGCCACGGTTGAAGGTCGGGGTCCGTCCATCCGGCGTGACATCGCAGCCGCCGCGGCGATGATTGCGAACGCGCTCAGGACGAACCATGCGACCCTCCAGCGCTCGGGATGCGACGCGAGGAGCGGCGGGAGTGCCGCTGCGCCTACGACGATGCCGACCCCGGCCCCGGCATTGAATACCACCACACTGTCCGGTTCCCGGGTCGCGATGGAGGCTGCGAGCGCCGAGCCGAGGATGAACGCGGCCGCACCGCCGAACCCGGCCAGGGACCTTGCGCCGAGGATTGCGATGTAGTTTCTCGTGAGCCCGGTCGCGGCGATGCCGGCCACGGTCACAACGACCCCGATACGGAACACCCCCAGCACGGATCGGTTCCGGACGATGAGGGGCAGGCCGATACAGCCGATGAGATAGCCGGCGGTGTTCGCGGTTCCGAGGAGTCCGGCCCGGCCGTAGGAGAGTCCGAGATCGGCGCGCATCGAAGGAAGTATGAGCGCATAGCAAAACCGGGCGAAGCCGAGTGCGATGAGCGGTGCCCCGGCGAGGAAGAACGCATCAACCCGACCGGAACGCGACGACGTGGTCATTCGGCCGTCACCCGTCCGGCCGCGACTGTCAGGATCATCGGGGGCAGTGTAACGGCGACCCCACTCTCGACCCGACGACTGATGTGGCGGTGCGGGTCAGCGCTCCGCGCGTCGTCGTGCGGGGTTCGAGCTTTCAGGCCGCGGTATCGATTTCGAACGTCGGGAAGACCGCGGCCCGAAGGGTCAAATGTGGCATCGCGAACCCGCGCGCTGATGCCGTGACCGGGTTCCGCCTCAACGTTCCTACCATGCGGGCCTTCGATCCCGTCCACGGCTACGAGTCACGCGAATTCGGGATCTCCATACTGGCCCCGGGGGAGGTCCGCACGGTGTCGATCTACGGAACCACGGTCACAGGAACATCGACTCCGGAATTCACGATCAGCGCCATCTGCGTGCCGGCGCCGGTCGACAAAATTCAATCGAACAACTCGGCAACGGTGACGGTGGGACTCTACTGACGCTGACGCGCGCGGCCGGTGCGTACAGCGCACGCGGTCGGCGCACGTGCGACACTGTTCCGATGACCCCATATGACGCCATTATCGGTAAGCGTGACCTCCGGATGTACACCGACGCGTCCATCCCTGACGACGTGATGCATCGCATCCTCCAGGCCGGTCGCATGGCCGGGAGCGCGAAGAACATCGAGGCCAACCGGTTGATTGTCGTGACCGAACAGTCGGTGCAGGATGCCTTGGCCGGAGCCGGTGACTTCGCCTCGTGGATCGGTTCGTCGGCCGCGATCGTCGGGTTTGCGTCCCCGGCCAACGAGTTGCGCATGTTCGATGTCGGCCGTCAGGCCCAGAACATGATGATCGCGGCTCACGCCGAAGGCATTGGTTCGTGTCCGATCACGCTGAATCACGCCGACCGGGCCCGTGCCGCGGTGGGCCTTCCGGCGGATTGGGAGATGCCGATCGTGATCACGCTCGGCTACCCCGTGCCCAACCATCCCGACAGCCCGCTCAAGCGGCCGCGTGTCGCGCTTGACGAACTCGTTCGCTACAACCAGTTCAACTGAGCCGACCGGGTTCGGTCGGTCCCCGATTGGCCCATATTGAGGCAACTCGCGCCTTTTGCCTTCCCAGCCCCCGCCTACCTCACCACGAAATCAAACCGATCACCACCTTCACCCGACGAATGCGGCTCCAGCGACAAGATGTCGCCACAGTGCCGCACCGCAGCCGCATCGTGACACCCCAGCCACATTCGTGACCGTCAGCGGCGTGAGCACACGACCCCTTGCGACCGGTTGCGCGGACGGAGCGTGATGTGTAGGGTACGACGTACGCTAAAAAGGGAGTGATCGTGAAGTTCACGTGGTTCAACCTGATGCCGTGGCCGCACCTGCCCGACGACTTCCGCGAAGAGCACCGTTCCGTGTGGGTCGACATCGACTCCCGCCTCTACGACCCGGTGCGCGGCCATCACGTCTACAACGACTACCTCGACCTTCTGGAATTCGCCGACGAGGTCGGCTTCGACGGCGTCGGCGTCAACGAGCACCACCAGAACGGCTACGGGCTCATGCCCTCCCCGAACATCATGGCGGCCTCGCTCGCGAGGCGGACCAAGAACGCCGCGCTCGTCGTGCTGGGGAACTCGCTGGCCCTCTACAACCCGCCGATCAGGGTGGCCGAGGAGTTCGCGATGCTCGACGTGATCTCCGGCGGTCGGCTGGTGGC
>JANMZO010000469.1:0-25821 GCA_031383405.1 Acidimicrobiia bacterium | reverse complement strand
TTCGCGCGCCGTTTGGCCGTGCGTTCACTCCGAAGACGGTCAAGGCACTCGAAGCTGACGTGATTTCGATCACGGAGCGGTTACTCGACAAAATGCCGTCCAACTCATCGTTCGACCTCGTATCGTCGTTTTCCCATCAGCTCCCCGCGGCCGTGATCGCCCGCCTGTTCGGGGTCCCCGACGAGTTGGGCGACTGGCTCCGCGAATGGTCAGCGCGCTTTGGAGTTGTGGTGTTCGGCGCCACCCGCAGGCCCGACTACGAGGAAGTCGCTCGCGCCGCGGGTACCGAGTTTCAGGAAAATATGCGGGCGATCCTCGACGAGCGACGCGACAGCCCCCGAAACGATCTGGCCAGCATTCTCGTCGCCATGGAGAACGAGCCCGACGGCCTGACGACGATGGAGATCATCGGCGCATGTTCCCTCCTTCTTTTTGCCGGGCACGACACGACATCGAGCTTCATCGGCTCCGCCACGCTCGCACTGCTTGACGACCCCGACGCAGCAGAGGCACTGCGCTCAGACGATTGTGCAATCGAGCCGGCCATTGAGGAGTTGCTGCGGTTCGAGACCTCGGCGAAAGCCATGATGCGCCAGGTGAGGGTCGATCACGAGTTCGGCGGGCAGGCCGTCAAAACAGGCGAAGCCGTGTTCCTCACAATAATGGCGGCCAACCGTGATCCGCGGGTCTTCGACCAACCCGATCGGCTCAACCTCGCCCGCAATCCGAATCCGCACCTGGCCTTCGGTCACGGCCACCACTTCTGCCTCGGTGCGTCGCTGGCCCGGCTGGAGTCGCGCATAGCCCTTCCAGCGCTCCTCAAGCGCTTTCCTGATCTTCGGGTCGACGGCCCGGTCACCTGGAAACCCAACATCTCCGACCGTTCCGCCGCACATATTCCTCTGCACACATAGCATTCCCGACAGATGCGCCAACGTCAGAAAGAACAGACCTGTGAACGAACCGTCGATCCTGTTTCTCACCGACGGCGGGCAAGGCGCGAGCGCGGCGACCGATGTGATCGTCAGCTTCATCGAGACGGCCCAAAAGACCCTGGACGTGGCGATCTACGATGCGCACTTCGAGGGTACGCGCTCGGACCTGACCAACCCGGGAAACCGGATACTGACCGCGCTCAACAGCGCCGAGGTCCGAGGCGTAGTTGTGCGGGCCGTGTTCAACGACGACGACGGCCCTCGCGGCCCATATCCGAACACCCACGAGCCGAAAGTCGGACCCAACTTCCTCGCTCGTTTGAGTCGAGCCGTCCCAACCAAGGGAGTCGACGGACGATTCGATCTGATGCACCACAAATACCTGGTGCGGGACCTCGCCGTGAAGGAGAATGCTGCCGTTCTCACCGGTTCCACGAACTGGACGAACGATTCGTTCACCCGGATGGAGAACGCTATCGTCACCGTCCCCGACCCCGGGCTCGCCTCGGCCTATACACAGGACTTCGAACACTTGTGGAATCGTCGGGAGGTGGAGGGTAGCGGTCGCTTCGACTACGACTGGTCGACCATTTCGTACCGCGGGATGCCGTTCAGGGTGAGAGCCATCTTCTCCCCCGGCCGCGGCCGGACGATGAGCCAACAGATCGCGCGCCGCATCGCCGAGGCCAGGGTCCGTGTGCGTATCTGTTCGCCGGTCATAACTTCGACGCCGATCCTCGGCACGGTGGCCGAAGTGGTGAGTGACCGGCGCGTTCCGATTTCAGTTGTCACCGATGGAACCCAGATGCTCCAGGTCCTCGACCAGTGGAAATCCGATGGTCGCGGCGCTTGGAAGATCCCGCTGTACCGACTTCTCCAGACGTCTGGCATGCTGGCCGAGAAGAGGTCCACCCCGTTCGCGCCCGACACGCTGCATGATTTCATGCACGCCAAGATGATCGTGGCCGACAACTGGGTCATCACCGGTTCGTTCAACGCCTCGCATTCCGGGGAGCAGAACGCGGAGAACATCATCGAGGTCGAATCCGCTCCATTCGCCGACGAATGCGCCGCGTTCATCGACCGCGTCCACACCCGTTACACGCCCCCGGGAGGGTCGAATCGGGCCAGCGGGTCCGCCCCGTAAGCTTTTCCGCCACTCCGAAGAACGAACGGGAGTGGGACGCGCACAGGTAACTCCGGACGACGGGGGTCCCGCGAGCCGGTAACCTAACGTCTTCTGCCACAGCCACCTGCTTCACGCCAGACCTTCAAGGACACACCATGACCGTTGCTGCGTACATTCTTATTCAGACCGACGTCGGTAAGTCACCCTCGGTAGTGAAGGCCATCGCCGTCATAGAAGGGGTCATCGCCGCAGAGGAAGTCATGGGCTCCTACGACGTCATCGTGAAGGCCGAGGCCGATACCCTCGACGACCTCACCAAGGGCATAGTTGGCAGGGTGCAGATGGTCGACGGCATCACCCGCACCCTCACCTGCCCGGTAATCCATTTCTAGACGCAGCAGAGCGGAGCAGGCGGCACGTTTGCCTCTCCAAAGCGACGTTTGCCGTTTCCATGCACGGGACGCAACGACAACGTGCCACTTTCCGGCTCAATCATCCCGACCCTGAGCCAGTTACACGTCAGGTGGTACCAGGAGCCCGAGCTTGATGATCCGGTCGCACCATTCCTTCTCGGCCGCGGACCCGACCTCCGTGCACGACAGTATCCAAGCCATATGTGCACGTAGCACTGTCTCGACGTTCGACGCCGTCCATCCAATCCCCCGCAGGGCCCGCTCTCCGTATGTATCAACGAACGCCTCCCACGTCTCACGCGGGGCCTGGCGAAACTGGAGGGTCCACCACAACCACGCCGGATCAGTCAGTGGGTTGCCCCAACCGCTCCACTCCCAGTCAAGGAGTGCGGTTATTCGCAACGGATCATCCACCGAGTTCGACTTCACCCAGATCGTGTTGTGGAAACCGAAGTCACCGTGGACAAGCCCCGCACCCCGGCGCAGCAGGGGATCGGTCAGCGCGGTGTTCGACTTCGCCACCTCCCCCGGCAGCACCCTGGTCGACAACGATTCGTGTCGTGCGGCGAGCCTCACGCCGCAGTCGAGGTCCGGATCGTTGATCAGCGGAAACGCAGCCTGATGAACGGCCCGCAGGAGCCTCGCCAGAACCCGGGCACGACCGATGAGATCGTTGGCATCACGCGTCTGCACGACATTGATACCGAGGTCCCCGGGCACGAACTCAGTAACGGTGATCGTCCACGCGGGCGTATTGATATGTGCACGTACATGTACCGTCGATATGCTCGATTCCGACATAAGCGCAAGCATGCGAACTTCGCGACGGAGGTCTTCGCGCTTCACTTCCCGCGACGCGATCTTCACCACGACGGAGTCGCCGCTTGCCAGATCACCGTGAAACGTCAGGTTGGAAAAGCCGCCGATCGTCGGACGTATACGGGTCAGCTCACCGACGGCTGGATCGACGAGCAACGCCTCCTCGACCGCACGCGGAACGAGAACCCCGGGACTCATGAACCCTTCAACAGCGCTAGCGCCCGCGACCGAAACGGCCGTTGCGGCGTTCGTGGCGGGCGACGGCCAACTCGACGAGCCGATCGAGCAACGCGCCATAGCTCAGCCCACTCGCTTCCCACAACTTCGGGTACATCGAGATCGGGGTGAATCCCGGGATGGTGTTGGCCTCGTTGATGACCCATCCTCGACCCGGTCCACCGGTCGATCCGTCGTCGAGAAAGAAATCGACCCGCGCCATGCCTTCGCACCGCAATGCCTTGTAGGCCCGAATCGCCCAAGCCTGGCCTTCAGCGAGCTGCTCAGGCGTAAGCTGGGCGGGGATCACGAGTTGGGCTCCATCGGCGATGTATTTGTCTTCGTAATCGTAGAAGTCGTTGCCCGGTTTTATCTCACCGCCCACCGACACTTCCGGATGCTCGTTGCCGAGCACGGCGAACTCAATCTCGCGCCCTTTGATCGCTTCTTCCACAACGAGGAAGTCATCGAATCCGAGAGCGAGTTCAACGGCAGCCCGGAACGTTTCGGCGTCGGCCGCCCGGGACACGCCCACGTAAGAGCCCAGGTTGGCCGGCTTCACGAACACCGGCCAGCCCAGTGCAGCCTCCGACTCAGAAGTGAACGCTGCGATGGCCGCACGATCCGGCAACTCCCACGCCGCCCGCCACAGCCACTTCGCCTGCGGTAACCCGGCCGCGTTGAGGACATCTTTGGCGATGGCTTTGTCCATCGACACCGCTGAGCCCAGCACACCTGACCCCACATACGGCACGCCGGCCAACTCCAAGAGACCCTGCATGGTGCCGTCTTCGCCATAGGGCCCATGCAGGATGGGAATCACAACGGGTAGAGCTTCGACCGCCGAACCACCCGAGGCAAACGCTGCTCGGTCCGCGGCCGAGAGGGCGGGAAGCACGGCGCTCTGCACCACCGGTTCACCCTCGGCCACCAACTGCCGTGGAAGGGAGCTTGGATCCGCACCCGCAACGATGGCCTGCACGACCGACTCAGCGGTCAGGGACCTGACCCACACACCATCTCGGTTTACGCCGATCGGTTGGACTTCGTAGCGCTCGGGGTCGAGTGACCGCAACACCGCGACGGCTGAGGTGCACGACACATCGTGCTCGGCCGAGCGTCCGCCAAAGAGCACGATAACCCGACGCTTGCGGGTTTTCGGAAGCTCGGTCATGTCAGCCCCCGATTGTGCGTTGGCCAACAAGCACAGCCACGCGCATCAAACACCGGGTGGATCATGTCAACCCCCGATTGTGCGTTGGCCAACAAGCACCGCCACGCGTATCAAACACCGGGCGGATCATGTCAACCCCCGATTGTGCGTTGGCCAACAAGCACCGCCACGCCTGTCAGGCACCGGGTGGATCATGTCAACCCCCGATTGTGCGTTGGCCAACAAGCACAGCGCGGATGCCGAGGCCCATGATGAACAGCCCACCGAAGCCGTAGAGCAGGTAGAGCCTGTGCATCATCTGGTTGCGGTAGGAGTAGATGACGCCGATCGCAATGATGCCGACAAAGCCGTAGAACAGATGAAACTGGGGCGGTTCGATCTTCTGCTTGTTGACCATCCACACGCCGAGCATGACCTGGATGAACACCGCAACTTCCACCACGATCGTGAACCACCACAACGACCGGGTCCTCAGCGCAGGAAACCTGTGTGCCCCGAGCGACCAGAGGCCCGCCATTCCGTTTCCGATGATCATGACCCAGGCCCAGGCCTTGTGGACCTGCAGGACGGTAGCGACGACGAGTCCAGGGGTCAGAGCCATGTTTGGAGTCAGAGCCATGTGTACGGGGTCGAGCACGGGCAACCACGTTAGCGCCTCCCCGCACCGTCCGTATGTGCGGGAAAACCCGCTCCCGGCACCGGAAATACCGCACAATCGTCCCGGCTCGTCCGACGGGCGATCTTCGATAGCCTCTGGGTCCTATGTTGCGAATGTCGACCCTGTTTCTACGGACACTTCGAGAAGATCCCGTCGACGCAGAGGTACCAAGCCACAAGCTTCTCGTTCGAGGCGGCTACGTACGGCGGGCGGCACCGGGGATCTACTCATGGCTGCCGCTCGGTTACAAGGTTTATCGCAACATCGAGCGGGTGGTTCGTGAGGAGATGGACGCGGCCGGATTCCAGGAAGTCCACTTTCCCGCTCTGCTCCCGAAGGATCCCTACGACAAGACGGGCCGCTGGACCGATTACGGCGACGACCTCTTCCGCCTCCAGGACCGGAAGAAGAACGACTACCTCCTCGGTCCGACCCACGAGGAGATGTTCACTCTGCTCGTAAAAGACCTCTATTCGTCGTACAAGGATCTGCCCCTGGCGATTTACCAGATTCAGACGAAGTACCGCGACGAGCCGCGGCCCCGCGCTGGCATCCTCCGAGGCCGCGAATTCGTGATGAAGGACTCGTACTCCTTCGACGTAGACGACGCCGGTCTCGAAGCGAGCTACCAGCGTCATCGCGCCGCGTACATCAAGACATTTGCGCGTTTGGGACTCGAAACGGTGATCGTGTCGGCCACGTCGGGCGCTATGGGCGGATCGGCATCGGAGGAGTTCATCAACCCCTGCCCAGTCGGCGAAGACACCTTCATTCAGTGCCCGTCGTGTGGCTACGCAGCCAACGTCGAAGCGGTGAAGGTCGTTGTTCCGCCCGCGCAGTCACATGCAGACTTACCGCCTGCGAGCGTCGAAGACACGCCCAAGACGCCGACCATCGACACGCTCGTGACGATGCTCAACGAGCGCTTCCCCCGAGCCGACCGTCCGTGGAAGGCGGCTGACACGTTGAAGAACGTGGTCGTCAACCTGCTGCATCCCGATGGAACCAAAGAGCCGCTCGCCGTGGGCCTCCCCGGCAACCGTGAGGTCGACATGAAGCGCCTCGAGGCGCAGGTCTCTCCGGCCGTCGTCGAAGCGTTCGAGGTCGAAGACTTCGCCAAGAACCCCGCGCTGAAGAAGGGCTACATCGGGCCGGGTTCACTCGGGACGAAAGGTACCTCCGGCATCCGCTACCTCCTCGATCCTCGGGTCGTTGAGGGAACCGCCTGGGTTACAGGTGCCGATGAGTACAACAAGCACGTCATCGGCCTCGTGGTCGGGCGAGACTTCGCTGCCGATGGCACGATCGAGGCCGCCGAGGTTCTCGCCGACGACCCATGCCCCCGCTGTGGCTCGAACCTGACGATGGAGAAGGGCCTCGAGATGGGCCACATCTTCCAACTCGGCCGAAAGTACGCCGAAGCACTCGGGCTGCTGGTGCTCGATCAGAACGGAAAGCAGCAGGTCGTCACGATGGGTTCATACGGCATCGGCGTATCGAGAGCCGTCGCCGCGATCGCCGAGCAGACCCACGATCAGTTCGGCCTCTGTTGGCCGCGCGAGGTCGCTCCGGCCGAGGTACACATCGTCGCCGCCGGCAACGCAGAAACCGTCTTCAACGAAGCCACCCGCATCGCCGAAGGCCTCGATGCGGCGAAGGTTTCCGTTATCTTCGACGACCGCATCGGGGTCTCCGCAGGCGTGAAGTTCAAAGACGCTGAGCTCCTCGGTATGCCCACCATCGTGGTCGTCGGCAAAGGCCTGGCTGACGGCGTAGTGGAAGTCAAAGACCGCAAGTCCGGCGAAAAATCCAACGTGCCGGTAGGCGAGATTATCGACTACCTGGCGGCTCTGTCGCGGGGCTAGCCCGAAATCGCGAATGCGCGGGAAAACCCGCTCCCAGCGCCGAAAATCCCGCATACTCGGCCAAGAGGTCAACCAACTCGGCGCATCAAGGCGAGGAGATCGACGATGATCGGGGCGAAAGACGATGCGCAGAGAAGCTGTTCGTCGGTTGCCTCGATCACCCACCACCCGGCTTTTTGGAGAATGCGTCGCCGCTGCGCGTCTCGCCTTTGTGTGTGTTCCGAACCGTGGGTGAAGAACGGACTGATTTCGAGCGCGATCCGGAACTCGGGCCAGCCGAAGTCAACTTCGACACCATCTACCATGAGGTTCGACCCTGGCCTTGGTACGCCTGCAGCGAGTAACCAGGGCAGCACCTTCTGCTCATACCTGCTTCGGTGCAGAAGTTTGCCACCGGACCGAGCATCGAGGGCCGCGATCAACACGGCGCGACCGGCAAATCGAGCGGGTGGCCGTTGGTTCACGACCTTCAGCACCCTGTCAACGGTGGCGGTTCGGTCGGCAAGCGTGTGATCGATACACCGGCTCAGTGTGTTTGCGCTCACAAGTCCGGCCAGGTCGACGATCGTTGCCGGTATCGTCGTTATCCGGCCCGTGAACCATGGCTGGGTCGGCGGGAGGTGACGGGTTCGATGCGTGGCGATCCCTCGAGCAGCAATTTCACGATTGGCCGGCACAACGATCGATGGTCGGGAAGGCTGAAGTTCCCCAAGCGGGAATCCATGGACAAGCGCCGCGGAGAGCCCGCACACAGCGGAATCTCGAATCGCCAGGCAAGAGGCCAGACACTCTTGTTGGACGGAGGGCGCGACGCCAACGATCCGGTACACGCCAACGAACATACGGATAAGCAGCCCGGACAGCTCGCGTCGGCGGAGTGCGTCGGCGTCGACCCCCACGCGCTTCGCTTGATCGACGGTAATGAGCCCAAGTTGTTCGCCGGCTACTTCGACAATCTGGCGCTCGAGTGACAGGGGTGCAGAACGAGATATTCGAGAGGAAGGTTGGACCGACAGACCAAGGTGACGTGAGGAGACCATGGTCGAGAACGTAACGACCCGGGTATGACAAACCGAGTGGTCGGACCCTACTTGCGAATAAGCGGAAAAACCCGCTCCCGGCGCCGGAAATCCCGCACAATCCCACCGCTTCAAACAGCGAAGCAGTAGTTAGCTACACCGTGTTTGCTACACCGTGGCGAGTTGCGAAGCTTTTACTTCGGCCAATTTCGCGGCCTGGCGGGCACGGGCTTCATCCATGGCCTGGGCCGCGAGGTCGACAATCTCGTGGATTTCGGTCTCGTTGAACCCGGCGAGCTTGCGGAAATTGTGCGCCAGGTGAACCGGGTTGACTTCGCTTTCGCCGCGGAATCCACCGTAGGAGAACAGCTTGTCGACGGCCTTTTGGAACTCCAGCGCCCGCTTCTGACGGTCGGGGTCCTTGGCCGTGATCTTGCGCAGCCAGTCGGACCCCATCTTCACGTGGGTCACCTCGTCGGCCAGCATCCAGTCTTCACAGAAGAACAGGACGGGATCGTTGGTGTTGTCACCGAAGTCGCGCATGGTGTTGAACACGTCGATGGCTAGACCTTCGAGCGCCCGGTTGACACCGGCGAGCCGAAGGATCGGATCCGCGTTGCAGGCTGCCTCGAACAGAGTGGTCTGCTCGGCGAACTCCCCGATTTCCGTGCCCATGTGGTCGCCCAGCTTGATGCTGATCTCACAATGACGGGCTTCGTCCCAGCACTGGCGCGCCATGTCGAGCTTCAGCTCGAACGGCACGTCGTCGGCACCGGTGCCCACGTTGTAGTCGTAGCACGTGCGACCGGCGCCTTCGAGGGCCTGGATTTCACCGGTGAAGATGCCGTGCATCAGGCGACGGGCGCGCTCTGGTGCATCGGGGTCGTCGACGTGGAAACCACCGCGACGGACGCCCTTCTTCTCGAAGTCGATCGTGCGCGGATCGAACATCGTTTCCTCGATGCGGATTCGAACGAACCGGTCGTCGCGGGCCAAGTCGTCGGTAGACAGCATGCGCTTCATGAAAAGCACCTTCCATGGGTGATGTGGGTCACAGTCTACCTATCGGCAACTCAGATAGGAAAGCGAAGCAGAACAAACTTCTACCCGGCGACCAACGGCCAACGGCCAACGGCCAACGGCCAACGGCCAACGGCCAACGGTCAGCGCCTACTTGACAGCACCGCTGGCCCTCAGGCCCTCGATCTCATCGGTGCTGAAACCCATCAAAGCCAACGTGGCATCCGTGTCCTGGCCGACGTGCGACGGCGGGCCCTGGATCTCGGCGACAGTTCGACTGAACCGCGGCGCCGGGCTGGCCTGGGTCAGACCGGCTATCTCGGTGAAGGTCTTCCGCGCGACGTTGTGGGGATGCTGCGGCGCTTCGGCGAGGGTCAGGACAGGTGCGAAGCACACGTCGGAGTGCTCCATCAGCGCACACCACTCGTCGCGGGTTTTCATAAGAAAGACCTTGGCGATCCGGTCCTTCTGGTCCGGCCACTTGGTGCGGTCCATCTGGACATCCCAGCTGGAGTCGGTCAGGCCGGCCAAACGGCGTAGTTCGGCGTAGAACTGCGGCTCGATCGATCCGAGCGAAACGTATTTCCCGTCGGACGTTTCATAGGCATCGTAAAAATGCGCACCGGTGTCGAGGAGGTTCGTGCCCCGCTCCGGTTTGTGAGCTCCGACAGC
The DNA here is from genome assembly GCA_031383405.1 of Acidimicrobiia bacterium. GTDB lineage: Bacteria > Actinomycetota > Acidimicrobiia > Acidimicrobiales > JANYDT01 > JANMZO01. Next base: position 15,901 of record JANMZO010000469.1, on the reverse strand, counting down.
CGCCATCCCATGGAACATCGACATCAGGGTGGCCGAACCGTCGACCATGGCTGCATCAACGACCTGACCATGGCCAGAATTCTTTGCTTCCAGCATGGCGCACACCATGCCGAAGGCGAGGAACATGCCGCCGCCGCCGAAGTCGCCCACCATGTTCAGCGGAGGGGTCGGTTTCTGACCAACGCGTCCCATCGGCTCAAGGGCACCGGCCAACGCGATGTAGTTGATGTCATGCCCGGCGGCCTGGGCGTAGGGACCTTCCTGACCCCAGCCAGTCATGCGGCCATAAACCAGACGCGGATTGCGGGCGAGGCACACGTCGGGGCCAAGACCCAACCGCTCGGTGACACCGGGCCGGAATCCCTCGAACAGCCCGTCGGCCTTTTCGACCAGCCGAAGGACCGTTTCGATCCCAGCCGGGTTCTTCAGGTCGACACCGATGTTCTTACGTCCGCGGGCGAGGATGTCCTTCGGTGGGTTCGCCGGGTCACCGCCCCGCACGTTCTGGGCCCGATCGACCCGGATCACGGTCGCTCCCATGTCAGAGAGAAGCATCCCGGCAAAAGGACCCGGTCCGATTCCGGCGAGTTCAACGATGGTGAGTCCGTGCAGTGGTCCAGGCATTGCTCCATCGTTGGCTGCTTTCCGCCGGACGGTCAAGTTGACGGGCAAACCCGCGACCCCCTCCGCCAACGTTCGGCACAAATCCCCGGTGAGCGGGAACATTCGACCGAACGTCGCGGGCACCAAAGCGAGCGGACCGGCGGTACTCGTCGCGGGGCCGCTCGGTGTGCAAGGCTCACATCTCGATGAGCGACGTCCACGAACCGCAACCGGTCACCCGCATTGATGGCCTCACGGGAGCCACGGTGATCATCAACGCGAATCGTCAGAAACGCCCGAACCTTCCGTCGAGCGGTTGCCCCTTCTGCCCCGGTGGGATCGAGGCGCCGGAACCCTACGTCACCCGCTGGTTCAAGAACCGCTGGCCCCAACTTCCCGATGGTAGGGCCGAGGTGCTTCTCTACTCCCCCGTCCACAACGCGTCGTTCGCATCGCTCGGCCACGAGGGCGTCCTCCGGGTGATCACGATGTGGGCCGAGCGCTACCGCGAACTCGGTGCCCGAGCCGACGTGGCCTACGTACTGGAGTTCGAGAATCGTGGTCCCGAGGTAGGTGCGACGATCCAGCACCCACACGGCCAGATCTACGCGTTCGATACGGTGCCGCCAATCCCGCTGTACGAACTCTCGCGCGACCACTGCGCCGTGTGCGCAGAAGTCGCATCATTACCCGACGACGTCTTCGTCTGCGAGCATGGCGACTGGGTCGCCTGGGTCCCAGCCGCCGCAGTTTGGCCTTACGAACTTCGGATCGCGCCGCGCACGCACGTCAGCGATATCCCGGCCGCCTTGGCAACATGGTCGGCGTTCGCCGACGTTCTCGTCGACGCGCTGAGCCGCCTCGACCGCCTGTTCGACGCGCCGATGCCATACATGCTCTGGATCCACCAGAAACCGACCGACGGCGGCGACTGGCCCCAAGCCCACCTGCATGTCCATGTCACGGCAATTTTCCGCGCCCCCGGGCTGCAGCGCTTCGTGGCGGGAGCCGAGCAGGGGGCCGGCGTGTACCTCAACCCGGTCCCGCCTGAGGTGGCGGCCGAGAACCTCCGGAAAGCCTGACCGGAATGAGTAGCGAACTCACCGTCGTCGCGCCCGGTCGCGTCAACATCATCGGGGACCACACCGATTACACCGGAGGACTCGTCCTTCCGATGGCGATCGACCTGGCACTCACAATTGTGGGGCGTCGTGGCGGATCCGCCGTCGAACTCCGGTCGACCGAGGAGCCCGAACCGGCGCGGGTCCCACTTGACATCGAAGACCCCGCAACCGCCGTCCCGTTCTGGGCGCGCTACGTGGCCGGCGTCGTGGCCGTGACCCGTCCCGCCGCCGGTTTCGCGGGTCGGCTCAGCTCAACCATCCCGCCCGGGGCCGGACTGTCCTCCAGTGCCGCGTTGGAAGTCGGAGTCGCTCTGGCGACCGGTTTCAGCGGAAGCGTCGTCGAGTTGGCGCAGGCATGCCAGACCGCCGAGAAGCTCGCCTCCGGCGTACCGTGCGGGATCATGGATCAGCTCGCGTCGGCCGGGGGACGGGAAGGGCACGCCATGATGATCGACTGTCACACGCTCAACATCGACTACGTTCCCATGCCGTCAGATGTCGAGGTCGTCGTGATTTTCGGCCACCACCGCCAGTTGGCCGGCTCACCTTACGCGCAACGCACTCAGCAGTGCGCCGCGGCCGAGGCCATCATCGGACCACTTCGCCTCGCCACCCTCGCTGCCATTACCCGGATCGAAGATCCGCTGGTCGCCATGCGGGCCCACCATGTCATCAGTGAGAACCAGCGTGTTCGCGAGTTCAGCGCAGCAATGGCGAAGGGCGACTACCGCACGGCCGGCGACTTGATGTTCGACAGCCACCAGAGCCTCCGCAACGACTTCGAGACCTCCACCCCGGAAATGGACTCGCTCGTAAGTTCACTTATTGTTGAGCGGGGCGTCTTCGGAGCCCGCATGACCGGTGGCGGGTTCGGCGGATGCGTCGTCGCCCTCACCGAACCCGGTGCGCTCGCCGATGGTTGGCACGTGAAGGCCAGCGCCGGTGCCCATATCCGGTGACCCTCCCCAACGTCGGCTCCTGTGCGAACCGGGACCGGGTTAAATCCTGAACACCGCCAAGTGAGAGACTGTGGCCGTTTCTCACCGTTTCCGTTACGAAGGACTCCAGATGGCAGACCAGATTCCCCTTGTTGACTACCTCGTCCTCGGTGACACGCCCCACCTCGTGGCCAACGAGTGCACGTCCTGCGGCGCCCGTTATTTCGATCGCCGCAACGCCTGCGCAGGTTGCTCGAAGACCGAGTTCACCAAGGTTCCAATCGCCACCGACGGAGAAGTCAAAGCCTTTACAATCGTCGCGTTCGCCGCGCCCGGAATCGAAGTGCCGTTCGTGTCGGCGATCGTAGATTGCGGTGGCACCAGTGTTCGGGCCAACCTCGTCAACGTCACTGCCGACCCCGACCATGTGAGCCTCGGCATGAAGGTGCGCCTAGCCACCACGTCGCTGGGCAAAGATGACGACGGGATCGAAGCCGTCGGCTTCGGATTCGAACCGGCCGCAGCGTAACGCGCCACCGGCACAGCAGTACCCGTTCCCTCCCACTGCAATCACACACGCTTCACCAAACCCTTGAAAGGACATCACCATGGCTAGCGGCGACGTTTGGATCCTCGGCATACACATGACCAAGTTCGGGAAACATCCCGGACGCGACATGGTCGACCTCGGCGCGGAGGCCGCTCTGGCCGCTCTGGCTGACGGTGGCGTCACGATGCAGGACATGGGCGTTCTGGCCGCCGGCAACCTGATGAACGCCGGTGCCGGATTCGGCCAGATGTTGCAGAAGCAGATCGGCCAGACCGGTATCCCGGTCTACAACGTGGCCAACGCATGCGCGACCGGAGCAACGGCCCTTCGCGTTGTGTACATGGCCGTTAAGTCGGGCGAGGTCGACATGGGTCTCGCCGTGGGTGTCGAGATGCTGTCGGGCGCCGGTCTCCTCGGAGGCGGCGGCAGTAAGAAGGCCGACGGGAAGCACTGGTCCCCTGAAGGTCGTTTCGGACAGGTCGCTCCGACCGACGGACGCATCGGCACGAACACCATGCCGGGGGTCTTCGCCCAGGTCGGGATGGAATATGGCCACAAGTACGGTGGAACGAGCTTCGAGTTGTTCGCCCGTATCAGCGAGAAGAACCACGCCCACTCGGTGCTGAATCCGCTCGCCGCCTATTCGAAGAAGATGACCCTTGAGCACATCATGGGTGACATGATGATCTCGTACCCCAACACGCGACCGATGTGCTCGGCCAACTGCGACGGCGGTGCCGCAGCCGTTCTCATCAGCGACGAGAAGCTACGCACACTTAGCTTGGAACAGCAGCGCCGGGCCGTGAAGATTTCCGCATCGGTGCTCACCAGCGATCCCTACGAGGAAGGCTGCCAGGTCCTCCCCAACGTAAATACGCTCACCAAACGCGCCGCTGCCCAAGCCTACGAGAAGGCCGGTGTCGGCCCCGATGATCTCGACCTCGTCGAGTTGCACGACTGCTTCGCGACAGCCGAGTTGGTCCACTACGACAATCTCATGCTCTGCCCCGAAGGCGGCGCGGTCGACTTCTTCAACTCCGGCGCTCCGTGGCGCGACGGCTCCAAGCCCGTCAACGTCTCCGGGGGTCTGCAGTCGAAGGGTCATCCGATCTCGGCCACCGGTATCGCAAACGTATGGGAGATCTGCCACCATCTCCGCGGTGAAGCCGGTGAGCGCCAGATCGAGGGCGCCAAGGTCGGCCTCGCTCACGTGATCGGCCTCGGTTCGGCGTGTGGGATCCACATCCTGGAGAAATCCGGGGTCTGACTCCGGTTGTACCCCCGGAGTGATTTCGGCCCTTTGAGAACGCCGAAATCACTCCACAAGGACGTGTTCGTGAAACAATCAGGTGTGGCCAAGGACAGTGAGCAACACGCTATCGAGGTCGACGGCCGGATCGTGCTCGTCTCGAGCCCCGACAAGGTGTTCTTCTCGACCCGCGGTGAGACGAAGCTCGATCTCATCGGCTACTACCTGTCGGTGGCGGAACCCTTCATGGCGGCGATGGGCGGGCGGCCCACGATGCTGCAACGGTTTCCCGATGGTGCCGAGGGGAATTCCTTCTACCAGAAACGGGTTCCGTCCGGCACACCGGAGTGGATCGAGACGACCACCGTCGAAACGCCGAACGGCACACCGAGCAACGCGCTGGTTCTTGCGGATATGGCGCATCTGGTGTGGGCCGTTAACCTCGGCTGTCTCGGCTTTCATCCGTGGCCGTACCTGGCGGCCGACCCGTCGAACACCGACGAACTGCGAATCGACCTCGACCCGCAACCTGGAGAGTCGTTCGACGATGTCCGACGCGGCGCGCTGGCGGTACGTGACCTGCTCGGCGAACTTGGCCTCACCGGGTTTCCGAAAACCACCGGCAACCGGGGAATCCATATCTATGTGCGCGTAGCATCTGGCTACGATTCCTTTACCGTGCGTTACGCCGCCGTCGCCCTGGCCCGTGAGCTTGAGCGTCGACATGGTGACTTCATGACGGCCGCGTGGTGGAAGGAGGAGCGCGGCCGACGTGTGTTCATCGACTTCAACCAGAACGCACCGCACAAGACGGTTTTCGGTCCGTGGTGTGTCCGTTCCCGTCCCGGAGCTGAGGTTTCCGCGCCGCTCAGCTGGGATGAGCTCATGACCGACGTAACGCCCGAAGACCTCACGATCGCAACAGTTCCCGCACTCGTGGCCAAGCGGGGCAACCCGTGGGCCACGATGAATGACAACCCTCAGTCGCTCGAGCCGCTGATGGAACTGCACCGACGCGACTGGGCCAACGGCATGCTCGACGCCCCCTGGCCACCGGTGTATCCGAAGCAGCCCAACGAACCTCCACGTGTCTCGCCGAGTCGGGCAAAGAAACCCGCTGCCGGGTAAAGCCGGGATCAAAGCGTTTGGACACAGTCGAGTGGTCCGGATCGAGAGAACGAAGAGCACGAGATCCCGCGTTCAGCGAAACTGGGCTGGCTGGCGAACGCGTCCCGGCACGCGGCAGAATCTATCCACCGAACGGCTGGGCCTTCGATCAGGTTCGCGCACCGGAACCTTCGTGAGCCACGACGGTGCGTCATCGTGGCGATGAGGACGCGGCCCTGGCGTTTCAAGGGTCAGTGCGGCGCCAACGGTGAGCGCCCATCCGCCGGAGCGTCGAATGCGATGACCTTGCCGCGGTTGATGCTCACCCAGTCACGAGCTTCGATGTAGGGGCGGAACGTGTCGGCGATGGCCTTTTGGTCGGCCGGCAGTTTGGGCCGCTGAAGTTCATAGAGGTGGGGAAACTCCGTCCAGGTTACGACCGCTTCCCACAGCCGAACCGCCGCGTCTCCCGTCGGCGGGTCGAGCAGCACCGGGCCGAAGAGACACTGGCCATCCGGGAAGAACAGGGTCGGCACTCCGTACCCACCGGCGTCGATGACCTTCTGGTGCTCGGCCCTGATCTCGTCATGCGTGCTCAGATCCCGGATCGATTGATCGACAATGGCCGGGTCCGCTCCAATCTGCTCCAGGAGATAGCGGGCCACATCGGGGTTGTGCGGACGGTTGCCATCGACGTGCAACGCCTTACCCGCGGCGGCGTACCACTTGTCGAGCATCTCCATGCTGTCACGTCGAAGGACCGCGCCTATCCGCATCATCGACCACCCGTAGGACCACTCCCGTTCCCACGGGTGTTTCTTGCCGGCGACGAGGTTGACTTCTTCCAGGCTGAAGAACCGCCAATTGACCGTGAGACCCAGTTGGTCGCGAACGTCACGCATCCAGAGCGACGTCTGGTACGCCCAGGGGCACATCACGTCAAAATGGAAGTCGACTTCGGTCGGTCGTTTCATCGGTCAGTTCTACGACAAGACTCACTTCGGGAGCAAGTTGCCGAACTGCGCAAGCACCCGTTGATGTGCGATGCTCCCAGAAACTCTATGCAGGAGGAACTGTGCCACTCCCACATCACGCGTCGGCGACACCCCGGAAGATCGCAACGATCATGGCCCGCAGCAGCGAGTCCGTTACGTTCGGCGAACTCGACGACCGAAGTCGGCGCCTCGCCAACGTGTGGCGTGAAGCCGGGCTTCGAAGCGGCGACGTGGTTGCGCTCTTTATGGAGAACAACATCCGCTACCACGAGGTGTACTGGGCGGCGGTGCGCTCGGGCATGTATCTGTGTGCGGTCAACAAGTACCTCACTGCGGAAGAGGCGACGTACATCGTGAACGATTCCGGTGCAAAGTCGCTCGTGACGTCCGCGGCGCTGGCCGACGTTGTGGGTGGAATGATCGATCACATTCCGAACTGCGAACTCCGGCTCGCGGTCGACGGGCCGGTGAACGGCTGTGACCCATACGAATCAGCCATCGCGGCAGCATCCGCCGAACTACCCGCGACCGAATTGCTCGGTGACTTCATGAACTACTCATCGGGCACGACCGGTCGACCCAAGGGGATCAAACGGCCCCTGACCGGCCGCACGTTCGCCGAACCGTCGAACCTCGACAACCTCTGCAGAATGCTCTACGGATTCGACGCCGACACGGTGTATCTGTCACCGGCTCCGCTGTACCATTCCGCACCGCTTGCCTTCACCGCCGCGGTACACAGTCTCGGCGGCACCATCGTGATCATGGAGAAGTTCGACCCGAAGGAGTCGCTTCGACTCGTCGAGCGACACCGGATCACCCACAGCCAGTGGGTCCCCACCATGTTCGTGAAGATGCTGAAGCTCGACCCGCCAGACCGGCTCGCCTACGACCTCTCCTCGCACAAGGTTGCCGTGCACGCTGCGGCCCCCTGCCCGATTGAGGTGAAACGCCGGATGCTCCAATGGTGGGGACCGATCATCTACGAGTACTACGGCGGCACCGAGCTCAACGGAATGACATTCTGCAACTCCGCCGAATGGATCGCCCATCCCGGAACCGTCGGCAAGCCGATTCTCGGCAGGCTCCATATCTGCGACGAGGCCGGAAAGGACCTGCCCAACGGAACACCGGGCGTCGTGTTCTTCGAACGCGAAGAGATGCCGTTCGAGTATCACAACGATCCCGGCAAGACGGACTCGGCCCGCCATCCGGACCATCCGTTGTGGACCAAGCTCGGCGACGTCGGGTACCTCGACGACGACGGCTATCTCTACCTGACCGACCGTGAATCGTTCATGATCATCTCGGGTGGCGTGAACATCTATCCGCAGGAAATCGAGGACTGCATCGTCATGCACCCGAAGGTCGCCGATGTCGCAGTGTTCGGGGTGCCCAACGAAACGATGGGCGAAGAAGTGAAGGCGGTCGTGCAACTGGCTCCGGGAGTGCAACCGTCCGACGCGTTGGCCGACGAAATTCTCGAACACACGAAATTGCACATTGCGGCGTACAAGGTGCCAAGGTCGGTCGACTTCGTGGCGGAGCTTCCTCGCCTCGAAACCGGCAAGCTGTACAAACGGCTCCTGCGTGACCGATATTGGGGCAACCACACGTCTCGGATCGTGTAGGCGATCGCTACGACGACGCTTCGGACCTTGCGAGGAGCCGGCTTAAGGCCACCCGTGTCCGTGCACCCCACCAGAACAGGTCCTTGCCGTCGACGAACTCCACCGGAGCAAACGAGGCCAGCTCATCGTGCTGCCGGATGGTGAACGGGTAGGGCTCGCTCGGGGCCAGGACAAGCGAAGGTTTCGCGTGGAGGATCTGCGCCTCGTCGACGGTCGGATAGCGATCGCTATGCGCGCTGAATACATTGCGGTAGCCCGCCGCAGCCAACATGGATGATCCGTAGGTGGATGAGCTCAACGTCATCCACGGCTTGCGCCAGATGGGCACGAACACATCCACGAAGCGTGCCGGGCGCGGCGCGTTCACCGCGCCACATGCTCGACCCACCGACGGGTCGAGACCCAACGAGGTGGACAGCTTCTCCATTTGATCGCCGACATCGTCGACCGAAAGGATCGAAACAGCGTGTACGCGGCATCCGGCTTCGACCAAAGCGTCGTAATCCTCCCGCCGGTTCTCCTGGTCGCACATCACAACGAGGTCGGGAGCTAGTTTCATGATCTCCGCAACCGACGGATCTTTCGTGCCTCCGACGGTCACAAAGCGGTCGCCAAGCTCACAGAACCGGGTAACGGCTACGGGCTCCATCCCCCAGGCCAGAAGCGTCTCCGAGACCGAGGGGACGAGACTTACGACGCGCATCGCGGCGCGTTACATCTTGTCGAGAAGCTGTTGCTTCTTGGCGTCGAATTCGGCCTGGGTCAGTACGCCGGACTTCACGAGGTCGGCCAACTTCTCGAGTTGCTCAGGTACGGTGAGTTCGCGGCGACCCGCCATGCGGTCCATGTCGCGGGCTTTCGATCGCTCGATCTGGCGGTTGATGGTGTTCTGCAACTCGAAGGGTCTGCGGACGTTTGAGTATCGCTGCTGCCCGTCTTCGCCACCCGACTCGATCATTAGGTCTCCCGCGCCGATCAGCCGCTCGAAGACGCTTTGATGGGAGATGATGTTGTTGACCCGCTCCAGCGGGATCTCCATTCCCGAGCGGGCGAACATCCCCTCCCGGGAAATCAGACGCTCTGTCGTGATGACGAACATGGTCGACCGCCATTTCAGCCAGCGCCAGACAAACCACACCACCGGTATCAGGGGAGCGGCCACGGCCGCCCACGAGATGTAGCCATTGGTCGTGCCGTTGCGCGGGTTGATCAGCCGCGCGGCGAACGCTCCAACCACGATCACGACCAGGAACGCAGCGACCGGTTCGAGGAGTGTGACGATGTGTTGGCGACGTTCTTCGACGATCTCTTCGCCTTCTTGCAAATGACGTTTCGGGAAACCCATGGGCGCGATGCTACGTCTTCGTGGCACTCCCCCGCGTGGCACCGGCCCGTCAATTCACGTAGATCCGCCCCTTAGGGGTTCAGGGTCGGCCGCCCCCGATGTTCACCTACGTCGAACAAACTGTGGAAGCCTGCTCTTCATGGCAATGGTCCAGGGTGAACACCTCACCAAACATTGGGGCGGGCGCGACGTTCTGACCGATACCTCGTTCGAAATCCACGAGGGAGTGACCGGTCTGCTCGGGGCCAATGGAGCCGGCAAGACCACCCTGTTCGGAATGTTCCTCGGCCTTCATGAGCCATCGGCCGGTGAGCTGCGGGTTCTCGACCTCGACCCAAGGTCATCCGGTCCGCTCATCCGCCAGCGGATCGGGTACTCGCCCGAGCATGAGGCGTTGCCCGCTGATATGACCGCATATGACTTCGTCCGACACGTGGCCGAGCTGCACGGCCTTCCGCGCCGGGCCGCAGCCGGGCGGGCCAGCGACGCCCTCTACGAAGTGGGCCTCGGCGAGGAGCGGGCCCGACCCTGTGGGACCATGTCGACCGGTCAGAAGCAGCGGGTCAAACTGGCCCAGGCCATCGTTCACGATCCGAAACTCGTCCTCCTCGACGAGCCGACGAACGGCCTCGATCCCGTTCAGCGTGACGAGATGCTGAATCTCATCCGGCGGTGCGGCCACGAACTCGGGCTCAGTGTGATTCTGTCCTCGCACCTGCTCGACGAGATCGAACGCACCTGCGACCGTGTCTCCATCGTGGCGAACAATGTCGTAACGGATGGAGGCGAACTCCGCAAGGTCGACGAGCACGACCGTGAACTCGTACCTCTGTACATCGAACTCGACGGCGGGGATGAGGTCATCGCCAACTTTGCTCGGCTCCTCAACGAAAGGGGTTTGGTCGCGAGAAACGACGGGAACCTCCGAAACCTTGTCGTCGTCGAACCTGGCCCGACGAACCAGGTCGACCACTTCCACGACACGATCCGCGACACGCTGGCGTTGCTCGATCTCGGTGTCCGCTCGATGAAGCGTCACACCAAAACGTTGGAGAACCTGTTTTTCGAGGCGACACGATGAGACCGGGTTCCTCTCGGGTCCCTGCGCAATCCCGGCAATCCGGGCAATCCAGCGAATCCGGGCAGTCCGGGCAATCGACCGACCGGGTGGCCGCCGAAGCCGGCGACGCCCGCATTTTCGATCGGGGATACCGTCGTTACGAAGGCGAACGGGCGTCGGTGCGAGGCGCCGTGTTCACGCTGTACCTCGCCAGCCTGCAACGAATTCTCGGACTCCGCCGGGGCGCAAAGGCGAAAATCCTTCCCGTCCTCACCATCGCCATTTCGTTTCTGCCGGCAATCTCGTTCATCGGTCTGGCCAGCCTCCTCCCCGACCGGCTGAACGACGCACTCCCCGACTACAACGAGTATTACGGCTTCATCATTGCGGCGATCCTGCTGTTCGTGGCCTTCGTGGCCCCCGAAGCGCTCTGCCCCGACCGTCGGTACAAGATCCTCGGGGTGTATCTCGCCTCGCCGCTGAACCGGTTCACGTACGTCCTGGCGAAACTACTATCGGTACTTACGGTTCTGTCGATTGTGACAATAGGGCCGATGCTACTCCTCGCCATCGCCCGGACTCTGCTCGATGTCGGACCGGCCATCAGTGATCTACCGCTCCTGATCTTCCGCATTCTGCTGAGCGGTTCGGTCGTATCGCTCTTCTACGGCAGCCTGTCGCTGGCCATCTCGTCACTCACCGATCGCAAGGGTTTCGCTTCGGCCGGAATCGTTCTGCTGGCGATCGTCTCGCAAGTCGTCGGAGCAGTCATCGGCACCGACGGCGCAAGGCTTGTCCACCCGGGTGCACTCGTAAGCATCACCGTCAGTCCCATCGAACTGGTTCAGCGGATCTTCAAAACGCAATCCGAGATCGAAGCCTCGACCCTGCTGGTCTCTACCGTGGTGACCGGCATCACCGTGGCCTCGCTCGTCGTGCTGTTCGGGCGCTATCGCCGGCTAGAGGTAACCCGGTGAGCGCAGTCGTTCACGAGGCGGGCTCCGCCCCTGCGGTTGAGTTTACCGGCGTCTCGAAGTGGTTCGGCTCGGTCGTGGCGGTCTCCGACGTCACGTTTTCGATCGGGGCCGGCATCACCTCGCTCCTTGGCCCGAACGGCGCCGGCAAGTCGACGGTCATGCGTTTGCTGTGCGGACTCACGGCACCGTCGTCAGGCACGGTGAAGGTATACGGCCGGGATCCACGCGCCGATCAGGGCGTCTTCCGGTCGATCGGGCTCGTACCGCAGCAGGAGTCGATCATTGAACCAGTGACCTGCCTCCGTTTCGTGACGCTGGCTGCGAAATTGAGCAATGTCGCGAGTCCCGAGCGGGCCGCCACCGACGCCGTGAACCTGGTGGAACTCGACCCTACCGACGACCGGCCGCTGTCGATGTACTCGAAGGGCATGCGGCAGCGGGTCAAGGTAGCTGCGGCCATCGTGCACCAGCCCCGGTTGCTGATTCTCGACGAACCGCTCAACGGCCTAGACCCGCGTCAACGGGCCCGCATGATCGAGCTGTTCCATTCGCTCGGCTCCGACGGGCGAAGCGTCATCGTCACTTCGCACGTGCTCGAAGAAGTCGAGCGGTTCGGTTCCCGCATTCTGCTGATCGCCGAAGGCCGCCTCGCGGCGGAGGGCGAGTTCACTGAGATACGCGCGCTTATGGATGACCGGCCGCTACGCATACGGGTCCGGTGCAGTGATCCCCGGGAGCTCGCCGCGGGTCTGGTTCGCTCGGCATCGGTGGTCGGCCTCGCCATCGAATCCGATGGCGTCGTGATTGACACGGTGGATGCCCCTTCCTTCCGGCGCGAAGTGGCCCGAGCCTGTGCCAACCTGAAAATAGGACTCCACGAAATCCTGCCCCTCGACGATGACCTTGAGAGTGTCTTCCGCTACCTCGTGAGTCGGAGATACTGATGTTCGCCCCGTTGGTAAAGCTCTTTCTCCGGACTCTCGCCACCCGCGGCCGAGCGGCGGTCCTTGGCCTACTTGGGCTGGGCATGATTCTGCTCGCCTTCGTCACCCGCAACGCCGACGAACCCCAACTCGCTACCTGGCGGCTGTTCTCGCTCTACGCGCTCGGGGGGCTCGTGCCGATAGCGTCACTCGTGATGGGCTCGTCGGCCTTCGGTGATCTCGTCGAAGATCGCACGCTTGTACATCTGTGGCTGCGTCCCGTAAGCCGTTCAACCCTCTTCCTCGCCGCTTGGGTGGCCACGTTGATTCTCGTACTTCCGTTCGCCGTCGTGACCCCGATCGTGTCGCTGATGATCGCGGACATGCCCACCAGGGCGCTCCGGGCCGGTGCGGTGGCCGCACTATTGGGAGCATGTGCCTACAGCGCGGTGTTCGTGGCCCTGGGTCTTCGGGTCCGACGCGCCTTGGCCTGGGGACTCGCGTACATCCTCATCTGGGAAGGCGCGGTTGCCAACGCCGGAGCCGGCCTCGCCAGGTTGGCGATCCGCCTCTCGACCCGGTCGATCGCCCACCGGGGCTTCGAAGGCGGCGAAATCCGCTTTCCGCTCAGTTCGATCACCGCTGGCATCGTGCTTGTAGGTGTCACCGTCGTGGCGGTACTTATCGGCATTCGGTGGTTGAAGCGGGCCGAAGTCTCCTGAGACTGTGGCCCGAATATGCGGCCCGAATATGCGGCCCGAATACTCGCGCAGCGCCTGACCCACGACGCTTGCGGCTGGGGTGTCACGTTGTCGATCCCGCCCCGTCACTCGGGCGACAACCTGACCCGCCCACCGCAACAGCCGTCAAAGCCCAACAGACGTGAAAGCCCAACAGACGTGAAGAAGCCGACCGTCAGCCGCTCCACTCATCGGGCACCCGATGGGTGGAGCGGTTACGCGAGTGCGGCTTTGAGGCCGACGACACCCGCGGCGAGCGCGTCGGCCTCGACCGGGCTGAGCACCGCAAACGCCCGGCGGACGATTCTGTCGGTTGCCGCCTCGACGGCGGCCATCGCAGCGGTCGCCTCGGTGGTAACCGCCGGGACTTCGCCCGGGTCGTAGCCGAACATCTTGACATCGTTCGGGCGCTTGATGAAGTGTGCCTCCCGTGCTCGCAAACCTGACGCGACGACGGCCGCGAGGTGCGCGCTTCCGCGGAACTCCCGCAGCACCGCTGTGAGCTGCATGGCCCGGCCGGGTGCATCGTCGGCCAGTGGCTCGGTGGCCGCAGCAGCGAACAGCGAAAGCCCGTCGCGGTCGGCGGCGGCGATGACCTTCTCCGCAGCGGCGTTGAATGCGTCAAGGCCGGCCACGTCGGCGAACTTGCGGCGACCGAACTCAGCCGCGCACAGGTGGTACCGGCGACCTGCTTCGCGCGGAGCGATGATCACCTTTGCCGAGTTCCACATCTTCGCAACCAGGGCCGGGTTGAAGTACGCGAACGCGGCGTTGATCACGGGTGCTTCAACATCGCCCAGCACACCACCCCGACCGATGAAATACCAACGCATACCGTCGAGGCCCAGTTCCTTGCCGACGGCGAGCGTTTCGGGCGCAAAGTAGTAGGCGGAACCGACCGCCCCGATGGTGGCGCTGGTAGCAGCAAGAAGTTCGTCTGGGGTCATAGGAGCGGACAGTACCCGCGAGCCCGTCCCGAACCCAAACCGATGCCGGTGATCACGGGCCAGGTCACTCAGCGGAGCGACGGGTTGATCAGGTACTTCTCACCTGTCGCCTGCTTTCCGTAGGTGGCGATCGCGTCAAGAGCCAGCGCCCCCGACAGTGACACTTCCTTCGTGTACGTGCTCGCGAAGGTTGTCTTGATCTCGCGGGCAACGCGGTCTTTCAGTGCCTGCGTGGCCTGGGCGCCGATGCGCTGCATGAAGGGGGTGAGCAGCCAGCCTCCGATACCCCACGCCATCCCGAAGTTGCGGTTGAATTCCGTGGGGCTGCGATCGAGCCCTCCGTAAATGTAGACCTGCTTGTGGGTAGTCGACCCGTAACGGCTGTACTCCTTCGCGGTCGCGTTCGCCGCGATTTCCATGCAACTCAGGATCTGGCCGGCCAGCTTGCCTCCACCGGTCGCATCGAAAGCGAGCGTTGCCCCGGTCGCGATCAGTGCAGCAACCAGGTCATCGAGAAACGAGTCCTTGGACGAATCGCATACATACTTGGCTCCGATCGAGCGCAGAATCTCTTCCTGCTCGGGCTTGCGCACGATGTTGACGAGACCGACTCCGTCGGCCAAGCAGATCTTTTGAAGCATCTGTCCGAGGTTCGACGCGGCAGCGGTGTGCACGAGCGCGGTGTGCGCTTCGAGTTTCATGGTCTCGACCATGCTGAGTGCAGTGAGCGGGTTGACGAAGCACGAGGCTCCTTCCCTCGGAGTTGTACCCTCCGGCAACTCCAGGCACTGACTCACGTGAAGGCACCGATACTCTGTGTACATAGCACCTCCGAGAATGCCGACCGTCTTGCCCAGGAGCGCTTGAGCCGCCGGACTCGAACCTGCCTTCACCACAATGCCCCCGCCCTCGTTGCCAACCGGCATCGACTCACCGATGCGGGCCTTCATCGCCGCCATGCCGGCGGGAATCGTCGCCGTGACCACAGGATTGTCGGCGTCGCCACTGGATTTGAACGTCGAGAAGTCGGCACCGGCCAGAAGCAGGCCGAGGTCCGAAGGATTGATCGGCGCCGCTTCGACCCGCACGAGCACCTGATCCTCACTCAGCTCGGGCGTGTCGACCGTGGCGAGCGACAGTTCGAGAGTCGCATCGGCCTTCACCAACGAACGCAGTTGCAGCCCGGTGGCCGGGACAGGGGACGGGGATGTGGTCATTGGGGTTTCCTTGCGTAGGGACGCACTCGTTGAGCGCGGGTTTCGATCCTATGTCCCCGAATGCAGGGTGTTCGTTCGCACGAACCTCAGCCGCACCCGGATTTTCAACCTCGTCGTTTCCCTGCGTTTCGCCTAATCGGGGTATTTCCGGCAAAGCTGTCCGACGTGCCCATCTCTTCACCACAGCAATCGCTGAAGCAGTCGCCCCAGCAGTCGATCGTGACGCTCGACCTCGAAGGGGTCCTGGTTCCGGAGATCTGGATCGCAGTGGCCGAGAAAACGGGAATCGCCGCCCTACGTCGAACCACCCGCGACGAACCCGACTACGACGTGCTCATGCGGGGCCGGATCGCATTGCTCAAAGAGCACGGGCTCCGTTTGTCCGACATCGAAGCGGTTATCGCGACCCTTTCGCCGTTGGACGGCGCCCTTGAGTTTCTGGATGCGTTGCGCGAGCGCACCCAGGTACTTCTGCTTTCCGACACGTTCGAGCAG
>JANMZO010000462.1:0-33170 GCA_031383405.1 Acidimicrobiia bacterium | reverse complement strand
CCTTGAAGCGGGCCTCGAGCGTGTCGCGATCAATGCGGACCCGTTCGATGGCCCCAGCCGTGGCGCGTTGGCCGCAGCTGAGCTGGGCGCCCTCGAAGGCAGGCCCGGTCGGGCTGGACGCAGCGAACTGACGAGTCTGGTCGCCGACGACGATCTCCGCGTTGGTGCCGACGTCGACGAGCAGTTGCATGTGGTCGCCGCGGTGCGGACCCTCGGCGAGAATCGCAGCCGCCGTGTCGGCGCCGACGTGTCCGGCGATACAGGGGGCTACGTACACCGCCGAATTGGGAAGGTCCAGCTCAACATCGGTGGCCCGGCAGTGGACCGCATCAGCGGTCGCAAGTGTGAACGGGGCCATTCCGAGGGGCGTCGGGTCGATACCGAGCAGAAGGTGATGCATGATCGGATTGCCGACGAATACGGCATCGAGCACCCGGTCGCGGTCGATCCCGGCATCGCTCACGAGTTCGCCGACCATCTCATCAAGGGCCGTCCGGACCGCCCGGGTCAGTTCGACCTCGCCGCCGGGGTTCATCATCACGTAGGACACCCTGCTCATGAGGTCCTCGCCGAAACGTATCTGCGGGTTCATGCGGCCCGCCGAAGCAACCACTTCACCAGTGGCCAAATCGCAGAGATGGCCGGCGATGGTGGTCGACCCGATATCGACCGCGAGACCGTAGATGGCATCCACATAGCCGGGCCAGATGGCCACGACGCGCTGCTCGCGGACAGCGACGGTGGCCGCCCGTTCGTCGTTGACGAAAGCCGGCTGCAAACGGGGGAGCACGCGCATGTCGATGCCGGTCGCAACCCGCCCGTGCTGGGCAAGCAGTGCCTCAAGCACAGCCTCGCCCGTACTCGGCTCATCGCCCAGAACCGGTGCCGGCACAACGATGTACGACAGCGACACGAGCGGATCGACAACGACATCGGTGAGGTCGACGCTCTTGCGGACGACCTGGCGGTGCACCTGGCTGTCGGCCGGCACGTCGACCACGACGTCTCCGCACACCTGAGCCGCGCAGCCAAGTCGGCGACCGGTGGTCAGCGCTCGGCGGCCCTTGTAGTTCGCCTCGGTTTCGGTACGCGCGCTTAGCGAGTCTTCCGACGAGTCGATGCTCCATTTGGCGAAGCTTCCGGCCGAAGGAGTGATCTGGCAACGGCCGCAAATCCCTCGCCCGCCGCACACGGAATCGAGGTCGACGCCAAGTTGCCTCGCGGCTGCGAGGACGGTGGTGCCTTGGGTGACATCAGCCGCGAGGCCGGTGGGAGTGAAGATGATACGAGGCATGGAACCTGGCTAGGAATGTGGTGGAACCTTCTGCGGGAACGAAGGTCGTAACGGGTCCTTCTCAACCCGAGAAGGTCGAACAGCGAGCGTGAACTATTCGGTGGGGCGGCGTCGGCGGCGGCCTTCGCGTGCCTCGCGTGCGTCTGCGGCGGCCCCGGACTGGGCCGGCTCCCGATACTGCCGAATCCATGCGGCGCAGTTGAGATCGTTACCCATCAGCACGTCGGCCGCTTTCACGGCCGCCTTCACTTCTTCGTGAAGCGGGCTCATGATGGCCGACGTCATGCCGTTGGAAATGGCCATCGAGAGGAACGTGCCGGTGATGACGTGGCGGTTCGGGATGCCGAAGCTCACGTTGGACGCACCGCAGATCGTGTTGACGCCGAGTTCTTCGCGAAGACGTCGTAGAAGTGCGAACACCTGACGGCCGGCGGTTCCCATGGCCCCGATCGGCATCACGAGTGGGTCAACCACGATGTCGTGAGCGGGAATCCCATAGTCGGAGGCCCGACGGACGATCTTCTGTGCAACGGCGAAACGGACATCGGGGTCTTCTGAGATACCCGTCTCATCGTTGGAAATCGCCACGACGGCGGCTCCGTACTTGGCGACCAGGGGGAGTACCCGCTCCATCTGCTCGTCTTCCCCGGTGACCGAGTTCACCAGAGCCTTTCCCTTGTACACGGCCAGGCCTGCGACGAGTGCCTCCACGATCGAGGAGTCGATCGAGAGCGGGACATCGACAACCGATTGCACGAGCGTTATGGCCCGAGCGAGAAGAGCCGGCTCATCAGCGAGCGGGATCCCGGCGTTGACGTCGAGCATCTGGCAGCCCGCTTCGACCTGAGCGATGGCGTCGGCCTCGACCCGGCTGAAGTTGCCCTCCTTCATCTCGGCGGCAAGCAGCTTGCGGCCGGTTGGATTGATACGTTCACCTATCATCACGAACGGGCGATCGAACCCGATGACGACTTCCCTCGTGGCGGAACTCAAAACGGTGTGGGTCATCAAAGTCTCAATTCAGCTGTTCAGCTATCAGCTATTCGGCTGAAGGGTCGGAGGGAGTGGCGTCGGGATCGAAGCCACCGTTTTGCGCAATCAGGTTCACCCGGTCGCGTGGGTACTCGGCGTGGATCCGCTCAACTTCGGCAGCAGCGACGGCCGCAAGGTCGTCGCCGCAAGGGCGGCTTTCGCGGCGCCACTGCGTGAGGTAATCGTCTGACCCGACGAGGCCAGCGACCATGGCGGCGCGGTCGATGTCTTTCTCGAATCGCTCCTCGAGCATCCCGGAGTGCCGGTTGCGCCCAACCTGTGCGCTAACCATCGACGGGATGTCTCGCCAGTACGTGATCACCAATTTGCCGGCCATGTCAGCTTGCTCCTACGAGGGTGGTGACGGCATCAGAGAACGGTGAAAGACCGACGTGTCGGTGTTCGAAGGCCAAGCCGAGTTGCCCGGCAGCGACCCGTCCGGCTTCGACAACGGCCGGGTCCTCGGTCTGTGACAGCAGCACTACGCGTACATAGTTTCCGAAGTACATGTCGCGAAGTTCGGGATGGCGATCGAGTCCGAGGGAGCCCATTACGAGGGAATCGAAGTGCTTCGCGAGATAGTCGGTAAGGAAGAACGTGCCGAGTTCGGCCCGGTGGAGTTCGGCAAACGCCGCTGGCCCAGCGAAGAACTCGTAGCAGTGGGAACCGGGGAGCCGATCGACGCCGTAGCGGTCGAGTAGCGCATCGAGGCGTCCACCCGTGCCGCAGTCAGCATAGGCAACCGCTATGCGCGCATATTTGCCGGTGTTTTTCCTGATCAGATCTTCGACGGCGTCAGGAATGCGCTCGGGCCGATTGTGCAGGGGGGCGGGAAGGTACTCGACATCGAAGCGTGTGGCTACGTGGTGGGGCAACTGGCCGAGGACTGACCGCAATTCGCGTGTCAACGCCGCACACGCAATGATCAGGGTGCGACCCGGGTCGGAATGAGCCGGCTCAGGCGTGGCGACGGGCACGGCGTTCGAGGACTAGCGCTTTGGCCATTTCCGAGGCGACTGCGGCGTCACGGCAGTATTTATCGGCGCCGATCGCTGCACCGAATTCCTCGTTGAGCGGGGCCCCGCCGACCAACACGATGTACTTGTCCCGTAGGCCCTTGGCCTTCAACTGGTCAATGACGACCTTCATGTAGGGCATCGTCGTGGTAAGCAGAGCGGACAGACCAAGGATGTCGGGCTGGTGCAGTTCGAGGGCGGCGAGGTACTTGTCGGCGTCGGTGTTGATACCAAGGTCGAATACCTCGAAACCCGCACCTTCGAGCATCATCGCCACGAGGTTCTTGCCGATATCGTGGATATCGCCCTTTACCGTTCCGATGACAACTTTGCCTATCGGCTCCGCGCCCGTGGCTGCGAGCAGCGGACGCAGGATCGCCATGCCGGCTTTCATGGAGTTGGCGGAAAGCAGAACCTCGGGTACGAACAGGATTCCGTCGCGGAAGTCAATGCCGACGATGCGCATACCTTCGACGAGTGCCTCATCGAGAACGCGCGAGGCAGACCAGCTGCGCGAAAGCAAGATGTTGGTGCCGGTCGTGATCTCGTTGGCCAGGCCATCGTAGAGATCGTCGTGCATCTGCTTGACGAGGTCGTCGTCGGAAAGTGATTCGAGATCAACTTCTTCGTAGTCGTCGTCGCTCATGCCCAGTCCTTCTTGGTCAGTGTGGTTCTTGTGCTGGTGTTCTTGTGCTGGTGTTCTTGTCCGGTGATGTTCGCGCTGCGGATACTTCGTGGGTTTCGGGGTGCTCCTGATGCTGGAGGGCCCCGGATGCGGGAAGGCCCCGGAGGCTGCGGGTTTCACAATGCGGAACAAGTCCACTTGGTGGAACACACTGTACTTCTCGGACAGAGGCAAGTCTACGAACTTCCGCATACTTCCCGAGCGTTTGCCGGGTCGTCCAGTGGGTCCATCGGCAGACACCACCTACATCTTGATCGGCTCCGACCTTCTGCACGTTTGACGAACGCCGTTTCAGGGTCGATTCAGATCAACCCGGTCAGAACGATAGAACGGTGTTCCTTCGGGGGGAAGAGGCGATCGACCCAAAATGATGTCGGCCGCCTTCTCCGCGAGCATCATCACCGGTGCGTAGAGATTGCCATTCGTGACGTACGGAATGGAGCTCGCGTCGACCACGCGGATGCCATCAAGGCCGTGGACCCGCATCGTTTGCGGATCCAGGACTGACATGTCGTCGACCCCCATGCGACAGGTGCACGACGGATGCAGGGCGGTTTCCGCATCGCGGGCGACCCAGTCGAGGATCTCCTGATCGGTCTCCACGGTCGGGCCCGGGGAGATCTCGCCGAGTGAAAACGGTCCGAACGCGGGGGCAGCGAGGATCTCGCGGGTTTTGCGCACCGCCTCGACCCATTCGCGGCGGTCCTCATCGGTCGAGAGGTAGTTGAACCGGAGCGCGGGTTTCACGGTGATGTCGGGGGACGTTATCGTCACCGACCCACGCGAATTGGAATACATGGGGCCGACATGGACCTGATAGCCGTGCCCTTCGGTCGGCGCGGTCCCGTCGTAGCGGATAGCAATTGGGAGGAAGTGGTACATCAGGTTCGGGTACGCACATTCGTCGTTGGACCGGATGAACCCACCGGCCTCGAAGTGGTTGGTCGCCCCGGGGCCCCTGCGGAAGAACAGCCACTGGAACCCGATCCACGGGCGATTTCTCCACTTCAACGACGGTGCCATCGACACCGGCTGCGAACATGCATGCTGCACGTACACCTCGAGATGGTCCTGAAGATGTTGGCCCACACCCGGCAGATCGAGGACAACGTCGATGCCAAGCGCTCGCAGTTCGTGGGCGTTGCCCACGCCGGATACCTGTAGAAGTTGGGGCGAATTCATCGCTCCGCCGCACAGGATGACCTCGTTGGCCGTCACCGTTTTGAGTGGTCCGCGCCCGATGCGGTACGTGACGCCGGTGGCCCTTTTCCCCTCGAAGTTGATTTTCGTGACAAGGGCCCGACACTTGACGGTGAGATTCGGCCGCTTCATCGCCGGGTGGAGGTACGCCCGCGCTGCGCTCAGGCGACGACCGCGTCTGATGTTGCGGTCGAACCTGGCGAAGCCCTCTTGCCGGAAGCCGTTGACGTCCTCGGTGAGCGGGTGGCCCACCTCCTGGACAGCCTTGAAGAACGCGGCGAACAGCGGATTCGTTGCCGGCCCCCGTTCGAGGACGAGCGGGCCGGTCTTTCCCCGGTAGGGATCGGTTGCGTCAGCGGCCATGGTCGCTTCCATCTTCTTGAAGTACGGAAGGCAGTGTGCATAGTCCCAATCAGCCATACCCGGGTCGGCGGCCCACCGCTCGTAATCCAGCGGGTTGCCGCGCTGGAAGATCATGCCATTGATGGAACTCGAACCGCCGAGGACCTTACCCCGGGCATGGTAAATCCGGCGGCCGTTCATGTGCGGCTCGGGTTCGGACTCGTACTTCCAGTCGTAGAACCGGCTTCCGATCGGAAACGCCAGTGCGGCGGGCATGTGGATGAAGACATCCCATCTGTAGTCCGGGCGGCCGGCTTCGAGGACGAGAACGGTATTGCCCGGTTGTTCGGTCAGACGGTTGGCCAACGCACAACCGGCTGAACCGCCGCCCACAATGACGTAGTCATAGGTTTGGTCGGAGTCGGTGGCGCTGGTTGCGTGACCCGGACGACGTAGGCGAAGCATGGTGACCCTCGAACTCAGACGCCGGTGAGTTGCTTGCGCAGTTCACGCTTCACGAACTTGCCGTTCGCGTTGCGGGGGAGCGGCTGATCGAGGACCCAGACCTTCGCGGGGATCTTGTGCTTGGCGAGTTTGTCGGCGAGGAAGGCCTGGAGGCCCGCCTGGTCGAGCGAAGTCCCGGGTTGCAGGACAACGGCAGCCGCGACTTCTTCGCCAAGACGTTCATCGGCTACGCCGAATACGGCCGCCTCGGCGACCGCGTCGTGCTGGTAGATCGCGGTCTCGACCTCCGAGCAGTACACGTTTTCGCCGCCGCGGAGCACCATGTCCTTGGCCCGGTCGACGATGTAGACAAATCCCTCGTCGTCGATCCGGGCGATGTCGCCGGTGTTGAACCAGCCGTCGACGATCGCTTCGGCCGTGGACTCGGGCCGGTTGAGATAACCCTTGATGACCACAGCACCGCGGACACAAAGCTGACCGATTGTCGTCGGGGATACGGGCAGGTCGTTGCCATCGTCGTCGATCAGTTTGGCGTCGAGGGTCGGCACCACCGGCCCGCAGGATTCCGGCTTAGCCTCAAAACTACGTGCGGAGTTGGCCGTCACGATTCCGTGCGTTTCGGTGAGACCGTAGCCGGTGCTTGGAGAGCCGTTCTTGAGCGCTCCGGCAATCTTGCCGACCAGATCCGGTTGAAGCGCAGCGCCCCCGCCCCCGAGCCCGAGCAGCGTCGAAGTGTCTCGCGTCTTCCAGTCGGGATGGAGAAGTAGTTCGCGGCTCATCGTGGGTACGCCTGAGAAGTTTGTGACCTTCTCGCGTTCGATCAGCTCCAGAGCCCGGGCCGGGTCCCACTTGTAGGTCAACACGATGCGACCACCACCGAGGGTTGCCGGTTGCAGGATGCAGTTGTTCGCCGTCACGTGGAACAGTGGGGTGGGTGCCATGAACACCGACTGTTCGGGGGCCGGCGGCGGAGGCGTTGTCGGCGCCGGCAGGTCTCCGGCCGCGATAGCCCGAGCTTCGGCCAGGCTCGACGCGGTGCCCATGTAGATAAGGTTCATGATGTTGTGCACCGAACCTCGATGGGTCAACTGGGCACCCTTCGGGAAGCCCGTGGTGCCGGATGTATAGAAGATGCAAGCATCGTCGTCCGGTTCGATTGTCGCATCGGGCAGGCTGGCCGGCGCGTTCGCCGGGTTGATTGCTTCGACCCACGTCGACGAATCTGAGGGTAGTGCCCGGGTGGTACGGACTGCGATCACGTGAAGTGGAGACGTCTCCCGAAGTTTGTCAATCACCGGCCACGTACGTTCCAGCCGCTCATCGTCAGCGATGAGAACCTTTGGCCGTGAGTCGGCGAGCCCGTACTCCATTTCGTGGGGCGTCCACCAGGCGTTCAAGCCGACGATTGCCGCTCCGATGCACACCGTGGCCCAATAGGAGACCACCCACTCGGGGTAGTTGCGCATGGCGATCGCCACCCGGTCGCCCGGACCGACACCGTGAACGGTGCGGAGCGTATGGGCGAGGGCCCGAACCTGCGACTCGATTTCGGCGTAGGTGTAGCGCTCGTCTTCGTACACAACGTAGGTACGTGCTGCGAACGGGGCGGTCGATTCCCACACGGCCCGCATATGTGGAGGGGCCGCGTTCATTACGCGCATCGGGGCGCCCCGAACGACGATCTCGGTAGTGGCAAAGGGCCCTCCGGGCCCGGACAGTTCTTCGCGTACGGCTCGATAGTGGTCGGTCACGGGTTAGATCATTGTCGAGCGAACCACTCCTGGTGAAAACGGTCATGCCGGATGCCGGGATTCGCCGGGGCTTCATTACGGTTCGTGCCCCAGGTGCCCCAGGTGCCGTTGGCCCGAACCCGTCTACCGGCGCAGGGACTGCTCTATCTGCCGGGCCGCGCCCACGACCAACTCGCCCAGCTCCTCAGTCCTGTCGCCCGGGAAACGGTAGGCCGGGCCGTGTGCGTGAACGGCTGCGATCACGGTTGAACTGCCATCGAAAATCGGCGCCGCTACCGAGTTGATTCCCTTGGAGAACTCCTCGTAGACCCAGGCGCATCCCCTTCGGCGGATATCTTCGAGGCGTACGGAAATTGCACCGGGGTCGGTCATCGTGCGTTCGGTGAACGCCGCGAGTTGGCCGCTGAGGTACGTGGCCTGGTCGGCCCTGGGAGCGAACGCGAGGAGGACGAGACCTGACGGCACGGCATGAAGTGGTGCACTGGTTCCCGTCCAGTCCTTGACCTGTACAGGATTGTCAGATTCGACCTGGTCGAGGTAATGGACGTTCGCGCCCATTCGAATGGAGAGTCCGCTCGCTTCGCCGGTCGCGCGGGTCAACTCGGTCAGATGAGGATGCGACCGTTCGATAAGACTGCGTTTCGGAAGAACGGCCGAGACGATCTCAACCATCACGTGCCCGATCGCGTACGGGCCGCCGGCTGCAGTCTGTTCGACGGCACCCAATTGCTCAAGCGTCGAAAGGAGCCGGGAGACGGTGCTCTTCGGCAGATTGACCCGATCGGCCAGTTCGGTAACTCCCGCCGGACCGGTGGCCAATCGTTGGAGGATGGCGAACGCCCGCTCAATGGATTGCACGTTCGACATCGAGCACGAAGCTTGGCAGGTTGCATCCGATTCGACAACCTAAGCGTGGCTCGGCTTCGCTCCCGGTCGACCCCTCCTTCACACCTCAGCGACCCGGAAGCGCATCGATCCATACGGCGATTCCGCGCGTGTCGGTTCCGAGGCCGACAACCTGGGTCTGGTGGCCGCATAGGGCCGCGGCATCGTTGAGTTGTCTGGGTGCGCAGTTCCAGGCTCCCAGGGTCGAGGCCGGGTTGGTCTGGGAGGCCGCGCGGAGCGCAGTGCGTAACGTTGAAGGCCCATCCTCCCATGCGGTCGCGGGAAGGATACTCAGCAGAGCGGTCAGCGTGGCCCGGCCGGATGCTTCAGCCACGCTCTTGGGATCGGAGAGGGTTTCGTTGGCAAAGGAGCGCGCCGAGAGTATGCGCAAACCGTCGAGATTTGCCTTCACCGCCGCTTCACTGCACGCGTTGGTTATGAACGTTGCCTCCATACCACCCGCCAATGCCGGGCGCCGTCGGGTCAGTCCACGCAGGACCACGTCACAGCCGGCGTTCTCGGTCAGGAAAACGACGACCGGCTTCTTGTTCTCGACGGTCTTCAGGTAGGGCTTGATGTCGGTGCCGACATCACGAAAATCGAAGGCCTGAACCACCATGTTCGACGCTGTTGCAGCCGCAAGGAATTCGTCCCGCTGGGGCCGGGTCGCGTCGGTGCTGACCAGCACGATTGACGGAGCCTCCACCTCGATTGCCCAACTGAGGGGAGCGAGGACCAGGCCTCGCTCGCCGGGCGACAGTTGGAAGCTGTTGGGGTCGATGTATTCGGCTGGTTTGTTCGGGAAAGCCCCGATATAGGGAATTGCGTCACCGGTCAATTGATCGAGGACAATGCCCGGGTCGACCTCGGGATTTGCGATTATTGCTCGTACCTTCGCGTTCCGGAAGACCGTTGAGCAGTCCTGGCCGGTTTCCGGCGGGTTCTTCAGGCAGCGAACGATTTGCACTCTTCCTGCCGCTTCAATTTTGTTCTTTACGGCCTCGACCAGAGCCAGCCGGATACCGGTTTCGACGGCGGAAATTTCTGTTGAGTTGACCATCGCACCGAAAATGATCGCGTTCGGGTCGATAGGTGCCGGTATCGGTCCGGTTGTTGCAATCGACGACTCGGCCGCTGCCGCTGCCGCAGCCGCTGCCGCTCCCTCGGCTTGTGGGTCGCGCCTGTCGGGTTTGGTTTTCAGGATCCATGCGAGTTCGATCGCGAGGCCGGCCAGAAGCAACGTGAGAAGGAGGCGTTTGAGAAGTCGGGGCCAGTCCATCGCTCACCTGCCGCGGGTTGTGAAGGACGGTGTGGTGCGCGTCGC
Organism: Acidimicrobiia bacterium; assembly: GCA_031383405.1. Taxonomy (GTDB): domain Bacteria; phylum Actinomycetota; class Acidimicrobiia; order Acidimicrobiales; family JANYDT01; genus JANMZO01. Next base: position 23,176 of record JANMZO010000462.1, on the reverse strand, counting down.
GCGGACAGGTCCCGTCGACTCTCCTGCAAGGGGGCGATTCACCTGATTTGACTCGACGGGAAAGTATTGCCCGATGGCCTCGCGGTTGTGGTTTCCGAACGAATCTTCAACCGACCCGCAGTACATGCCGGTCAGTTTCGCACGGTGAAGTAGGTGACTGGAGACCATGGTAGGCACGCATCGAAAAATCATTATGGTGTTCGGCTCCATGCGGGTCTGGTCCGTTACGCTGACTTCCATGAGTGATGTTGCGACGATCGTTTCGCCGGTTGACGGGTCAGTGTACGCGAGTCGGCCAATCGCCAGGTTGGCCCAGATCGAAGAAGCCGTAAAGGCTGCGAAGACCGCGCAGAGAGACTGGGAACAAACCTCAGTGGCAGAGCGGGCCCGGATTTGTCTGGCCGCCGTGGATGCGATGAACGCGATGGTCGACGACATACGTGTTGAGCTGGCCTGGCAGATGGGGCGCCCGGTGCGTTACGGGGCGGGTGAGCTTCGCGGGTTTACCGAGCGGGCCAGGTACATGATTGAAATCGCACCGGGTGCCCTCGCGACAGTCGAGGTTGCCGAAAAGCTCGGCTTCGAACGATTCATCGAGCGGGTGCCACTCGGCTTGGTGTTCGTCGTGGCACCATGGAATTACCCGTTTCTCACCGCCGTCAACTCCATTGTGCCGGCGCTTATGGCGGGCAACGCCGTCCTGCTGAAACATGCCACTCAGACCCTGCTGGTGGGCGAGCGGTTCCAGCAGGCCTTCGACCGGGCGGGATTACCGGAGGGTCTGTTCCGAAACCTTGTGATGTCGCACGATCAGACTGCGGCGTTGTTGCGTTCGGGCATGGTGAACCAGGTCAACTTCACGGGCTCGGTTTCCGGGGGGAAGGCGATCGAACTCGCGGCAGCCGGTTCCTTCAGTGGGATCGGCCTTGAGTTGGGTGGGAAGGATCCGGCCTATGTCCGCGCCGACGCCAACCTTGCCCACGCGATCGAGAACATCGTCGACGGAGCCTTCTTCAACTCGGGTCAGTCCTGCTGCGGGATCGAGCGTGTCTACGTCGATCGGGAGGTATACGACGAATTCGTGGAAGGTGCGGTTGCGTTGACCGAAACCTACGTGCTGGGTTCGCCGCTGGATCAGGCCACGACTCTCGGGCCGATGGTGAAGGTCAGCGCAGCCGCCGATGTTCGAGCTCAAGTCGAACGGGCAGTGGCGCGAGGAGCGCGTCAACTGGTAAGTACACAGAACTTTTCGGCGAGCGCACCGGGTACTGCCTACCTCGCTCCGATGATCCTCGTAGACGTCAACCATCAGATGGACGTGATGACCGAGGAAACATTCGGCCCCGTCGTCGGCATCATGCCGGTCGATTCCGATGACCAGGCCATCGAACTGATGAACGACAGCCCATACGGTCTTTCGGCCTCGATTTGGACCTCGGATCTCGACGCGGCCCGCAGCGTCGGCCGACGCATCGAGACCGGGACGGTCTTCATGAACCGGGCCGATTACCTTGATCCGGCACTCGCGTGGACCGGAGTCAAAGACACCGGGCGCGGGGTGACTCTGTCGGCGCTCGGCTACGAAACGCTGACCCGACCGAAGTCGTTTCACCTGCGTCACACGGTTTGACCACAAACCGACATTGGTTGTCGGTTTGTGTTCAAACCGACGCTCGTCCGAAAAACGGGCTGGCGAATCAGCTAAGGCCGACGATTTCGCCGTTCTCAAGGATGTCGATGATGGCGGCGGCCGGTTGGGTGCCGAGGCCCGGCATGGTGCGCATGTCCCCACAGATAGGGTAGATGAAGCCGGCCCCGACCGATGCGCGCACTTCACGAACGTTGAGCGTGTGCCCGGTCGGCGCACCCTTGAGGGACGCATCGGCCGATATCGACAGGTGGGTCTTGGCGATGCAGACCGGCAGTTTTCCAAACCCATTGGCTTCGTAGCTGGCGAGCTGCTTGTTTGCGACTGCCGAGTACGTGACGTTTGCGGCCCCATAGATCTTGGTGGCGACCGATTCGATCTTCTGCTTGAGCGTGAAATCATCGGGGTAGCAGAACGTGAACTCGTTCTTTTCCTCACAAGCCTCGACCACGGCGCGTGCGAGGTCCATGGCGCCCTTCCCGCCATCGGAGAAGTGCGTGCAGACTGCGACGCGGGCACCCATTGATTCGGCGATCTCCCGGATTGCCTCGTGCTCCGAAGCATGGTCGGTCGGGAAGGCGTTGATCGCCACAACCGGGGTGACCCCGTGGACCATGACGTTCTCGATCTGCTTGCGCAGGTCCGCGCCGCCGAGCCTCACGTCATCGGGGTTCTCGGCGAGCAACGCCTCCGGAAGCGGTTTTCCGGCGACGATCTTGAACTTGCCGGAGTGGGCCTTCAGCGCGCGGACTGTCGCGACGAGTACCGCTGCGTCGGGGACCATGCCCGAATTGCGGCACTTGATGTTGAAGAAGCGTTCGGCGCCCATGTCGGCGCCGAATCCGGCTTCGGTAATCAGGTAGTCGCCCGTATGGATACCGATCTGGTCGGCGATGATGGAGGAGTTGCCGTGGGCGATGTTGCCGAACGGACCGGCATGCACGATGACCGGCGTGTGTTCCAAGGTCTGGAGCAGGTTCGGCTTGAGTGCTTCACGCATGATGACGGCCATCGAGCCGGCACCTTTGAGTTCTTCGGCCGTCACCGGAACACCGTTCTTCGTGTACCCGACGACGATGCGAGCGAGCCGGGCACGCAGATCCGCCGGTGACGTCGCGAGAGCGAGAATGGCCATCACTTCGGATGCGGCCGTGATGTCGAAGCCGGTCTGCCGGGGGACACCGTCTTCACCCGTGCCCAGTCCGATAATGATGTTGCGGAGGGCCCGGTCGTTCACGTCGAGCACGCGCCGCCACGTGATGTTCGACAGGTCCAAGTTGAGTTCGTTGCCCTGGTGGAGGTGATTGTCAAGCATCGCGGCCAGCAGATTGTGGGCTGCGGTGACGGCGTGGAAATCGCCGGTCAGGTGAAGATTGAGGAGGTCCATCGGAATGACCTGGCTGTAGCCGCCACCGGCCGCGCCGCCCTTGATACCGAAGGTCGGCCCCATCGATGGTTGACGCAACGCGATGGTCGCCTTCTTCCCGATGTGGTTCATGGCCTGTCCGAGACCGACAGTGGTGGTGGTCTTGCCTTCGCCGAGCGGGGTTGGGGTGATGGCCGTGACGACCACGTACTTGGCCTTCGGTCGCGTCGACAATTCCTCGATGGCCTCGAGCCGGATCTTGGCGAGCGAGTCGCCGTGGGCTTCGAGCAGGTGCGGGCCGATCCCCATCTGTGCGGCGATCTCCGAAAGCGGGCGCAGTTCTGCGCCGCTGGCGATTTCTAGGTCGGATGGAAAACTCACGGGTACCCCCTGTTGGTGACTTCTCGGACTGTACAACTGTTCCATGATGTGGAACAGTTCCGCATTGCGGAACGCTGGCCGGAGGGCTGACGAGTTCGTCGTCCGATCCTGCGTATGTGAAGAATAACCAGTACATTCGTTCCCTAATGGACAGCATCGCCGTCGAAGTTGAAACTCCTGCCCCGGACGGGGGAGGGGGACCCCGTCGAAAGGGTCGTTCCACCGCCATCCGAAGTCAGGTCCCCGAACAGCGGCCGTTTGTGCAGCCCCGCCTTCGGTACGCCCCGACCGAGGTCATTTCCGAAGACGAGGTGGAGTCGATCCACGACGCGTCGCTCCGGATTCTCGAAGACATCGGTATGGACTTCCTGTGCCCCGAATCGCGCTCCATTCTGGAGGCCGCTGGAGCCGATGTCCGGCCCGGTGTTGAGCGGGTCCGCTTCGACCGGAATCTCATTCTCGATAACATCGCCAAGGCACCCGAAGAATTCACCCTTCACGCGCGCAACCCCGACCACAACCTGCAGATCGGTAGGAACTGGGTATCATTCGGATCAGTGGCTTCGGCCCCGAATGTCGCCGACTTGGACCGTGGCCGACGGGTCGGCAACCACGCGGATTACAAGAACCTGCTCCGCTTGAGCCAGATGCTCACCTGCGTGCACTTCCTTTCGGGTTACCCGGTTGAGCCGATCGACATCCACGCATCGATTCGCCACCTCGACGCCACCTTTGATGCCCTGACCCTCTTCGACAAACCGATCCACGCGTACAGTCTGGGTGCCCAACGCAACCGTGACTGTCTTGAGTTGACCCGGATCGCCAGAGGAATCGACGACGCGACGCTGGAGCGCGAACCGTCGATCTTCACGATCATCAACTCCTCATCTCCCTTGCGCCTCGACGTGCCGATGCTTCAGGGGATCATCGAATTCGCGCGCCGCAACCAGGTGGTCTGCCTGACACCCTTCACGCTGGCCGGAGCCATGGCGCCGGTAACATTGGCCGGAGCGCTCGCGCTTCAGAACGCCGAAGCTCTCGCGGGCCTCGCGTTCGCTCAGATTGTCCGGCCCGGCTCACCGGTGATCTACGGCGGATTCACGTCCAACGTCGACATGCAATCCGGTGCCCCGGCATTTGGAACCCCCGAGTTCATGCGTACCGCCATGGCAGGCGGCCAGTTGGCCCGCAAATACAAGATTCCATACCGCAGTTCCAACGTGTCGGCGGCGAACTCCGTCGATGCCCAAGCCGCGTACGAGTCGGTGTTCTCGATATGGGGTGCGCTCATGGGCGGCGCCAACTTCATGATGCATGGCGCCGGTTGGATGGAGGGCGGTCTGCATGCGGGCTACGAGAAGATGATCCTCGACGCCGACCTGCTGCATATGGTGTCCGCGTTCCTCGAACCGATCGTCGTCGACGAGGAGACCCTTGCCGTCGAAGCGATCCGCGAGGTCGGGCCCGGAGGGCACTTCTTTGGTGTTGGTCACACGCAAAGCCGCTTCCGTACCGCCTTCCACAAACCGATGCTGTCAGATTGGCGCAATTACGAATCGTGGGAGGAAGCCGGGAGCCCCACTGCCGCCGGCAAGGCCAACCAGATCTGGAAGGCGATGCTCGCCGAGTACAAAGAGCCCGCGCTCGATCCGGCCCGTCGAGAGGAAATGGAAGCCTTCGTTGCCCGCCGCAAGCAGGAGGGTGGCGTAGCAACAGATTACTGAACCGCAATCCGCGTTCATGTGGTGGCAAGACCGGCCTGGACCCGAGGCCGTGCTCTATGAACGAGGGTGAGCAGTTTGCTGTAGTAGTAGTTTCCCGTAGTTCCCAGTGGTCAGTTGGTAGTGGTCAGTTCGTAGTAGTCAGTTCGCAGTGGTCAGTTCGCAAGGAGCGTTCGTGAAGTCATCGACTCAAGTTGTCGTTATTGGTGGTGGCGTCGTCGGCGCCAGCGTGCTCTATCACCTCACGAAGGCGGGGTGGACCGATGTGATGCTCCTCGAACGCCGCGAGCTCACACATGGATCAACCTGGCACTCGGCGGGCGGTATGCATACGCTGAACGGCGATCCCAACGTCTCGAAGCTGCAGCAGTACACGATCAAGCTCTACAAAGAAATCGAAGCCCAGTCCGGCCGTAATTGCAGCATCCACCTTCCGGGTGGCCTGATGCTCGCCGACACCCCGGAGCGACTCGACTGGCTGCGCATGGCGGTAGCCCGTGGGCGGTACCTCGGCATGGATCTGGAGCTGATCTCGACGGCCGAAGCGAAGAAGATCTTCCCGCTGCTCGAGGAGGAATACTTCCTGGGCGCACTGTGGGATCCGGTCGAAGGACACGTCGACCCGTCCGGGGTTACGCACGCATATGTTGAGTGTGCGAAGCAGGCCGGCGCAGAAGTGCACCGTCATACCTGGGTGAGCGACCTCAAACAGCGACCCGACGGCACCTGGGACGTCATCACCGAAAAGGGCCACGTGCACGCCGAGCACATCGTCAACGCCGGTGGTCTCTGGGCCCGTGAAGTCGGCCGAATGATCGGCCTGGAGCTTCCGGTGTTAGCCATGGAGCACATGTACTTCCTGACCGAGGACATGCCCGAGGTCGCGGAGCACCAGCGCTTGACCGGCAACGAAATGCCGATGGTCATGGACTTCGCCGGAGAGATCTACTTCCGGCAGGAACAGGGTGGGATGCTGCTCGGGACCTACGAACAGGCTTGCGTCCCCTGGTCGCCCAAGGTGACTCCCTGGGACTTCGGAGCGCAGTTGCTCACGCCCGATCTCGACCGTATCGCTCCGCAGTTGGAAATCGCGTTCAAGCACTATCCCGCGTTGGCCACGACCGGTATCAAGACCGTCATCAACGGACCGTTCACGTTCTCGCCCGACGGAAACCCGCTCGTCGGCCCGATCAAGGGCATTCGAAACTGCTGGGTGGCATGCGCAGTGATGGCCGGCCTGTCACAGGGTGGCGGTGTCGGTCTGGCCCTGGCCAACTGGATGACGGAAGGGGAGCCGGGCCTCGATGTGTGGGGCATGGACGTCGCCCGCTACGGCGACTACGCAAACATCAACTACACCAACGCCAAAGTTCGCGAAAACTATGCGCGCAGATTTCGCATCACGTTTCCCAATGAGGAGCTCCCAGCGGCGCGACCGTTGCACACCACGCCGATCCACTCGCGTCTCACCGCGGCCAACGCGGTGTGGGGCGTCGGTTTCGGTCTGGAGCACTCGCTTTGGTTCCAGGAGCCGGGTAAGGATCCGGTCGAGAACATCACGTTCTACCGGTCGAATGCCTTCCCGCAGGTTGCGAGGGAGGTGCAGGCCGTTCGTGAGCGCGTCGGGCTTACGGAGACGTCGAACTTTGCCAAGTACGAGGTCAGGGGTATCGGTGCGGAAGCTTGGCTGAGCTCTCTGCTCACCAACAAGATGCCCAAGATCGGCCGACTCACGTTGACCGCGATGCTCAACCCCGCAGGTCGTATCGAAGGCGAGTTCACTGTCGGTCGTCTCGCCGACGACCACTTCATCCTGTTCGGTTCGCAGGCCGCTGAGGTGAATCACAGCCGTTGGTTCCTCAGCCACATGCCAACCGACGGAAGCGTTTCGTTCGAAGCGCTCGGACTCAAGCTCGTCGGCTTGTCCATCGCGGGCCCGCGGGCCCGCGATGTCTTGGCCGAGGTGTGCGACTTCGATGTGTCGAACTCGGCGCTCAAGTTCATGGACTTCCGCAACGTAGACATCGGTATGGTACCGGCCATGCTGGGTCGGGTCACGTACTCGGGTGACCTCGGGTACGAGATGTGGATCGCCCCCGAATACCAGTGTGTGCTCTTCGATGCGTTGATGAAGGCTGGAGAGAAGCACGGCATCGGGCTCTTCGGCTTCCGGGCGCTGATGTCGCTGCGCCTGGAGAAGAGCTTCGGCAGCTGGTACCGCGAGTACCGCCCCATCTACACGCCGCTCGAGGGCGGTATCGGCCACTATGTCAAGTTGGACCACGAGTTCATCGGCCGGGCGGCCCACGAAGCCGAGTTGGCGCGGGGACCCGAACGTCGCCTCGTCACGTTTGTCGTGGAGACCGGCGATGGTGCTGCTGCCGCCGACGTCATTGGGGATGAGCCGGTGTGGCACATCGACACGTCCGGTAAGGAATCGGTGGTCGGTTGGATCACGAGCGGTGCGTATGCCCACCACTCGAAGGCGTCGATTGCGCTCGGCTATGTGCCGACGGCCCTCGCGGCGCCCGGAACCGATGGCTTCGACATCGAAATACTTGGCATCCGCCGGACGGCCCGCCTCCAGTCGGAGCCGTTGTTCGATCCCACCGGCTCCCGCATGCGAAGCTGACGATCACGATGCGATTCCTTCTTGATGGCCGACCGCTCGAGTTCGCGGCGGGTGACTCCCTCGCCGTGGCGATCGCCAGAAACGGTGAACACCCCCACCACGGGGGCTGTTTGTGCCTGTCCGGCGACTGCCCGAACTGCGTAGCTGTCGTCGACGGGGTTGCGTACGTTCGTACCTGTCAGACGGCCGCCAAGCCGGGGATGGTCGTGAAACGACACCCTGCGGTCGGTGCCCCGTCGCTCTACAACGGCACACCGGTTGACACCGCTGTCGGTTCGGCGCTCGTCGGTGCGACCTTCGAGGACTGCGACATCGTCGTCGTCGGTCGCAGCACGAGCGGCCTCGCCGCGGCCGCGACTGGCGAGGCCTCGGGGCACGCAGTGACCGTCCTTGAGGCACGTGAGGGAAATGAGGTCGTCGGGGTTTACGCTGGGGGCCAGGTTGTGGTTCGTACACCATCGGGTATGCGCTACCTCCACGCCCACAAGGTGATCATCGCAACGGGGGCGGCTGAGTTGCATCCGGTCTGCGACGGATCCAACCTTCGCGGCATCCTGACGCCGTCAGCGGCCGAGGCTCTGGCGGCCGCCGGTGTCGATCTTGGCACGACGGTTGCTGTCGGCCCGCTTCCTGCGGGGGTTTCCTGCGAGGCGCTCGACGGCGAGTTGGTCCGGTTCGAGGGATCCGACGGCCGACTCGAGCGGGTTGTCGTGCGAGGAATGGAGGGCGGAGTCCATACCCATGAGTGCACAACGGCGGTTGTTGGGCTGGGGTCGTCGCCCCGAGACGTGCTCGCCCGTATGCGCACAGACGATCATGTCGAAGTCGTCGGGCCGGCCGCGTATGCGCACGACCTCCCTGCGTGTCCGACAAGTGGTGTCGTGTGTCCGTGCAACAAGATCACCGTCGTTGACCTTCAGGGAGTTTGGGACCGCGGCTTTCGTGAACTTGAGTTGGTGAAACGCGGCGCGCTTCTCGGCACCGGCACGTGTCAGGGCTCGGTCTGCATGCCCCACGTCCGTTCGTTCCTCGCGTCGAACTCGGGGGAGACTCCCGAGCCGTTCACGGCCCGGCCCGCGTCGCGTCAGGTCACCATGGGCGAGGCGGCGGCCGGGTTCTACTCCGACGCCTGGCGCAAGTCGCCCCTCCATGACGAGCACCTCAGGCTCGGTGCCAAGATGGACCGGTTCGGTACGTGGTGGCGACCGTGGAACTATGGCGACCACGTCGCTGAGTACTGGGCGGTGCGCGAGGGTGTGTCGATCGGCGACGTCAGCACGCTCGGCAAGATGATTGTGTCGGGCCCCGATGCGATCGAGTTGCTTGAGCGGATGTACCCGACGACAGTCGTCGATATCAAACCGGGCCGATCAAGATATGTGCTCATACTGAATGAGCGTGGCCATGTCTTCGACGACGGCATGATCTGTCGTGAATCGGAGACCCGCTTCGTTCTGACGTTCACGTCGGGCGGAGCGGGGTTTGCCGAGATGTGGATGCGCGACTGGATTGAGACCTGGGGACTCAACGTTCACGTGCTTGATCGGACTATGGCGCTTGCGGCCATCAACGTCACCGGACCCTTGGCCGGTCAGTTGTTGCAGCGTTTGGGCGTCGCCGATCCCCCCAAGTTCCTTCAGCACGTGCACCGACCGGTGGCGGGGATTGGGTGCCACATCATGCGCCTGAGCTTCACCGGAGAAGCATCCTTCGAACTCCACCACCCGGCCAACCGGTCAGTCGAACTGTGGCGGGCACTGTTGCGGGAAGGTAGCGATCTCGGTATCAAGCCTCACGGGCTGCAGGCGCTGTTCGGACTGCGGCTCGAAAAGGGACACGTAATTGTCGGTATGGACACCGAACTTGATACGACGCCGCGACGTATCGCCCATGACTGGGCCGTGAAGATGTCAAAGCCCGACTTCCTCGGCCGCGAAGCTCTGGAACGCACGTTGAAGCTGCCTGATGCCCGTCGTCTGGTCGGACTCACCATGGAGTCCCCGGCCCCGGTGGAGGGGTCGCCGATCTGGCGTAACGGTGAGATCCTGGGCCATGTCACCACGTCGTTCACCTCGCCCCTACTGGGCCGTGCGGTAATGCTCGGATGGCTGAAGCGGGGCTGGTCGGGCGATAGTCCCGACATCGAAAGCGTTGAGGTCGATGGTCGCACGGCCGTGATCACAGAGACCCCATTTTACGACCCGACCGGCGCGAGAGCGAGGATGTGATGGCAAGCTTCGACACGCTGCACGGCCTGCGGGTAGTTGCCGATCCGGCGGCAGTCGACTCGGTGGTGGCTGCGCTACCCTCCGGTGTTACCGTGCTACGAATCGCTCCCGATGACCTGATGCTTATCGGGTACGTCGGACCGCTGTCGTGCTCGGATCCGCACGCCATCATCGAAACCGATCTGGGCTTCTCGAGGGCCTGGTTCAGTCTGACGGAGTTCGATCAGATCATACGTCCGCATATGGAATGGTCGATGCCGCCCGATGGTCGGCTCGGACAGGGTTTGATTGCCGGCGTGGGATCGAAAGTACACATCGACGCCGGCACGGTTCTGGTCGTTTGCCCAACGGCGTTTGTCCATGAACTGGAAGGGCGCCTGGGATGAACGAGTTTGTCGAAACTCTTCTCGATTTGACATGGCATGAACCGAAGTCGTCTTATGACGTCGTCATCATCGGAGCCGGTGGCCATGGCCTGTCGGCCGCGTACCACTTGGCAGTCAAGCACGGCATAACCAACGTGGCCGTGGTCGAAGCGAAGTACATCGGGTCGGGCAACTCGGGCCGCAACACCACGATCATCCGCTCGAATTACGGTATTCCGGAATCGATCCGCTTCTACCAGCACAGTGTCGATCTCTACATGGGTCTCGAAGATGAGACCGGCTGCAAGATCATGCACGATGCCAAGGGCCTCATGTGGATGGCGCACACCGAAAATGGTATGCGCGCTGAGCGTTCGCGCGCTCTGCTCAACCAGGCCTGCGGGGTCGAGACGTACATGATCACCCCGGAAGAGGCGAAGAAGCTCTGTCCGCAACTCGACCTGTCGGGTGGCGGTCGGTACCCGGTAATCGGTGGCTCCTACCACGCTGGCGGGGCCACGGCCCGGCACGACCGTGTCGTCTGGGCCTATGCACAAGGCGCCATGCGCCGTGGCGTCCACGTGCTGCAGAACACGCCGGTTACCGGCTTGCTCCGGGACGGCGACCGGGTCACGGGTGTGGTTACGCCAGGTGGGCCGATCTCGGCCGGCATGGTCATGAGCGCGGTTGGTGGCCGGGTGACCGAGATTGCGTCGATGGCCGGTGTGCGCCTTCCGGTCCGCACGCACCCACTCCAGGCATTCGTCACCAATGGTTACGCGCAGGGTTTCGGCCCCATCTTCTCATCCACGGAATTGCTGACCTACGTTTCGCAGACGGCTCGCGGCCAATTGCTGATGGGGGCCGAGTTTGAGTCGCAGCCGACCCATTCGACCCAGTCGTCGTTTGAGATGATGCGTAGTGTTTCCGCGAAGATCGCGTTCATGCTGCCGTTCGTCCGTGACCTGCGGATCCTCCGGCAATGGACCGGTATCTGTGATGTTTCAGCCGACTTTTCGCCGATAATGGGGCCAACGGGTGTCGACGGCTTCTGTATCTCGACCGGTTGGGGAACGTGGGGATTCAAGGCGATCCCGGCCGGAGGTGAGCAGATGGCTCAATACATCGCTACCGGTCAGACACCTGCTCTCATTGCCCCGTTCGCGCTTTCGCGATTTGCTGCCGACCATGCCATGGCCGATCAGGGATCGACCGGAACGAGGTAAGTGTGCTTATTATTCCATGTCCGAACTGCGGACCCCGCAGCGTTGAGGAGTACCGATTCGGCGGCGAGTTCCCGACCGTTCCAGATTCCGTGACCGACCCCGAAGCCCGCAACGTCGACTACGTATGGTTCTACGACAACGTCAACGGCCCCACCAAAGAACGGTGGTTCCATGATGCTGGTTGCCGACGCTGGCTGACCCTTCACCGCGACACCTCCACCGATACCATCCTGTCCGACGACTGAGCGGTGGACGACTGAGCGGTGGACGACTCAGCGGTCAATTCGGGCTGGGTTCTACGTTCATTGGTCTCCTTGGCGCCGCGCTTAGCGGGCGTATCAGGGCAAAGACCGCGACGGTAAGCGTGACGACTCCTCCGGCCACGAAAGGCCAGCGGGCGTTGAACGTCGAGATGAGTACACCTGCGAGCAGCGCCCCGAGCGGTGTGGTGCCAAAGAACCCGAGTGAGAACAGACTCATCACCCGTCCGAGCATGGCGGGGTCCGACTCACGTTGGAGAACGGTCTGAACGAGCATCGTGAACGAGGTCGACGCGCAACCGACGAGGATTCCGAAGAGCGACCAGGCGACGAACCCGGGAACGAACCCCCAGGCCACCATCGAAACTCCGAAAGCTGTGGCCGCGATCGCCATGTTGCGCACCGACGGTCTCCGCAACCCTGCGACGACAACTCCTGCGGCGACGGCACCCAATGCGCTGATTGATTGGGCAAATGCCAACCCATCGGCCTCTTCGCGAAACTCGAACTTCACCATCGCCGGCACGGTCGTCCCGAAGTTGTACGCACATAGACCGATCACAAAAAGGAGCAGAAGCGTGCGTCGTATTGCCGGATTGTCTCTCGCGTAACGCAGGCCCTCGCGCAATTGTCCTTTGCCGGAGGAAGCCCGTCGCCGCGGATGCAGGTTCTGCCCCAAGAGCCAGACCAGCGCCCCGGCGACCACCGCGTACGAAGCGGCGTTGGCGCCGAAACACGACGTGAGTCCGATGAAGCGAATGAGTATTCCGGCGATCGCCGCGCCGGCCAACCTTGATACCGGTTGTAGCAACGCGTTCAGGGCCACCGCGCCCGTGACGTCGTCGGGTCCACAGAGTTCGTAGAGGATCGCCTGCGCTGCCGGGCGCTCGAACGGCAGGATCAATCCGAGAGCGAATGCAAAACCGGCCACCCGCCAAACAGTTGCCTCGCCGCTCGCGACAAGGGTCGCCAAACCCAGGGCATTGAGTCCGGCCAGCGTGCTCGTGACGACGAGGAGTCGTCGGTTGTCCACCCGGTCTGCGACCACGCCGCCGAACGGTCCGAGAAACAGAAGGGGGGCGAACTGCAACGCAGTGACGATACCTAGCGCATTGCCGCTGTTCGTGAGTTCGAGCACCAGCCACGACTGGGCGACGATCTGGACGAAGCTTCCAATCGAGGAAATCGACTGGGCGATGAAGAACACACGGAATCGAACATTTCTGAGCGCCCGGAAGCGGTCGGAGAAGGGAACCGCGGCAGACACACTGAAAGGCTATATGCGCTTCCAACAAGGTAGATCCGATGACCGCGGCTCCTACCAGCCCATGCTTCCCGGTATTCCTTTGAAGGGACCGATGACGTTGGAGGTGACCCAACCGCCGTAGAAGTTTCCGGGTTGCGGGATGGCGGTTTCACCATCGACGGTGCAGCGGTCCATTGTGTGCGCGTAGACGGCGACATGGCCTGTGATGGAGCGGTACCCGCATGTCGGGTTCGGGTACGACCATGCGCAGTCGGGCGCGGTTCGGGTGGAACCAACGATCGACCAGTAGACAGCGGCCCCTTTCCATTCGCACCAACTCTGGTTTCGCCGACTCACGACCAAAGTCCCGGGCCGAAAGGCGTTGGTCGGCAGGTAGTACGTGGGCGGGTGGCTGGTTTCGACCACACGGTAGGCCTGGTCGGTTGTCGCAACAACGAGGCCGTCGAACTCAATTTCTATGCGCGCTGATGTTTTCTCACATCGGGGCGGTCGGGGATAGTCCCAGACAGACTCCTGGTTGGGGCCGACGGGAAGCGGAACCGGTCGCATCACGCCAGTGTAGGAGTTGCGGATCGGCTACCAGTAGCCGATCTGTGTCGTGGGAAACCCTGCCAATTGCCTACCGTGCCTCAGGGTGTGATCGCCATAGCGTTGAGAAACCGTTGACCGATCGCCAAATCTCCATCGATCTGCACCCGTGCCCTGACAGCGGATGAACGACCGCAGCACAACCGGGTGAAATCCGCCGCGCCCATTCCCAACGAAGCGACCGGGGGACCTGACGAGCTGCTCGATGCCTGGAACGCGAATGGCCCGTCTGATACAAGAACGTGGACCGGCTCGCTGTCACCCAGTCCGGCACTTTTTGCTATGAGGCTGAGCGAGGACGCGCAGCGGGCGATTGCGATGCCTGCGGCGCGGCTGTCCATACCCCCGGGTTGCCCGATGGCGTCTCGGATGTCCTGCTCATGTGCCCAGGCATCGAAAGCTCGTAGTGCGAGGGCGGCCCGGGCCGGGCGCGGTCCGAACGGTCCGTCCATCAGGGTCTCACCATCGAAGTCGAACTCTCGCAACTGTTGGATGCGAGCCGAAAGCACTTCTCCCGCCTCAGCCTGCACGTCGGCCCATGTGCGGGAGCGCCGGACATCGACATCGAGTTCCATGAAACGTTTCGTGTCGGTCGTCAGGTGTGCAAGTCCTTCGGGCAGTTCATGTGAATCGGCTCCGGGGCGTCCGAGAAGCCGTGACTCCAACCCGATGATATGGGCAACCTGATCCCGCACGGTCCAGCCCTCACATGGCGTCGGGAGCATGGCCTGTTCCTCGGTGAGCCCTGCTGTGAGCGCGGCCGTCGCCGACAGGGTTGATTCGACGGCGGCGAACAGACCCTCCTTCGTGGTTGGAGCTGCGGGAGGGGGTGGGAGCGTCACGGGTCTTTCGTAGCACGCCGCGGTTGAGCAGGCAACCTAGGATGAGGGTCCTATGCGCACTTCTTTGGCCGAACTACTGGAAACCGGAAGGGTGCTTCTTGCCGACGGCGCGACAGGTACGAACTACTTCCAGATGGGACTCGAGTCGGGTGAGCCACCGGAGTTCTGGAACGTCGATCATCCGGATCGGGTGAAAAGTCTGCATCAGCGCTTCGTCGACGCCGGTGCCGACATTATTCTCACGAACACCTTCGGATGCAACCGCAGTCGACTCAAGCTGCACAACGCCCAGGACCGAACCTTCGAGCTGGCCAAGCGGGCTGCCGAGTTGGCCCGTGAAGTGGCCGATGCCAGCACGCGCCCGGTGGTCGTCGCCGGATCGGTCGGTCCGACCGGTGAGCTGTTCGAACCACTCGGTCTGCTGACCGATGAGTCAGCCACCGCGATGTTCGAGGAGCAGATCGCCGGCCTCAAAGCCGGTGGGGCCGATGTGGCGTGGATCGAAACCATGTCGGCCGCGGAGGAGGTTCGCGCCGCGGCCAACGGAGCGATCAGAGCCGGGCTTGCGTTCGCGGCGACCTGCTCGTTCGACACCGCCGGCCGCACCATGATGGGCATCATGCCCGACCAGCTCTATACGATGTTCGAGGGTCTTTCGCAACCGCCACTCGCCATGGGCTCCAACTGCGGAGTCGGCGCTTCCGACATCCTTGTGAGCCTCCTGGCCATGACCGCCGACAATGCAAAAGGTCGGTTCATCGTGAAGGGTAACTGTGGGATCCCGCAGTTCCACGGCACGGAGATCCACTATTCCGGAACCCCGGAGTTGATGGCGGTCTATGCGGCCCTTGCGGTCCACGCCGGAGCTCGGATTGTCGGCGGTTGCTGCGGCACGTCACCCGATCACCTCGCCGCTATGCGTCGGGCCCTCGACAGCACGATCTTCGATGCGTCGAAGCGACCAACGCAAGAGTCGATCGTTGCAGCGATCGGCCCGTTGGCCAACCAGGCCCCGACCATCAACACCAGTGAGCGGACGCGTCGACGCGGTCGCTCCAGCTCCGAATAGCCGACCTCAGACACCATCAATCACCGGTGGCGGTGTCGGTGTTGGTGTCGAATTCCGCCTCCTTCCTTACACTGTCTTCGTCATCGATTCCGTCATCGGTTTCGTCGTCAGCCGCAAGGCCGATGGGAACATCGCCCAATCCCGGTTCCCAACCCAGATTGGCCACCAGCGCGAACAGCCGCTCCTGTGGGTACCGTTGCTCCAATTCGGCTGCCCCGGCGAGGGCTTCGGCCAAAAGGTCGTCGCTGCAGGGACGTGCTTCGCGACGCCACTGCCGTACGTAAGCGTCAGATGTCGTGATGTCGGCTTTGCGCGTTGCCCGCTCAATCGCCCGCTGGAACGGCCGGGGAAGAATTCGTTGTTCGCGTACCCGGCCGGATTGGGCGTTGATCTGGGCAGGAATGTCCCGCCAGAAGATCGTCACAAGCTTTGCCGGCACGCTTCTCACCGTAGTTCGAGGACGGACTACCCGGGCGTTGTTCCACCCGAGTTTCGGGCGCATCGTTCGTACCGGTCCTTACGTGCAAGGCAGGCGTTCCTCGCAGCGAGGCCCAAATCTCGCTGTCAAAATCCCCGGAAGGTTGCGAACTCGTCGACTTCGGCACGGGTCGAGCGCAACCGGTTGACCGGCGCGTCGGGGTCGGGGTAACCGAGGGCCATGCCGCAGTACAGAACCTCATTCGCGGCGAGATCGAAATGGGCTTTGAGCGTTGCCCGCACCGTTCCCCATGCCTCCTGGAAGCATGTGGCCAGGCCCCGCTCGGTCGCGGTTAGAGCCAGCGACTGCATGAACATCCCGAGGTGGGCCCACTGGCCGTGTCCCATGCGCTCATCTATGACGAAAAACACACCGACCGGCGCGTCGAAGAACTGGTAGTTGCGGGCGAGGTGCCCAAGCCGCCCGGCCTTGTTGCCGCGGTCGATGCCGAGGAGGTCGTACATTTCCTCGCCGAGGTTGTACCGACGGCTCCGATGCGGTTCCCATAGGTCGGCCGGGTAAAGCGGGTAGTTGCCCGCCTCACCTCGGGGATTGGTTGACAGTGCCAGTTGGGCCAGCGTAACGATACTGTCGCGCTCCTCGCCGGCTACCACGATCACCTTCCACGGCTGGGTATTCCCGCCCGACGGGGACCATCTGGCAGTATCGAGGAGCTCGCGGATCGTGAACTCGGATACGTGGGTCGGAGCAAACGCCCGGGTCGATACCCGGCTGTGCAGAGCGTCGGTAACGGTGGTCATCGCCGTACGGTACATCGACTCACCCGGCAGCGAGAGTCTCCTGATTTTTCGTTTTCCAATGTTGGGCATTACGATTGGCACGAAATTGAATAACTCGCGGGGTGGGGTGAAATTCCCTACCGGTGGTCACAGCCCACGAACCCTTGCGAATCGGTGCTCCACGGGGCCTTGATCGTATGGGCCGATTCGGTGTAATTCCGAGGCCGACGGTTACAGTCCGGATGGGAGCGAGAATATACCTACCGGTGGTGGGTCGTTGGCCCATGCCGCCGACCCTGCAGCGGGAGGTGTTCGTTCCCATCAACTCACGAGTTGACCAGCGGCCTTGAGTCGTTCGTCGGCAGAGGAAGAGTAGATGGGAGAAGCGCTACGTGTTCACAGGAATAGTTGAAGAACTCGGAACGGTCCGAGAACGGGTTGAAACACCAACCGGTGCCACATTCATGTTTCATGGGCCCACCGTCGCCGCAGATGCCGGACTCGGCGACTCGATTGCGGTGAACGGTTGTTGCCTGACCGTCACCACCTTCGATGCGGGTGAGGGAATCTGGACGGCCGACGCGGTCGAAGAAACGCTCAATCGGACAAATCTCAGGTCGATGAAGGTGGGCGACCGGGTCAACTTTGAGCGTCCGGTCCGGCTGCAGGACCGCCTCGGCGGTCATCTGGTTCAGGGCCACGTCGACGCCGTGGGCACGATCGTGCAGGCCGCGCCCGACCTTCAGGTCCGTATGCCCGAAGCCCTGACCCGTTACGTGGTGGAGAAAGGGTCGATCACAGTCGACGGATGCAGTCTCACGGTCGTGGAGGCGCTGAGCGATGGCTTCACCGTGGCGATCATTCCGCACACGCTCGATGTGACCACACTCGGGCACAAAGGACCGGGAGAACTCGTGAATTTGGAAGTGGATGTGATGGCGAAATACGCCGAAAAATTGCTGTCTGGGAGGTTGTAACAACATGGGACTCGCAAGTATCGAAGATGCCATTGCTGCCGTTCGACGTGGGGAGATTGTGGTTGTTCTTGACGATGAGGATCGGGAGAACGAAGGCGACCTGATCATGGCTGCCGAGCATGTGACACCCGAAAAGATCGCGTTCTTTCTCCGGTATACGTCGGGCTACATCTGTGCGACGCTGACCGGCGAACGTTGCGATGAACTCGACCTTCCGCTCATGGTGGTAGCCAACACCGAGTCGATGCGCACCGCATTCACGGTGACGGTCGACTACAGGCACGGCACCACGACGGGTATCTCGGCCTTCGATCGGTCGGCGACGATCCTTTCCCTGGTCAACGCGGACACTCGTCCCGGTGATCTCGCCCGCCCCGGTCACATCTGTCCGTTGCGGGCCGCACCGGGCGGTGTGCTGAAGCGCGCCGGCCACACCGAAGCTGCGGTCGACCTGGCCCGCTTGGCCGGATGTTTCCCGGCCGGGATTCTGTGCGAGATCACCGACGAAAAGAAGATGGGGATGGCCCGCTTCGCCGAGTTGGCGACATTCGCCAAAGAGCATGACCTGCTCATGATCACAATCGCCGACCTCATCCGTTACCGCCGCCGCACCGAGAAGTTGGTCGAGCGGTTTGGTGAGGCGACGATCCCGACCGACTTCGGATCGTGGCAGTGCATCGTCTTTCGCAACGTGCTCGACAACCAGGAGAATCTGGCCTTTGTCTACGGAGACGTCGACGGCGTCGACGACGTGTTGGTCCGTGTGCACAGTGAATGCCTCACGGGCGACGTGTTCGGATCGAAACGTTGCGATTGCGGACCTCAGTTGCAGGAAGCGATGCGGCGCATCGAGGAGGCCGGTCGCGGCGTGGTCGTCTACCTACGCGGTCACGAAGGGCGTGGAATCGGCATCGGCCATAAGATCCGGGCGTATTCCCTGCAGGACCTCGGCCGCGACACCGTCGACGCCAACACCGACCAGGGGCTCCCTGTCGATTCCCGCGAGTATGGAATTGGCGCACAAATCCTCGTCGATTTAGGTGTAACGACAATGCGCCTCATGACAAACAATCCGTCGAAGTACGGGGGTCTCGAAGGTTTCGGTCTGGAAATCAGTGGACGCGAATCCATTGAAATTGCTCCGAATCAGCACAACGCGGCGTATCTCGCGACGAAGCGTGAACGAATGGGCCACATGCTGACCGAGTCGCCCGGTCCATCGGAAACGAGTTTGTGATGTCCATCGACCAACGGGCGGGTGGCCTCGCCGAAGACCCCGATCTCGACGGAGCCGGCCTCCGGATCGCGATCATCACTGCTCGCTTCAACTCGGCGATCACGTTCGCCCTGCTCGAGGGAGCCAAGGCCGGACTCGTGGAATGCAAGGTCGACCCCACCGACGTCCACGAGTTCCTCACTCCAGGTAGCTTCGAGCTTCCGGTCGCGGCCAAGGTCGCAGCGGCAACCGGAAAGTTTGACGCCGTGATTGCTCTCGGCTGTGTCATCCGGGGCGAAACGGCTCATTTCGATTTCGTCGCGGGTGAGTCGGCGCGGGGCCTACAGGACGCGCAAATCGAGACCGGCGTTCCGTGCATTTTCGGTGTGCTCACTACCAATACGGTCGAGCAGGCCGAGGCCCGCGCCGTGGAGGGCCGCGACAACAAGGGTCGCGAGGCCGGTCTCGCAGCCGTTGAAATGGCCCTGTTGATACGAACGCTCACGGCGTAGGGGCCGCCGGATCGGGTCGGTGGTGGGTCGGTGGTGGGCCGGTTCAGCCATACTTGGGTCCGTGTTTGTTGTCCGTCACACCCGCTCGTTGCTTGTCCCCGAGTTCGAAGCCGAAGGTTTCCGACGGGGAGCTCGTGACATGTCGGTCCTGGGTGTGGCGATAGGTGTCTGGGGCCTTGTTACAGGCGTCGCGATGGTGAAGGGTGGCATTTCGATCCCGGTTGCGCTGGTGATGACGTTCACGGCGTTTGCCGGGTCAGCCCAGTTGGCTGTGTTGCCTCTATTGGCGTTGAAGACTCCCTTGCCCGTGGTGTGGGTGACGGCGTTGCTGGTTAACGTCCGGTTCGCGATCCTTTCCGCGGCGTCGAGGGACTTCTTCGTGCGGTTTCCCTTTCATCAACGGCTGTTTGCAGCCTATCTCAATGGCGACATCGGGTCGGCGGTGTTTCTGAGGCGCTACGGCCGGTCACCGGAGCGCGGTACCGACGAACAGATCGGCTATTTCTTTGGCGTGGCGACGGTGAACTGGGTGTCGTGGCAGGCGTCGTCGGTTGCGGGATTCTTCCTCGGCGGACTTGCTCCGACTAGGTGGGGACTCGAGTTGGCCGCGCTGCTGGCGCTGGGAGCCGTGCTGATTCCGATGCTCAACCGATTTCCGGCCGTGGTCGGTGTGGTGGTTACGGCGGTGCTGTCGGTCGCTACGGTGAGGATTCCCCTCCATCTCGGCATTCTCATCTCGGTCCTGTTCGGTGTCGCGTTCGCCGTCGTGTTCGACTCGGTCAGGAACAACCGGCCATCGACCTGGTCGTCTGCCGGGCTGGTATCCGATCCAATGTTGAGTGACGCGAAGGAAGCGTGATGGTTGCGCTCCACAACTGGCCCTACATGCTCGGGGCGATCGCCGGGATGACCGTAACCACGCTTATGACCCGGGGAAGCTTCTTCATGCTCCCGGAGTCGGTGAAGCTTCCGGAGCGGATGGAGCATGCCCTTCGCTTCGCTCCCGCATGCGCGTTGACCGCGATTTTGGTGCCCGGGGTGTTTACGAAGAATCAACGTTTGTTCTTCAGCTGGCACAACAACCAGATGTGGGCGCTGCCTGTCGGATCTGTCGTGTTTGCCAAGACCCGCAACATGCTCGCCATGATGGGCGTAGGTATGGCGGTGTTCACCGCTCTGCGGCTCTGGACCTGACCGGCGTTGCGGCGGCGTCTGGCTATTGCGTCAGCCGATGGTCTCGAAGCGACCGCTTTTCGTTGCGGCGAAGATCGCGTCGATGATGCGCATGTTCTGCTTGGCATCGAGCAGGTACGCGGAGGTGGGCTTCTCGTTGCGAACCCGCAGTGAGAAGGCCTCGCCCTGCAGTGCGTACTGATCGTCGGTCGGCACCACGTGCTGCACCGCGTCGAGGCCGGCCGGAGTCTGCCCTCGGTGGGTCAAATAGATGGCCGGATCATCCTGGGGTTGGTTGAAAGGAATAGTGATCTCCAAACGGCCTTCCGTGCCGTAAACGTGGACCCGTTGGTGGTTTACGCACTGGGTCGACACGGAGAAGTTGCTTGTACGCCCGTCGCCGAAGTCGAGCAGAGCGCTCGTGAGCCGATCGGTGCCGAACACCGGGTCGAGGTCGCCGACCGCCGCAACCCGCACCGGCTCGGCGTCGAGGAACCAGCGGGAGGCGACAATGGCATAGCAGCCGATGTCGTAGAGGGCACCGCCGCCGTTGGCTGCGATGTTGCGGATGTTGCGTGCGTCGGTGTTCCCGTAGCTGAACATGACGTGCATGTGCGTGATGCGTCCGAGTTTGCCGCTGCGGACCACATCACGGGTCTCCGTCCATTGAGGATGGAAGCGGACCATAAACGCCTCCGCGATGTGTACCTTCTCGGCCAGGGGAAGCAACACATCAAGTTCATCTGCGCGTATACCCATCGGCTTTTCGCACAGGACGTGCTTTCCGGCTTCGGCTGACTTTCTGGTCCATTCGACATGGAGGTTATTGGGGAGCGGGTTGTAGATCACCTCGATCGTCGAGTCGGCCAGCAGCTCCTCATAGGAGCCGTACGCGGTCGCGATGTTGTTGCGCTTTGCGTACGTCGTCGCCCGTGGCAGATCTCTCGAAGCGACCGCGGCCACGTCGATGAGCGACGACTTTCGCAGGCCGGGGAGAAACTTCTCCTCGGCGAACGACGACGTGGACAACACGCCCCAACGAACTGGTTTCATGCCCTCAGGTCTAGCGCACCGGGGGGCGGGGCCGATCCGTCACGTCTGTGAGGAAGTCTCTGCGGGTTCGGGAGCGACCCGGGTCGATGGCGACGGCTCAGTGGTTGGCGGTAGCTGACGGCCATTCTGCGACGACCTTCCGGCGCGGCGCTTGAGCATCAGCATGACGGCGAGCAGGATAGCGAGGAACGGGACAAAGGGCAGGACGGTGCCGCTGGCTGCGGCGAATGACTGGCCGATGTCGCCCAAAGCGTCGATGCTCCTTCGCCACGCCCGACGGAACGACGGCGTCCGGGTCTTGACGGGAGCGACGACCGCGCTTTCGCCTTTGGAAACCAGGGTCAGCGTTATGGTCGACAGCGACGTCTGATCATTGAGCACGTTGAGCTGGCCCTGCATCGATTCGATTTCGGCTTCCCGGTCGGAGAGTTCGTGTTCAATGAGAAGGATGTCGGCCGGCTTCACGGCTTGTGTGATGAGCTGGCGGAGCCGTTCGGCGCTGACCTTTTTCGAGCGGAGTCGGGACTCGAGGTCGCGGTACTGGCCAGTCACCTCGTCCGAAGAGATGCTCGTCGAAAGCACGGAACCGAACTTCGAGAGACGATTTATCACGCTGTCGAACTGATCAACGGGGATCCGGAACGTCAGCGTGACCTGGTCCCTGATGCCGTAGCTCGCCTCCTCTGAGCCGAGAAAGCCGCCAGCTGCGGAAACAGAGTCGCGCAGTCTTGCGGTTGCGTCCGGGACGTTGGCGACCTCGAGGGTCACCTGCGCGGTACGGATGATCTTCCGATTAGAAAGCGCGCTTGGTACCACCTGAGAACCGGTTGGGCGCTCGGTCTTCTGAGCTTCGACAGGTCCGGACTGGTCGGTGCGCGTATCGACCGCCAGGCCGACGACTCCGGTAGAGACCTGATCGGTGTCGGCCGGAGGAGGGACGGGGGCAGCAGCATCGCCACTGGCGTTGGAAGGTGCTTCGTTGCTTGACTTGGCCAGCCTGTCGTTCGAGCACGCGCCCAGAGCAACCGCTCCGACAATCGCACATGCCAAGAGGAGCCTTGTTCGGTGCCGATACGGGTGGACCTGACCGCAGGTGTGTGAGTGGTGAACGTATGTGCGCATGGTTTCCCCGTTTGTCGAGCCAATGTTGGTGCTGGTTCGACGCCGGGGGTGTGGTGTTCAGTTCCGTGGTTACCGGATTTCTTCAGTCCGGAATTCGTCGCCGGAATTCTTCTACCGTGTGTTGACGCCGACCAGAGGCCGCGGTCCTCATTCGAAACGTCGAACGGGTCTGTTGCGCTCCGTCCGCGGTATCCTTACCGAATTGCCAGCGTATCTGGGGGCCGCTTGACCAATTTCGATGTCCACATCAAGAACGGCACCATCGTCGACGGGAGCAGAGTTCCCCGCTACCGGGGTGACCTTTGGATAAAG
>JANMZO010000453.1:0-9969 GCA_031383405.1 Acidimicrobiia bacterium | reverse complement strand
CCCGGAGGAAACTGAAATGGCCGCACAGACCACATTCAATGGAGTCGCGGAACTTCGTGACGCCGTGGGCCGACATCTCGGGTACAGCGAGTGGATGCGGATCGACCAGGAGCGGGTAGATCGCTTCGCTGAGGCCACCGGCGATCATCAATGGATTCACGTCGACCCCGAGCGGGCGAAGGCCGGCCCATTCGGCGCGCCGATCGCGCACGGCTATCTCACGCTATCGCTCTCGAACTTCTTCCTCCCCCAGATCCTCGACGTCCAGGGCATCTCCATGGGCGTCAACTACGGCTCCGACAAAGTCCGGTTCCCGGCGCCGGTCAAGGTTGGCGACCGCATCCGCGCCGGCGCTGAACTCGCAGCCGCCACCGATGTGTTAGGGGGTGTACAGACGACCGTCGTCATCACGATCGAGATCGAAGGAAGCGCCAAGCCGGCGTGTGTCATCGAATCGCTAAGCCGCTGGTTCGACTGAAGCCGGTCACAAAATCGAACGATACGCTGACGGACATGAACGCGGCCGACATCGCGACAGCCGAGCGGAGAGCCGCCTATCAACGCGACGGGGCTGTCGTACTCCGGGGACTCCTGACGCCCGAAGAGACCTTGGTCCTGACGCGGGGGATCGACGCTAACCTGGCGTCGCCAAGCGCGATGGCCATCATCGCGAGCACACCCGATGATCCGGGTTTCTTCATCGAGGACTTCTGCAACTGGTCCACCAACGCGTACTACCGCAGTGTCAGCTTCGACTCGGCACTCCCTGAAACGGCCGCGCTGTTGACCGGCAGTCGCACCACGCGGCTCTACCACGACCATATGCTCACCAAGGAACCTGGCACCCGACAGCGCACGCCCTGGCATCAGGACCAGCCGTACTACAACGTGGCCGGCCACCAGAACGTCAGCTTTTGGATTCCGGTCGACCCGGTGCGGCGGATCTCGACGCTTGAATTCGTCGCCGGATCGCATCTCGGCCCGTGGCTCATGCCCCGCACGTTCATGGACAGGGAGGCCAAGTGGTTCCCGGAAGGGAGCCTCGCCGATCTTCCCGACATTGAGGGTAACCGGTCCCACTTCAACATCATC
Organism: Acidimicrobiia bacterium; assembly: GCA_031383405.1. Lineage (GTDB taxonomy): Bacteria > Actinomycetota > Acidimicrobiia > Acidimicrobiales > JANYDT01 > JANMZO01. The sequence goes on along the minus strand of JANMZO010000453.1, from coordinate 8,877 downwards.
GGCTGGGAGCTTGAACCCGGCGACGTCGTCGCGTTCCACATGCTCACGCTCCACGCAACCGCCGGAGTGGATCCCGACCGCCGACGCAGGGTGTTCTCGGCCCGTTACCTGGGCGATGACATGCGCCACGCGCCACGCCGATGGAAGACGTCACCCGAGTTCCCAGGCTTGGCCGACACGCTGTCCGAGGGTGCCCCGCTCGACGATCCCCGCTTCCCGGTCGTCTGGCCGAGACCGTGAACATGCCGGTCACGTCCGACTCAGTCACGGTGTCGACGGGCGCGACCATCTTCTGGCGTGAACTCGGCGATCCGCACGGTGTTCCGATGCTCTGGATTCACGGTGGCTCTGTCGAAGATTCGTCCATGATGCTGAAGGACCTGGAACCGTTCTTCGACCGCCTCCGGGTGATCTGCCCCGATGCCCGCGGCCACGGTCGCTCCTCCCGTTTCCAAAAGGCCGAAGAGTACCGGTGGTCGGAGAAGTCGAACGACATCGTCGCACTGCTCGATCATCTGGGGATCGACTCAGCGATCTGGGGCGGAAATTCGATGGGGGCCGCGCTGTCGCTTTGGACTGGCATCCATGCGCCCGATCGCACACGCGCCATAGTCGACATCAGCGGCCCACCGGCCGCGACCGACGAACGCGAACGCGAATGGTGGAACCAGCACCGTGGGCTCGTCGAGCAGGGCAGGTTCGCGGACTACTACGAAGCGAACGTTCTGCGGCGTTCGGGTGGAGACGCACTCGCCAAACTGAAGGGCCGACCCGAGCGCTACCGCGAGATCGTTGACCTGCTTCACCGTCACACCACAGAGTCGTTTCTGGCGTTGCTCGACGAGACATTCGACCGACCCGACTGGATCGATCAATGCGCGCGCATAACAGTGCCGACGCTCGTCATTGGTGGTTCAGACGACACGTTCCCCGACGAGGCCCAAACGCGAAGAGTCGCTGCGACAATCCCCGACGCAACGCTGCACGTCGTCGAGGGCGGACCGCACTTTCCCAATCGGACCCACCGCGCTGAGGTGCAGCATGTCATCGGATCATTTCTTACCTCATTGGGAGTCAGGGCATCAAACGCACGGCAGGACTGAAGGAGTCCGGACTACGGACTTCCGACCACTGGCGGACGCGGCCGCAGACGTCACGTAGGGCTCCAACCTAACGAGCAATGGTCTGTCCACCTACGATCGTCCGGTCGACAAGCGGCAAGCCGGGCCGATACGCAAAATGCGTGTACGACGGCGCATTGAGAACCAGGAGATCCGCCGCCGAACCCACCGACAACCGGCCAATGTCTGTTCGCCGGAGTGCCGCAGCACCACCCACCGTTGCGGCCCGGATCGCTTCTTCGATCGTCATGTGCATGTCGCGAACGGCCAGCGCGATGCAAAACGCCATAGACGTCGTGTTGCTGCTTCCGGGATTGCAGTTCGTGGCAATGGCCACGGTCGCGCCGGCATCGATCACCCGACGGGCATCGGGGTACGGCTGTCTCGTCGAGAAATCGGTTGCGGGAAGGAACGTCGCCACCGTCGAGCTGCCGGACAGTGCCTCGATATCGGCATCGCGCAGATATGTGCAGTGATCGGCGGAAGCACAGTCCATTTCCACGGCCAACTGCACTCCAGGCCCAAAGCCGAGCTGGTTGGCATGCAAACGGAGGCCCAACCCGGCGGCCCGACCCGCTTCCAGCACGGCCCGCGACTGGTCCGCATCGAACGCCCCAACCTCGCAGAACGCGTCGATCCAACGCGAATACGGACGAGCTGCGGCGAGCATCTCGTTGCAGACGTAATGAACGTAATCGTCGTCGCGGCCCTCGAATTCCGGGGGGACCACGTGTGCACCGAGGAACGTCGTCTCCGAAGTGAGTGACCGGGCGACACCCAGACAGCGCGCTTCGTGCTCCGGGGTCAATCCGTAACCCGACTTCATCTCCATCGTCGTGATGCCCTGTTGAAACGCTTCGCGGCGACGCTGCCCGGTAAGGAGCGAGAGGTCCGCGTTGGAAGCCCGGCGCGTCGCGTCGACGGAGGTACGGATGCCTCCGGCTTCGTACGGCTGCCCGGCCATGCGGGCGACAAACTCATCGCTACGATCACCGGCAAAAACCAGATGGCTGTGACTGTCGACGAAACCCGGCAGAACGCACATCGCACCGGCATCGACCCGGTGATCAGCTGCCACCCGACTCGCCGATCGCTCGATCGCCACAACCCGCCCTTCTTCGATTACGACCGCCGCATCATGCAGGACACCGAGCACCCCATCGCCCAGGGTTGCATCATTGGTGACGAGCAGACCGATGTTGTCAACGACCAGAGACCCGGAACTGTCCTGCGCGCTCTTCACTATCGCGTCCTCAGTCGACCGTAACCGCGGCGATCGAAGCCCGAAGCTCGCTCACCACGTCAATCGTTGCATGGCGATGATCAGCGACCACGACACGGCCACCTACGACGACGTGGTGCACATCAGCCGGCGACGCTGCGTACACTGCGGTTGCAAGAGCCGTTGCCCGATTCATGCCGGCGGTGCGCACGGTGTCGGATGAAATCGACACCAGGTCGGCGAGCGCCCCGACCTCGATCCTCCCGGCATCGTTCCAACCGAGGGAGGCGTGGCCGTTTAGCGTCGCCGCCCGTAAGAGCGAAGGAACCCGGTTGGAACCACGATGAAGTGTGGTCACCCGCTCCCCCATTTCAACCGCGCGAGCCTCTTCGAAGAGGTCGATAACCGCGTGGGAGTCACTTCCCAACGTGATCGGCACTCCGGCGGAACGCAGTTCGGCCGTGGGCCCGATTCCGTCGGCCAGATCACGTTCGGTCGTCGGGCACAGACACACGGTTGCCCCGGACCGTGCAAGCAGTTCAACATCAGCCGCGAGGAGATGCGTTGCGTGCACCGCCGAGAAGCGGTCGCTCAACACACCACTGTCAGAAAGCACCTGCATCGGCGACCGACCATAGGCGCGCATACACTGATCGTTCTCCGCTGGTTGCTCCGACACGTGAGCATGGATCGGCGCCCGACGACTGGTGGCCCATGAGGCAACGGTGCCGATCGAGTCCGCGTCGACCGCCCGGACTGAGTGCACCGCCGCACCAACGAGTGCGTTGACCCCCGTGTCACTCCCCGTCAAAGCCTCCACCCGTTCGGCCCAGGCCTCCGCTGTTCCATCGGAGAACCGCCGCTGAACATCGTTGAGATCCGCCCCGAACCCTCCGCTCAGATAGCACGTGTCGAGCAGCGTAATTCGCAGGCCCGCCTCGCTCGCCGCCGCTATCAGCGTGTGTCCCATCTCGTTCGGATCGTTGTAATGAGCTCCGCCGCGAGCGTGATGGACGTAATGGAACTCACCAACAGACGTGATTCCAGCACACACCATCTCGGCGAAGGTGGCCCGAGCCAAACGGAAGTACAAGTCGGGATCCAGCACCTTCGCCAGTGCGTACATCTCGTCGCGCCAGGTCCAGAACGTTCCACCATCCCCGTGTGTGCGGGAGCGCAAAGCCCGGTGGAACGCATGGCTGTGCGCGTTGGCGAGTCCGGGAAGGGTCAACCCCCGTAGCCTCACTGCGCCCGGTGGTGGCTCCACACCCGGCACCACCCCGGTGATCCGGGATCCCTGCACGTGAACAGCAACGTTCGCCACGGCCTCATCGCCACCCAGCCAGGCCAGCTCGCAATGGAAGGCGGTTACGGCACTCATACGAGTCAGGAACCTACCCGCTCGACAAACGCCGTGATTCGCTCGACGAACGCCGCCCGATGGAAACGTTCGAACTGTTCCCAGGTGGTGAACGTCGTCGGGTCGCTCACTCGGTCAAGGAACAGCGTCCCATCGAGGTGGTCGATCTCGTGCTGAAAGGTTCCGGCCGTGAGTCCACGCTTGATCTCGTCGTGTTCACGACCTTCCCGGTCGAGCCATCGAACCCGTATGTTCACGTACCGACTCACCGTTCCCCGCAGATTCGGAACCGACAGGCAGCCTTCATTGATCTCCACCGTCTCATCGTCGAGGAAATCGATTACCGGGTTGACGACGACCGTCAGCGGAATCTTCGGCTTGTACGGATAGCGGGGATTGTCGTTCACCTCGATCGTCGTGATCCGCAACGGAACGCCGATTTGCGGCGCCGCGATCCCGGCCCCGTTGGCATGGCGCATCGTATCGACGAGGTCGTCGATCACCTGCTGCACGTCGGACGAGCGCAGCCCTTCAACGCTCACTTCCCGGGCCCGTTCACGTAACATCGGATGCCCCACCGTGAGAATCTCTCGAACGGCCATTGTGCTACTCCCGGTCACCCTCGGTCAGCGGAATCCGAACACCCTCCGTCATCGGAATCCGAACTCCCCGCTCGGCCGCGACTTCGTTGGCCCGTTCGTATCCGGCATCGGCGTGTCGGATAACGCCCATGCCCGGATCATTTGTAAGCACACGTTCCAATTTCTGCGCCGCAAGATCAGTGCCGTCGGCCAGGGCTACCATGCCCGCGTGTATGGATCGGCCGATACCCACACCGCCACCGTGATGAATGCTCACCCAGGTGGCGCCGCTAGACGTGTTGACCAGCGCGTTCAGCAGGGGCCAGTCGGCGATCGCATCGGAGCCATCGAGCATGGCCTCTGTCTCGCGGTATGGCGACGCGACCGATCCCGAATCGAGGTGGTCCCGACCGATGACGATCGGCGCTTTCAGCTCACCGTTGCGCACCATCTCATTGAAACGCAGACCGAGGCGGTGGCGCTCGCCATACCCGAGCCAGCAGATGCGGGCGGGTAGGCCCTGGAATGCCACGCGTTCTCCCGCGAGGCCGATCCAACGCGCCAAACCCTCGTCGTCGGGGAACTCTTCCAGCACGGCCCGGTCGGTGGCCGCGATGTCGGCCGGATCACCGCTGAGTGCAACCCATCGGAACGGACCCTTCCCCTCACAGAACAGCGGGCGGATGTACGCAGGCAGAAAGCCGGGGTAGTCGAAGGCGCGCGCAAAGCCACCGAGCTCGGCCTCAGCGCGAAGGCTGTTGCCGTAGTCGAACACTTCTGAACCTTTATCCAGGAAGCCGACCATGGCGCGGCAATGCATGGCCATCGACTCACGGGAACGACGGATCAGCTCCTGAGGGTCGGTGCGGGCAAGTTCCGTCGTTGCCTCGGGCGTGAGATCAGCGGGCACGTAGCTGAGCGGGTCGTGGGCGCTCGTCTGGTCGGTGACGATGTCGGCCGGGAAGTCGCGGTCGAGCAGCGCGGGCACGAGCACCGCAGCATTGCCGATCAGGCCGACCGAAAGCGCTCGTCCCTCGTCGCGCGCCTTTGTGCAGCGGGCGATTGCATCTTCGAACGAGTCGGCCACCTCGTCGAGGTAGCGGTGTTCGACCCGACGGTGAACCCGCCAGGCATCGACGTCGATACACAAAGCCACGCCGCCGTTCATGGTGACGGCGAGGGGTTGGGCACCGCCCATACCGCCAAGCCCGGCCGTGAGGGTGATCGTGCCCGCGAGGGAACCTTTGAACTTGCGACGCGCGATTTCGGCAAAGCATTCGTAGGTCCCCTGAAGAATTCCCTGCGTGCCGATGTAGATCCACGACCCCGCCGTCATCTGGCCGTACATGGTCAGGCCCATCGCCTCAAGGCGGCGGAACTCGTCCCATGTCCCCCACTGCGGGACCAGGTTGCTGTTGGCCAGAAGCACCCTCGGTGCCCACTCGTGCGTGCGGAACACGCCAACCGGTTTGCCCGACTGCACGAGCATCGTCTCGTCGGCCTTCAAGGTGGTAAGCGTGCGTGCCATCGCGTCGAAGGCATCCCATGAGCGGGCCGCTCGGCCGGTGCCTCCGTAGACGACGAGGTCATCAGGTCGCTCGGCCACTTCAGGGTCGAGGTTGTTGTGCATCATCCGGAAGGCCGCTTCCTGCGGCCAGCCCAGGCAGGTGAGGTCGGTTCCCCGCGGGGAACGGACCGGTCGCGCACCGGCAGTCATCAGAGAACCTCCAAAGAACCGACTGCCGTCTCCACCGCAGCCAGGATTGAACCATCGAGAATCATTGCTTCGGCCGCGCGAAGATCCGGTGACAGCCAGCGGTCCGGACCCGGGCCACCGACCTTCGATCGCATCACGCCGAGCGCGGCACCTGTGCCGGAAGCCGGTTGTAGCGGAGCACGTAGATCAATCGCCGCTGACGCACACACGAGCTCAACCGCAAGGACGCGGGCCAGGTTGGCCACCGCCTTGCGGAGCTTTCGGGCGGCCGCCCAGCCGTTCGACACATGGTCTTCCTGCATGGCACTCGTCGGCAATGAATCAATCGAGGCCGGGGCCGCGAGTCGTTTCGCTTCCAGGGCCATGGCCACCTGCGTGTAGTGGGCGATCATCAAGCCGCTGTTGACGCCGGCGTCGATTGACAGAAACGGTGGAAGGCCGTGAGACCGGGCCACGTCGAGCATGCGGTCTGTTCGTCGCTCCGCGATCGCGCACAGCTCCGACACGGCGATCGCCAGAAAGTCACACACGAATCCCACCGGTGCACCGTGGAAGTTTCCACACGATTCGACCCGGCCATCCGGCAGAATCATCGGATTGTCGATCGCCGCATCGAGCTCCCTCTCGGCGATGGTTCGGCAGTGCTGCATCGTGTCGAGCGCGGCCCCGTGCACCTGCGGTGTGCAACGGATGGAGTAGGCGTCCTGCACGCGCGAGTCGCCCTCCCGGTGACTCTCCACGATGGGCGACCCGGCGAGAACGCGACACAGGTTGCGGGCGCTGACCGCTTGGCCGATCTGCGGCCGCAACTGCTGCAATTCATCGGCATACGCCCTATCCGTCGCCAGGAGCCCTTCGACCGTCATGGCTGCGGTGATGTCGGCCGTGCGCATCAGCATCGACAGGTCATGAAGCGCCAACGACAGCATGGCCAAGATGCCGTCAGTCCCGTTGATGAGAGCGAGCCCTTCTTTGGCCCGCAGTGTTACCGGGGTGAGACCGGCTCCGGCCAGGGCGGGGCCGGTCGCGGTCGGTGTGCCGTCGGCAGACTCCACTTCGCCTTCGCCGATCAGCGCAAGTGCGCAGTGGCTCAGGGGAGCGAGGTCGCCACTGGCGCCGAGGGAGCCGAACTCCCGAACCACTGGAGTCAGCCCGTGTCGAAGCATGGCCAACTGCAGATCGACGATTTCCGGTCGCACGCCGGAGTAGGCCATCGAGAGACTGCGAGCCCGCAGAAACAGCATGGCGCGAACAACTTCGGTTTCCACCTGTTCGCCCATTCCGGTGGCGTGTGAACGCACGAGGGCGACCTGCAGTTCCGCTGTACGCTCCGTCGGAATCACCGTGCCGGCCAACGACCCGAATCCGGTCGTGACGCCGTAGACGGGTTGGTCACCCGACACGAAACCCTCCACCAACGAAGCCGAGCGTTGCATCGCCGCACGGGCGGCGTCGCCGAGACGCGCCTCGATTCGGTAACGGGCCACAGCCACGACGTCGTGGATTGACACACCACGACCATTGACTTCGACCACGGAAATCTCATCGAAGCGGGGTTTCATTAGATGAAATGATATGCCATGCTACGGAGCATGTCAATCACGAGAGAACGCGGGTCGAATGCCCGGCCATCGTCAGCTCTTCAGCCCCGAGCTACCGACCGGGGTCTACGTCTGCTCTCACTCGTCGCCGATCATCCCTCCGGTGTCGCCCTTGCCGATGCCGCCCGGGCGACCGAATTGTCGCCGAGCACCGCGCTGAGACAACTGCGTTCCCTTGAGAGCGCTGGATTCGCCGTTCATCTCGCCGACGGCCGATGGGCTCCTGGTAACGAATTGTTCCGCATCGCACGCGCGCTTACGACCGTCAACAGCCTCGTACGACTCGCTCAACCGCTCCTGACAACGTTGGCCTTTCAGACTGGCGAATCGGCGTATCTCGCCGAGCCACTCGATGCCGCAACGGCGACGTACGTCGCGATGGAACCGAGTCGCCATGCCGTCCGTCACGTCAGCTGGCTCGGTCGTTCGCTGGACCGTCGGACCACGGCCGTCGGCGCAGCGTTGAAGGGTCGGGTCGATCCCGACGGGGCGGTGCTGCGAGACAACGCCGTCGAAGTCGGCGTTACGGCGATCTCGTCGCCGGTGCGCGACGCCACCGGCGCAATCGTCGCCGCGGTCTCGGTAGTAGGGCCGACCTACCGACTGAAGTCGTTCGGCTTGGCCAGGGCGCGTCGGATGGTCGCCGATTCAGCGGAGACGCTGAGCGCGATGCTCGATGGAACGACCTCGAGCGCCAATCACCGTTGACTACCGGCCTGGATTACCGATGTTCCTATCGCCGAACCATCGATTGCGGCTGGCGTGTCAGGATGGCGCTCCAGTGTCGCACTCCAGCCGCATCCTGGCGCTGGAGCCGCAACAGTGCTGCTGCCGACAGGGAAGTAGCCTGGAGGGATGGCAGAAAGCCCATCTTCCACGGTCGAGTTACGCGCGCTCATTACCTCGATGCTTCAGCGACGACCCGCGGTCGACGCTCGGGAGGCCGCCTCGGTCAGCCGCTTCCTGACCGAACTCGATCGGCTAAACGATCCATGTTCCGAGTCTGCCGACATGACCCACGTCACCGCCTCATCGATCGTGGTGAGTGCCCGAGGCCTCATTCTCCACAAGCACAAGCGGCTGGGCATATGGCTGCAGCCGGGTGGCCACATCGACCCGGGCGAGACTCCGGCCGACGCCGCCCTGCGCGAGTGTGTCGAGGAAACCGGTCTGCTCGCTGAGCATTTCGGTGGCGCTCCGATGCTCGTCCACGTCGACACCCACGACGGACCTCGTGGGCACTACCACCTCGACTTCCGCTACCTCCTCGCGGCA
>JANMZO010000443.1:0-13962 GCA_031383405.1 Acidimicrobiia bacterium | reverse complement strand
CTCCGGTGAGGATATGTTCATCGGAGTGGCACAGACCCGATGATGCCAACTTGACGAGCACCTCGCCGGGCCCCGGGTCGCTGACCTCGATCTCCTCCACCTTCCAAGGTCCTCCAACTTCGTAGAGGACCGCGGCTTTACCCTTCATGATGACTCCCTGGGAAAAAACTTCGGCACCGCGCCGAAGCAAGCAAAGCTACTCGCCCATCTGAATTGGTAACAGTTGGCGGCAGCGGGCTGATGGCCTTTGGCCGGTAGAGTTGCACCGGTAAGGGACCGGTCGATGCATCAGGGGGAGCGAACGTGGTTGGGCAACAACGACAGGTTCTCTGGGAAGACACCGTTCCGCCGGGGGCCTATCTCACCCGGGTGATCCCAAGGGGGCACACTCTGCGGGTCACGGATGTGGAGGGGGCGGGTGCCGCCTCGGTCCTGGCGTACAACCACGATCAGCTGACGGAACGGTACAACGCGGCCGACACGGCCAAGGTCCAGGGAACGGCTTTCCTGACGGCCGGAATGGTCCTGGTGTCGGATATCGGTCGGGCGATGTTCAGTATCACCTCAGACACGAGTGCGGCCGGGCACGAGACGTTGAGCGGGGGTACGACGCCGTGGTCAATCCGCCGATCGTACGGCGACGGTGGTTCCTACCAGGAGCTCCGCAACGGTCGCTACACCAACGACCGCGACAACTTCATTGCGGCGCTCGGACGCCACGGACTCGATCGTCGGGATCTGGTGCCCACCCTCAATCTGTTCTCGCGGTTGAACATCCGGCCCGACGGGTCGTTCGAGTTGGCCGGCTCACGGTTGGCCGGCGCCTCGGTCGCGATGCGCGCCGAGATGAATGTGCTCATAGCAATCTCAGCGACCCCGCATGTGCTCGATCCATCGCGAACCTGGAAACCGGGGCCCCTGCTGGTCTCGGTTGGCCAGGATGACCCACCCGACCCGGCAGTCGACGCGTGCCGGAACCGGAGCGACGTGGCTCGACGCGTGTTCGAGAGCACCGATGACTACTGGAGCCAGCGTAACGGAGGGGTCCGATGAGCACGTTCACGGTCGGGTCGGGCGAGCCGTGGGGAAGGGTCCTTGCGGCGGGCACGACGCTTCGCATCATCGACCTGGAGGGTACCCAGGCCGTCGACGTGCTGTTCTACAACGCGCGCAATCCGATCGAGCGGTACAGCGCGACCGAAACGATACGCGCGCAGAGGAATTTCTACGTTTCCACCGGTACTGTTCTGTTGTCCGACGAGGGCAACGCCCTCGCTCGAATTGTCGAAGACACGTGCGGCCGGCACGACACCGTCGGTGGCGCATGTGTCGCGGAAGGCAACGCGTCGAGGTTCGGCCCGGCCACGAAGTACATGCACAACTGCCGGGACAACTTCCTTGTCGGCCTTTCGCGGTTCGGGCTGACGAAGCGTGACATCGTTCCCAACGTGAACTTCTTCATGAACGTGCCGTTGGGCGAAGCCGGCCAACTGCAGATCGCGGACGGGATTTCCAAGCCCGGCGACCATGTCGACCTTGTGATGGAGATGGACACACTTGTTGTAATTTCGAACTGCCCGCAGATCAACAACCCGTGCAACGGATGGAATCCAACACCCATCCGACTTGATTGGACCGAGCCCGGTCACTAAAGCAGCCGCTCGGGCTGAGAGCGGTAACGTGGAGCGGGAATGAAGCCGGATCCCTTTGTCGAGCTTGCGGGATCCCTCGGTGCCTTCGTGGAAGCGGGTTCCGAAGCGACCCGGTTGCCGATAGCCGATGACGAAGCGGTGATCGTGGTTGGATCCCAGGCGTTCAACGAGGCCGATCGATCGCTCGATCGCCTGCAGATTCGCAGCCTGCAGATCCTGCGGTCGGGGGCGACGGTGTCCCGCGGACGTTTCGATCGGCTCGGAGCCCGCGGCTTGCGCGACTTTCTGCCGTTGCACGACGGTGTCCACGCGTTGACGACGACAGCCAACGATCTTGTGCTCCACAACCTGTCGACCAACGCGCAGGCCACCTGGGCCGTGCACGATCTGGCCGACATCCATACGCTGACGGCTATCGGTGACCGTGTGCTCGTGGCCAGCACCGCCACCGACGAAGTGGTCGAGATCGGACTTGATGGCGTCGTGCGCGGGCGGATCCCGTTGCTGTCGCTCCGTCATCAGAAGGCGCAGCCGATCGCCCATGATCGGATGTTCGGCGGCGCCGTCGGCGCAACGGGTCGCGGCGATCCGGGTGCGGCGATGCACGCCCAGGACCACTTCCACGCGAACGAAGCGTTTATCGGGCACGACGGCCACCGGTACGCCGTGGTCCATCACACGAGCGGCTTTCGACCCATTCTGCATGCCACGAACCGGCTGGTCGGCCACGGCTCCGGTGGCGTGGTCGATCTCACCGATATGCGCGCATATGACCTGCAACTTGTCGCGCCCCACAGCGCGCGTCGGATCGAAGGGGGATATGCGGTGATCGACAGTGGCCGGCAGCGGCTCGTGCTGACCGATACCGCGTGGACGGCGACCGGCACGGTCGATCTGCCCGGGTGGGGCCGGGGATTCGGAATCAGCCCCGATGCGACGTTGTGGTTCGTCGGCATCTCGGCCACCCGCCGCCGCTATCTTCGCCCCAAACAAACGAGTGTGCCCAATGCTGTCGCAGTGGTGCGCTCCGGGCGCACGGTAGCGACCCGGACGATCACCGGCGTCGAGCAAATTTGGTCAGTGCACGTAGTACCGGTCGCGTTTGCTGAGCTGCTCCTGCGATCCATGTCCGGCTGAGGTGCTCAGTCCGTCAGCTTTTCCGCGGCAACGAACAGGGTTCGCATCTGGAGCCTCTGGGCCGCCGACGCGGCTTTCTCAGCCAATGCCCGCTGGCGGTCTCGATCATGGCTGGCTCCGCGATGTTGGTACATTCGCGCCCAGTGATAACGCGTTCGTGCCGCCAGAGGACCGCTTCGCACGCCTTCCTCGGTTTCGACCGCGAGTCGGAAGTGGTGCTCGGCCTCGTCGAAACAGTCGAGGACCCGTAGAAGCTGTCCGATCGTGCGGTCTGCGGCGCCCCAGATGAGCGACGGGTCACCCCCGGTCAGGAACTGTCCCGTGTGGCAACGGACAAGCGGGAGCAGAAGTTCGGCTATTTTCCGATCGCACTGTTGCTCCGCTATGTCGGCGAGCCAGCGGTAGGCCGTCATACGTTCACCGTTTTCGGCGAACGGGACGGCCTCGTTTCTCACCAGCGGGTCTATTTGTCGCTTGGCTTCGTCTGGCCGGCCATCGGCGAGCAAGAGAGCACCGGCGAGGGCCCGATACGAGATGGTGTAGGGGTGTTCGGGTTCGATCATTGCGAGGATCTGCAAATCCGGGGCCATGTCGGAATGGGTTGCCCCGCGCTCGATACGGGAGTAGTTGCCGACTCCCCGCAACGAGTCTGCGTGGGGGAGGCCGGCGAGTTCTCCCTGCTTGCTCTCTGCGGCCTCGGCATCCGCCCACCGGCCATCGAGGTTGGAGACCATACCGTCCAGCAACGCAACAAGCGCTTTGACCGATTGCCCGCCCGGCGCGTTGCTGCGCGTGCGTAGCTCTTCCGTCATCGCCTCAACGGCACCCCTGTGACCGAGTTGGAGCAGCGGTCCGATACGAAGCGTTGGAAGGACGAGGGCAGCGACGTTGCCGTGAAGATCGCGGTAACGCTCCCATGCGGAGAGGAGTTTCGAACACTTCGGTGTCCCCCAGTAGAGCGTGAGAGAACCGATCAGGTCGGCATACGCGACCAATGATCTCTCGATCGGGTCAACCGGCGCGAGCTGGTCGATGAGTTTCAGCGCGGTCTCGGCATCGTTGCGTTTCATGGCCGGGAGCGTGAGGAAGGATCCGGTCAGGCAACGCATCGCCAACAGGCCGGCCCGCCCGATCGATGGTCCGGCATTGACGGCGAGACCCTCTTCGACAAGGGCTTTCGACACCTCTGAAGGCACACCCCCGAGATCTGGGGAAGAGGTCGTGATGACCGAAAGGGCGAACGCGGCCGGGCCGACCGCGCGGCCCGCTTCGAGCGTCTCGACGCGATGGCTTTGTGCTTCGTCGTCGGCGCCGCGGGTTCGCAGCGAGCGGAGTCGGGCCAGGGTGAGTCTGAATCGGGTTTCGCGGTCCAGCACATCGGCCGTTTTCCCCAGTTCAAGGGCCTGGCCGGCGAGGGTGCTCACCGCAAGCCAGTCGCCCCGCTTCTCCGCAGCTTCGATACGTGACCTGATCGACTCGATGCTGTCGCGTGCCTCCTCCTCGCGGCCATCTGATAAGCGTGCATAGGCTCTCGCGAGAGGCCGAGAGGGCGCCACGCCGAGTTCATCAAGCGCCTTTAGGTACCGTTCGTAGATCGCCTTCGCCTCCAACGTCCTTCCGAGCTCCATATACAGGTTCATGCCAAGCTCGACCGGGCCGGGCCTTGTGGGTTGGGCGTCGTGAGCGGCGTGAATCTGCTGTAGCGCCTCTTCGATCCGGTCGAGACGCACGAGCACGCGTGCGTGGTCCTCCAGTGTGCGGGCGACGAGTTCGTTTATGCGTTCGATCTCGGCCCTCAACGTGGTTACGTCGAACAATTCGATTGCCAGTGGACCGCGGACCTGCGCGGCGGCCAAGTGGTAAAGGGGCTCGGCCGCCGACGGCCCGGTCGACATGAGGGCCTCCCGGGCGAGCCGGCTGGTCGTCTCCAACTCGCGGAGGTCGACGTCGCATCCGGACAGGCGGTACGCCAACCCATCCTTCGTGATCGTCCCGGCCGGTAGGCACCGTCTGAGACGGTAGATCAGCTTCATCACGGTCGCGGCGGGGTCGCGCACCGGTTGATCGGGCCACAGTGCGTCGATCATCGAGTCGATGGCGACCGGTCCCGGTGCGGCCAGCGCGAGGAGAAGAAGCAGCGTTCGCTGTTGGGCGCTTCCGATTGCCACCCGTTCCCGTTCGACCTCCACCTCAAACGGACCGAGGAGGCGAATTGTGCTCGACATGAACGCACTCTAGTCAGCCGCGAAAACGACGCGAAAGTCCTCGTCATTAAATACGTTCATGACCTTCGCCCAAGACCCGAAATCGTGCCGGACTGTCTGGACCCGCAGGGTGTGTGCACCCTTGTGCCTAACCTTGTTTTCGCTACTGCCCGGAGCGCCGGTTCTCGCGCAGAGTGGCAGCACGACCATCACCCCCTCCACTTCGATCCCCTCCACTTCGATCCCCTCGACAGGCAACGCGGTCAGGTGCCCGGCCGGGGTTTGCGGCCTGAGCTGGATCAAGGGTGTTGAGGTGGTCGTGCATTACCGGGCTGCTTCGCCGACCCTGCCGGTTGTTGATTTCTTCAAGGTTGCTCCGCAGGCCGACAGACCTCAGTTCCCGGCGAATTCGTTCTTCGGAACTCCGGCCGCCGATGGTGTCTTGGAGCGGGCTCTCTCGGAAAAGGTCGAACGCATATGTCGAGACGTTTCGATCGCACCAGCGAGGGCCGGGAGCGCCCAGGTTGAAAGCATCTCGGATCCCGTCACCAAGATCACGCTTGCGAAGCGAATCAATCTCAAGGGAACGTGGCGGCAGTTGAACGACGCCGCGACGATCCGGGCCGGATTGAAAGCTGGGTTGGTGAAGGCAGTCAGGTCCCGCAGCCCGGGCGCGGGCTGCTGGACGTCGGAACAGTAGACCGGTTCGTTCGAGAAGCAACCTGCATCCCTAGAAGTCGTAGCCCCACTCGGCAAGTTGGGCCAGGATTGCGTCGGCGGCCGCTTCGGGCTCGAGCGTGAGCTTTTGCGGAGGCTTGCGGTTCGTGAGCGCTCCGGTGAGTTGTTCGATGCGGGACCTGGGCGACTCCGAGGTAGCCGGGCCGTCGAGCACTCTCGCACGGGGGCGGAAGGGGCCCGAGTGCTGTGCAGTGGGGGTCGCAGCGAGCGCGTGCTTCGGGGTCAGGACGGTGATCGCGAGCTTCTGCGAACGAAGGGTTCCGGCCAGTGTGGCCCGGCGCAGTACGGCGACGCTTCCTTCCACTGACAACACCGCGGGTCCGGAGATCCGCACCCGTTCGCGTCGGCCGCCGTCGAGGCGACGTTCGGCGAGAAGGATCGTGCCGGGCCCGTCTGATACGGACACCAGGCCGCACGCCTGTCCGTACCCGAGTTCGGCGGCGAGGAACGGTGGAACGGAACCGGATCCGCGGTCAAGACTCCAGTCGCCACAGATAACGAGCCGCGGTTGGAGCGGCCGAATGGTCTCGGCCAGGATGGCCGCCGCAGCGTGGCTCGTGGCCTGGATGGCACACTGGACGCGGGTCGCGGCGGCCGCTCCGCAGGCGACTGCGTCGCGCAACATTGCATCGGCGACCGGGCCGGCAACCGTCATGACATGAACATCGTCGTCTCCGGACCCGGCCAGACGCAACCCGACCTCCAATGCCGCGTTATCGGCCGGAGAGGGTCCGGACCATCGGTCATCCGACGAAACCACTCCGGTCACCGGATCGATATCCGGGCGCAGGGCGACCCACTTCATGCAGACGACAATTGTCATCGTGGCATCCGGTGGCCGGAGTTGGTGGATCGATCACCCATGACGAAAGACCACGCCGTGTCCACCTTCGGGGTAGCTCCACGTCAGCGCCCCTTCGCTGTTGCAGACGAGATAGCACGTACCACATTCGAAACACTGCTCGTAGTTGAACAAGATGCCGCCGTCGTTCGTGGTCACGAACAACTTGGCCGGGCACGCGACCACACAAGCCTTGGTGGTGCAGTTTCGACAGATCTCGGCTTCCACGACGATGTGCGGCCTGTGGGACACCCGGAAATCGACAGTCTCCATACGGTCGTCGAAGCTCAGTGGCTGGGTGGTGAGGCGTAACTGCACCCAGACAACGTAGCGCCGAGCGAACCGCCAGTCACAGCGGGAAGGCGGTGGACAACGCGGTCGACAACGCGGTCGACAACCGCTGGGTCCGTTCAGCCGAAGATGCTGCCTGCGTCGCGGCCGTCTTTGGCGAGGTCCCGGTAACGAAGTCCGTACTTAGTGCGGAGTGGTCCGAGGATTTTGAGCGCGCCGCGCTTGGGCTTGGGGTTCTCGACCGTGTAGAGCTGTTCGAAGAGGTCGCAGGCCACGCGGGGGTAGCGCTCCTGTACGCGCTCGCTCAGCAGGAAGTGCGCGGCCCGGCGGACCTTCCTGTGGTCGATCATGACCCACGAGTTCTCCAGCAGCTCTTGATATGCATGCAGACGTTGCGCGGAAAAGTCGTTTGCTGCTAGGGCCTGGATGCCGGCCTCGGCGGCCGCCAACCCTGAACCTATCGCGTAGTTGACACCTTCCAGCCACAGGCCCGCAGCTAAACACATCGCGGCGGCATCACCGGCCACCAGCATGCCGTCGGTGAACAGCGTCGGCATCATCTCGTAACCACCCTCGGGAATCAGGTGCGCCGCATATTCCTTCACCACGCCACCGGCGACGAGCGGGGCGATCGACGGGTGGGCCTTCAGTCCGGCGATGACCTGCTCGGGCCGGATGCCCTTCGTCGACAGGTCCTCGAGTGACAGCACGGCTCCCACTGAAATCGTGTCCCGGTTCGTGTAGACGAACGCGCCACCTCGCAGACCCTGGGTGCCACCGACAATTTCAAAGTCGGCGCCTTCGTCGCCGGTGACGGTGAACCGTTCTTCGATCACCTCCCGCGGGAGCGACAGCACCTCCTTCACGCCGAGGGTGAAGTTCTCCATGCCGGTGTGGGGATAGAGGCCGGCTTCTTTGGCGAGAAAGGAGTTCACGCCGTCGCACGCGATCACCAGCTTGGCCGTGATGTCGCCGTCGCGATCGGTCTGCACGCCGGCAATCACCCCACGGCTGTTGCGCACGAGCCCGGTGGCGGTCGTTGAGGTCACCAGCGTCGCGCCGGCCCCGACGGCCTTGTCCGCGAACCACTTGTCGAAGTCGGGACGGTACGCGGTGAATCCGTTGTAGGGCGGTTTGCCCCACGTTGTCGTGCGGTAGTCGATACAGAGGCTCTGATGCTCGGTGAGCAGCATCGTGCCACGGCGGGTGATCCAGCGTTGTACGGGGACTTCGTTGTACCAGCCGGGAATGAGCTGATCAAGAATGCGCCCGTAGATCACACCGCCGTAGACATTCTTCGATCCCGGAAATGGCCCGCGCTCCAGTAGACAGACGGAATGCCCGGCCCGGGCCAGGCGAAGTGCTGCGGCCGATCCCGCCGGACCGGCACCGACGACAACAACATCAAAGATCAGATCAGAGGAGGCAGAGGTTGGCGGGGTCGGTCTCATGGATTCGTCCCTTCCTTCATGAGGTGCTCGTTCCGTCGTTGGTCGACTCTTTGGTTCAGGGAGTCAATCACGTCGTTCGCGTCGGCCACGATGGCCAGGTCGGCCATGGCCATCATCGGGCAACTCGGGTCCCGGTTGACCGATACGACATGGTCGGGGTCACCGAGACCGGTTGTGTGCTGCGTTGCGCCCGAGATTCCGAATGCGAGGTACAGGTCGGGGCTCACGATTACGCCGGTCGTGCCGATCTGTCTTTCGAATGGGATCCACCCGGCGTCACTCGCCACGCGGGTGCCACCAAGCGAGGCTCCGATCGCCGAGCCGAACCGGTTGAGTTCCCGGAACCCTGTCGTGCTTCCGAGGCCCTGGCCACCGGCGACGATTCGTTTGGCTTCGGTCAGGTCCATCGTGGCCGGATCAGGGGGATCGATCGCAACTGTTGTGACCGGAAACCCGGTCCGCTGGCGCGCCGGGATATCCGTCACCTTGGCGCTCTCCACGTTGGTGTGTTCATGGCGGTGCTCGAGGCCCCGGGTGTTCGGGATGAGCGTGGCGACGAATCGGGCCGGTGGGGTGAAGTCTTCGCCGACGTGTCCGCTCGCGCGGACGACGGTGACGCGACTTCGCGAAACCCTGACGGCACCGGCGAACAATGGCTCAGATCGAATAAAGGCGAGGCGGGGAGCAAGGTCGCGTCCGTCTGGCGACGCCGGGCAGACCACGATTTGGTGGTCGAGGAGATCGGCGGCGGCGGCGACGGCCAGTTGGCCGAAGTCATCGGTGGGAATCGTATGTGTACGTATCGTATGGACCACACCGTGTGTCGCCAGTTCGGCCACTGCGGCACCGACGCCGGTGCCGATCAGAAGTACATGGCCTTCAGATTCCAACACCGCTTCAACCGCACCGAGCGGAAGGGCGCCCTCGCGCACAACGACCAGAGCGATTACACCGCTCACAGCGTGGCTCCGATCCGGTCGCCGTCGACGACGGCGGAATGGGCTCGGCGGGGTGCGAGCGAGTCGCCGACCCGGTGCACGGCAATCCCACTTCCCTGGAGCTCGAAGTAAAGATCGGCCATCGGTGAACCGGGAACCGCCAACACAACAAAGTCGGCTTCGATGCTATGCAACTGTCCACTTACGTGGTGGAGAACGCTCAGCGACGAGTTGGCGGCCACCCAACCCATCACTACCGAGTCGGGGGTGAGCGTGATCCCCTTGGCGGCCGCCCGGATGCAGAAGCCCTCCATATCGAGCGTGATGCCGAGATCTTGACCGACGACCATGCCGGGAGTGAGAATCTCGACCAGGCAACCGCGATCGGCGAGCAACTCGGCGACGCTCGTCGCCTGATGGAATCCGAGTTCGTCAACGATCACGACCCTCGTGCCGGGAGTTGGTGCTGCGGTGCCCGTAAGGATGTCGATCAGATCGACGATACGGGTTTCATCAGCGGGGGCCCAGTACGGCCGGGCGGGCGCGGCTCCGGTAGCGACGACCACCGCGTCGGGTCGCTCGGTCCGAACGAACTCGGGAGTTACCTCATGACCGTAGGTGAGCTTAACGTTCAGCCGGTGGAGCTCGTTGAGCTGGTTGCGGATCATGTCGCCGAACTCGGCCCGGTTGGCGACCGATGCCGCCCAACGAACTTGACCTCCGGCCACGGCGGTCTTCTCGTAGACCACAACCTCATGACCGCGTGATGATGCGCTGATGGCCGTCTGCAGGCCCGCGGGCCCGGCGCCGACCACCATTATCCGCTTCGGCTTGCGAGTTAACGCAACGGGCAGTGGAGCTATCGACTCGCGGCCCGCGTTGGGGTTCTCGATGCAACCGAGCCAACGGTTGAGGCCCATGCGGCCGACACACTCCTGATTGCACGAAAGGCACAGACGGGTATCGTCGTGCTCGCCCGACTGGGCTTTGCGGGCGAAGTCAGGGTCGGCGATCTGCGCGCGGACCGCGCCGACCAGATCGCAATGACCGTCGGCGAGGGCGCGCTCGGCCTGGACTGGATCCTTGAAGCGACCGACTCCGACGACCGGAATCGACACTTCGCGTCGGATCGCGTTGGGAATAAAAAGCGCGTATCCCGGCGGAATGTGCATCGATGCCTCGATCATGAACAGCGTCGCCGTTGCTACCCCTATCGACGTGTTGATGTAGTCGACCTGCCCGGTCGCCTCCACCAACTTGGCCACCGCCACCGCCTCGTCAATCGTCGTGCCGCCTTCGATCAGCTCGTCACCGCAAAGCCTTACACCGAGCGCTCGCGTGGGGCCGATTGCCTCACGGACCACGTGGACGATCTCAAGCAGAATGCGCGCCCGGTTCTCAAGCGAGCCACCATATTGATCAGTGCGCATATTGGTGGCGCCGCTGAGAAAGCCGCGAACAATCGACGAGTGTGAGCACTGAAGTTCAACGCCGTCGAAGCCACCTTCGACGCAATTGCCGGCCACGAGGCCGTAGCCGGCGATGATGTCGGCGATCTCACGGACGTTGACCGCCTTGGGGACCTCGCGAAACAGCGGGTCGGCCACCGCGCTCGGTGCCCACACGGGCAGGCGGGAGTACATACTGCTGGCCTGACCGCCGTTGTGATTGATCTGGGCGAAGATCGGAGTCCCGTGACGGTGAACGGCTTCGGTGATGCGCCGGTAGCCCGGAATGACCTCGCGGTGGAAACCGTGGATCAGCTTTTCGTAGGGCCAGTCCGTGGGGTGGGTCGAATGCTCCTCGGTGATGATGAGCCCTGCGCCGCCTGCCGCCCGGGCTTCGTAATACGCCGCATGTTGTTCGGTGGGTAAACCATTCTCGGCGTAATTCGTGAGGTGAGCGCTGAACACGATGCGGTTGCGGATGATCACCGGCCCAAGCCGAAGCGGTGAGAACAGATGCGTATAGCGGCCCATCGATATCAGGGGATTCTTTGGGAGAAGTTCATGGGTTCGAGGTCATTGACTTGAGCGTGGGAATTGGAAGCAAGTGCTCAGAGAGCGAACGCGGCCCGGCGCGCTTCGAGGACGGCTTCGAGAATGGATCTCGGAGCGACACGGTCGCCGATCTGCACGTGTAATTCGTCTGGGTCCAGCGTGAGGTCGGGCAGACGGTGACCGCAGGCCACGAACACGGCAGCATCGACGACCCTCACGTCACCGCTGAAGCGATCTTCGATCTCGACCCTGCCGTCGTCGACGGAACGCACGAGAGCACGCTTGATCAGCGTGACACCGAGGCCGTGAAGGCGGGGTTGGGCCGGCGCGAGGTCACCGCTGAGGCTGAGCTTCTCACCGACCAGAAGATCAGGGGTGACGAGCGTGACGGAGCGTCCGGCCCCGGCCAGGGTCTCCGCGATCGAGATGGCGATCGGGCCGCCGATCGGATCCCACACGACGACGGGCCCGTCGGGAATTTCGGTGGCCGGATGGTCGAGTGCCAGCAGTTCAGCGGCGTGCAACAGGTAAGCGGCTGGGTTCGGTCGGAACGGAAGCGTTCCCGAAGTCCCTCCGGAAGCCACGATAACATCGCCGTGCTGGGTGGCAAGTTGGTCGTTGGTAACGGTCGTGTTGAGCTGCACCTCGACGCCGAGTTCGGCCAGTTCGGCGACAAGCCAGGAGCTGATTGCCGCAAGATCTCCGCGGCCCGAACCGCGGGCGGCGATGCTTGCGATGCCGCCGAGACACGGGCCGGCCTCGACCAGACGAACGTTGAACCCGCGTAGCGCCGCGACCCGGGCCGCCTCCATTCCGGCAATGCCACCGCCGACGATGGTGACCTGCTTACCCGGGCCTGCTGCCTCGGGCGCGTGCAAAGGGGGAAGTTCATCGTCGAGTTCGTGGCCGGTAGCGGGATCGACCACGCAGGTGATGATCGGAGACCGATTGTCGCGGACCTTGCAGGTTTGGTTGCAGAGGATACAGGGGCGTATGCGCGCAGATGTATTCGCCCGCGCCTTGTTCACGAGTTCGGCGTCGGCCAGTTGCGCCCGGGTCATCTCGACCCCGTCGGCGGCGCCGTCTTTGATGGCCCACTCGGCCAATCCCGGATCGATGATCGAACCCTGGGCGAACACGGGGGTGCGCATTCCCGCGTCGTGCAGCCCGGAGCGGACCGTTCGGGCCAGGTCGATTCCGAAACCGGATTCGATGTGCCCGTCGGGCTGAGTGGCCCAGTTCGTGAAGATCGATCCCCTCACGACGGTGATCAGATCTACGAACGGCGACAGGGTGATCGCGATTTCCGCTCCGGACTCGGGCACGATGCCGGCCCATGGAGCGAGCTCATCAACGCTGAGGCGAAGAGCCACGATACTTTGCGGGATTGCATTACGGACGGCCTCAAGGACTTCCAGTCCGAATCGGAGTCGGTCCTGGCCGTACCCGTCGCTTCGCATATTGGTAAGCCCGCTTAGAAACTGGCGGATCAGTGAAAACTGGCCGGCGTTGATCTCGACGCCGTGGAGTCCTGAGTCGACAGCTAGTCTGGCTGCGTCGGCGAAGCCCTTGATCACCGCCTCTATGTCGCGCTGCTCCATGATCTTCGGGACTTCCCGCGACGCGACCTCGGGCACCGCTGAAGGGGCCCACATCTCCCGCTGGCTCCAGTGGCTTGTGCCCTGCCCACCTCCGTGGCCGAGGCCGGCGAGCACGATCGTTCCGTGGCCAAGTTCCCTGATTGCCGTCGAGATGGATGCCCAACCAGGACCGGCGTTGGTCGCGAGCGGCGACCGTTCGTAGGGATGGTCGGAGGGGTGAACCGACGCCTCCTCGGTAACGACCACACCTGCTCCACCGGCGGCCCGGCGTGCGTAGAACGCAACATGGGAAGGGGCGAACGCCCGCTTGCGACCCAAGTTCGTCTCGATGGGTCCGAACAGCACCCGGCTGGGAGCCGAATGACCGGACCGGCCGAGCGACAGTGGTTCCAACAATCTCACTCCTCCATCCTTGCCGACTCGGCCCGGGTCACGTGAATCAGGGCGGGCAGGTGGCCGTGACCGGCAACTTCGCTGGCGATTGGGTGGGAATCCTTCGACCCCCGGCCAAAGTGACCACAGCCAATCGCCATCCAGTCGCCATCCAATTCGGTAGCCAGTTCGGTCACGGCAGGTTGGGTACCAGCCACCGGAAGGCCGTCATGCGCTCGTGCACGACGCCCGGGTGCAGAGCGACCTGTGCGTCGGGGATGTCCTGCACGGCGGCGGCGATGACCGACAGTGAGAACGTGACATCGGCTGCGTCGAGCAGTTCCTTTGGCGTGCGAAGTTCCAGCGTGCCACCGACCTCGGGCGCGAGGATCTTCTGGATACAAAGTTCGGTGGCTTTGGCCGGGTCGGCCGGGTCGACGGGGAACGACAGGTGCTTGACCAGGCCGATAGCCCACTCCATGACCCGGAGTCCTTCGAATCGCCAGGCGTACTGAACGAGGTCCTCCCGGGTCGGTTCATGCTCGAGAACGAAGTCGTTCTCCGCCACCGTGAGGTGATCCCACACTTCGTAGGCATCGGCGAAGGCGAAGGCCTCGCGCATCGAGAGACCCTGGCCCTTCAAGGCAAGCAAGCACAGTGCCTTGGCGCGTCCCACGACCTCGACAACGTCGCGGGTTGCGTGCGTGTCGACCGTGGGCACCGGAAGCGGGCTGAGG
>JANMZO010000055.1:0-34111 GCA_031383405.1 Acidimicrobiia bacterium | reverse complement strand
GTCAGCGCCGGGGCCATGCCACCCGGCTCGCCCAGGGGGCAGCCGCCACCGGCACTGAACTGGTCATCTCCTTGGGCGGCGACGGCACCGTCAACGAGGTGGCCAACGGGTTGGTCCGCACCAAGACGGCTCTGGGATGCCTTCCGGGGGGTTCAACCAACGTCTTCGCCCGGACCCTCGGGCTCGCCAACGAACCGGTCGAAGCGACGGGGCAGCTTCTCGAAGCTGTCCGACGAAGCGCAATCCGTCGGGTCGGTCTCGGCAACGTCAACGGCCGCTTCTTTCTCTTCCACGTCGGGATGGGTTACGACGCCGCGGTGGTCGAACAGGTCGAACGACGCGGGCAGCTGAAGCGTTGGCTCGGCCATCCCCTGTTCATGTACGCCGCAATCGACACCTGGGTCCGCAAGTTCGACCGCAAGAACGCACCGTTCTGGGTCAGCTTTGCCTCCGGCGAACGAATCGACGGCTTTTTCTCCATCGCCATGAACACCGACCCCTACACGTACCTGGGATCACGGCCGTTGTCACTGTCGAAGGAGGCCACTCTCGACAACCCGTTGTCGCTGGTGACGCTGAAGAAGTTGAACCTGCTCGGCACCCTGCGAGCTGTGACGGCCGCTGTGCGAGGCGGTGACCGCCTGAGGAAGGCCCCGAACCTCGATCTGAGGACCGGCCTGATCCGCTTCGCCGTCCACGGTTACCGTCCGTTCCCCTGGCAGGTCGATGGCGATCATCTCGGCGAAGCGAACCAACTCGAATTCCGCTGGGAACCGAATGTCCTCGACCTCGTGGTGCCCTGAGCTGAGCTGAGACCCCCGGGTCTCCGGCGGCCCCTGGTTTATACAACGTTTGGATACAAACACCCGGTCAGCGGACACAAACATCCAAACCCTCCAAACCCACCACCAACGTTTGGATACAAACACCCGGTCAGCGGACACAAACATCCAAACGTCGCAGACTCGAGGTGTTTAGCGCCGACTATTTGGCCTTGGCTTTGGCCGACGTGGTTTTCGATCGACCCGAGCGGGCTTTGCGGGGGATACTTTCGAAGGTTCTGCCTTTGGCGTATTCGCCTTAGCCAACGGGGCCTTCACCGCTTTGGTCCGTGCCTTCGGGGCGGCGGCCCAGTTTATGTCCACGCTTCGCACGACATATATGTCAAAACGTGGACATAAACATGCCGGGTCAGCCGAAGACGGCCTTTCGCGCGACGTCGGGAACGTTGGTGATGAGGGCATCGACGCCTAGGTCGGCGAGTGATCTCAGTTCGTCAGGCCTGTCGACGGTCCACACGTTGACCGCCAGACCGACTGCGTGGGCGGCCTCGACCAGTTCGGCCGTCACCGCTTTCCGGTGGGGATGGATGGCGATATGGCCCTCGTCGGCGACAGACTGAAAAAACTCCCGAAGCGTCTGACCGGCGGGGGGTGATGATTTCACAACGAGGTAGCCGGTGCGAAGTGTCGGGTCGAGCCGGCGCACGGTGTTGATTGTTTCCCGGTCGAATGAGGAAATCAACATGCGATCGTGATCGCTTCGGCTGTTCAACAACGCAACAACCCGTTCGGCCACCCACTGATCGCGGTCATAATCGGGTTCGCGTTCGTCGTTCTTGATCTCGACGTTCACGTCCATGCCAACACAGGCATCGAGAGCTACGGCCAACGACGGCACATAGTCGGGCAGACTGTCCGCGCGCATATCAATCAGCGCGACGCCTTCAATGTGTGCGTCGTGATGCACGATCAGCACATTGTCGGCCGTCTTTCGAACGTCGAGTTCGGCCATATCAGCATTCATCTGCTTCGCTACGCGGAATGCGTCGACGGTGTTCTCACGTTCAGACTTTGACGCACCACGGTGTGCCACGATCAGGGGGTTGGTCACGACTCAACCGTACCCGGCCACCCGGGGTAGCCAGTTTATGCCCCGAGCGTCACGAGCCTGGCCGCTACCTCGTCGAGCGATCGACCGCGATTGCGTGGCGGGTCCGAGGGTCTGCGACACGCGGAACCCGGAGGGCCACGACGGTACCTCCGTCACTTTGGAACGCAATCGCACCGCCGAGTTCGGTAGTCACCAGTGTCCGCACAATGGACAGCCCCAAACTCTTCGAAGCCGAAAGCGAGAACCCTTCCGGCAGGCCGGCCCCGTTATCGCGCACCTCGATCGAAAGCCCATCGGCGTCGTTTGCGAGACGTATCGCGACCCGGCCAGGGGCCTTCACCGACGTGCCCACCACGAACGCGTGCTCCACTGCATTCTGCAGCAACTCGGTCAACACGACTACGAGCGGGGTGGCTGTCTCCGGGGGAAGGTCACCGAGCTGGCCTTCCACACTGAAAAGGATCGGGTGTTCAGGAGAGGACAGGCCCTCTTCCACCATTCGCACCAGTGGCCGGATGATCTCGTCGAAGGGAACCGCATCGCGATCCATCCGTGACAGCGTCTCGTGGACGAGCGCAATGGAGCGGATCCGGCGAACCGACTCTTCGATGGCTTGCTTCGCTTCATCGGACTCGAGACGGCGCCCCTGCAACCGCAAGAGCGCGGAAATCGTCTGAAGATTGTTCTTCACCCGGTGGTGAACTTCGCGGATAGTTGCGTCTTTCGTGACGAGCAACTGGTCGCGGCGGCGAACATCTGAGACGTCACGGACCAGCACCACTGCGGATCGCGAACCCTCGTCGACCACAAGCGGAATCGCGTGGAGCGCAAGCACCACACGTGGGGTCAACGCACCCGCCGCCTCTGTTGCGCTGTCTATCTCCATCGATACCGGCTGGCCGCTCGCGATGCAGTCCCCGAGTAGATCGCCGGCCGGCAGTACGTCTTCGAACAACCGGCCTTCAGGGTTGGCAAAGGTGCCTAGACGATGCAGGGCCGACATGGCGTTGGGCGAGGCGTATGAGACCGTTCCGTTCGTGCTCAGGGCGATTACACCGTCGCCAACCCGAGGTGGGTCGAGGAGCTCAGCGTTCTCTTCCGAAACGTCGAACGGAAAACGGCCGCTGGCGATCATCGCTGCGAACGCATCGAAGATCTCCAGGTACGTACGTTCCAATCGCCCCGGTCGACGGGAGACATCAGGCGTGAGTTCGCGGGTCATCACCGCAACGACGCGACACGATCCTGCGGGCAAACGACGACAGACGGGGATGTACGCAACCCGAACCCCGACCGGCTCCGCCAACGAATAGTTCTGTCCGTTGTTTGGTTGCGTAGAAGTCCAGGTATCGGCGAGGAGCGGCCGTTCGGTCACGGTGACAACGCGACCGACCAGGTCGTCTTGGTAAAGCGTCTGACTGGTCGTCGGCCGCACCTGACCAGTAACGACGAACGAGGTCGGGTTGTCGTGACCGCCTTCGGGCACGAACAGCAGCAGGTCACCGAAACAGAAGTCGGCAACCATGCCCCATGAACCGATGAGCCGTTTGATGTGTTGGAGATCGGCGTGTGCAGCGTTCGCTGACTCCGATGCGTCGACGTTCGCGTTCATGACGAAGCCGACCCCGGCTTCTTCCGGGTCGTCAATTCAGCGGAACGCGAACTTCTGCGGCGACCTGTCTTAGGAATGGATAACCCCTCAGACCAGAGGTGTTCAACCACACCTGACAGTGCTTCAAGGTCGACAATCGGACGGTCCATCAACGGCACACGCAACACCACATCGGGATGACGCGCAAGTCGAAGCTGCTGGGAGGTCTGTGATTCGGCGATGGAGGCAAACCGAAGGAACGTTTCCCCGACGGCTTTACGCGCGCGGGCCAACTCAACCGACACAGCGCCGGCACCTGTACCGGTGCGGTCCTCGACTCCAGCGCCTCCAACGCCTCCATGCGCCAACTGGCGCGCCGAAGCTACCGCATCGGGATTGTCGAACACCGGGGGCAGGGTGCGATTGAGCACCATCGCCCCCACCAACAACTTCCGCCGCTCCAGTTCGTTGAGGAAGAATTCGGCTTCCGACAGCGGCGCGGGCTCCAACGTGCTCACCACAACAAAGGTGGTCGCTGGCTCGCGCAGAAGTGCGCTCACTGCGTCGGCCCGCTGCACGAAGCCGCCGTACATCGACTGGAACAGGAGGAAGAACTCGGCGATGTCGCGCAGGAAGTCTGAACCGAGGATGCGATCGGCGATCTGGTAAAACGGTCTGGACGCGAGGTAACCGAGGCGTCCGGCCCGTTCACCACCGATCCGGTACGGCAGCGTGATCCACTTCAGGAGCGTCGACGAGAAAAAGTCGGCCATGCGCGAGGGCGCATCGAGAAAGTCTAGCGCGTGACGCGAAGGCGGCGTATCGATGACGATCAGGTCGTAGTCGCCTGCGGCTCGAAGCTCGTAGAGCCGCTCCATTGCGATGTAGTCGTGGCTCTGAACGAAGCGCTGCGTGATGTTGCGGTAGAGCGGGTTGAGGAGAATCTTGTCGGCGGTTGACGCATCGGGCGCGTTCGCCCTGACGAGATCGTCCCAGGAGGCTGATGTGTCGAGCATCGCGATCGAAAGCTCACCCTTGGCTACAGGACCGAGCGTTACCCTTGAGGCTTCATTCCCAACCGCTTTCAACCCGAGCGCGTCGGCGAGTCGCTTGGCCGGATCGATCGTGAGCACGAGCACACGCACCGACGTGCGTTGGGCTACACCAAGTGCGATCGCCGCGGCGGCGGTGGTCTTGCCGACGCCACCCGACCCGCACACGATGATCACACCGCTCGCGGCGACGACGTCGTGGAATGCTTTCAGCGTCGGTTCCGTCGCGCCGCCGGCAGAACCCGACCCACCCATCAGAGACCCAACTCATCGCGCAACTGCGAAGCAACGGCACGCGTCATCGGCAGTCCGGCCGCGACGTCAAACAACTCGGGGATCAACGCAATGGGAATCCGCCCGACACCGGCCACGAGTCGAGCCAGCTGCTCCGTGCGTTGCCCACGAAGATCTTCCGTGAGAGCTACGCCCCGCACGATCGCCTCGGCTAAACGCGTGTCGGTCAGACCGAGACGCGACGCATCGGCCCGCATGCTGCGAAACACACGCTCCCCCGCTACCGTGAAGGGGGCTGGAAGGATCCGGTTCGCCACGATACAGGCGGTGTGAACGTTCGTCTTCGTGTCGACGTCGTGCAACAGAGCGAGCGATTCGGTCACCGGCATTTCTTCGAGCGTTGACGTGATCACGAGACCGGTGACATCGGGGTCGCCGAGGATCTCAAGAATCCACGAGGTCTGCGAACGGATGAGGCCGGCACCGACCAACTCGTTGATGGCCTGCGGGGCGCGGAGCTGACCCAGAACGTGACCGGTCGCGGTCGCGTCGACGACAATCAGGTCGTACGCCTGCTGTTTCGCCTCAAACGCCACCTTGCCGATCGTGACGATCTCGCGCACACCCGGCGCCGCATTGGCGAGAAAATCGAACACTCCCGAGAGGGCGCCGATCCGGGTCACGAACGGAATCCGAAGGTTGAGGCGCAGGTACTCCTTCAACGACTCTTCCGGATCCATCGCCATGGCCCACAGGCCCGGATGGACCTCACGGGGTACGAATCGTAGAGGTTCCTGGTTGCGGGGGCCGACTCCACCCAGGGCGAAAGCGAGGTCCCCCTTCGGTTCGAATTCACAGAGCAGAACCCGTTTACCCTGAGCGGCAGCAATCCAGCCAAGAGCCGCAGCAACGGTGCTCTTACCTACGCCACCTTTCCCGGTGATGAGTAGCAATCGACGGTCGAGCAGTGACTTCACCATCGCATTCCCATTTCGCCCTCGATCTGTTTCACCCGATCGGGCACCCGAAGCCACCCACCGCGTGCCCGACGGACTACTTCCGGGCAAATCCGACTTTGCGCTCTTCGGCCTGAGCCCCGATTTCGATATAGGCGACTTTGGCCGAAGGCACGCCGATCGTCTTACCCTTCTTATCGGTCAACCACAGAATTGCCGTCTCGTCAGCCAGCGTTTTGGTGATGTCGGCCATCACCTTGTCGCGATCGACGTCGCCGAGGTCGAGATCGATCTCTTTGACGGACTGCGACACACCGATGCGAATTTCCACGAAAGACTCCTGAGGCCAAAAAGCGAGAACCTGAATCCTACCGGTGGATTCGAGTTAACAGCGCGTTGTCGCAAATACCCGCCACCGCGCTCTGCCAGCCGCCGGTCTGGGTACGTCGGTGAATCTCGCGTTTAGGATCAACGGCCGTGCCAACACTCTCGGAGTCACAGTCAAAGTCCCTCCTGCGCGGCTACGGCGTGCCGATCGCCCGGGAGGAAGTTACCCATTCCGCGTCAGACGCGGCAGCCGCCGCGGCTCGGATCGGCTTTCCGGTCGTTGCGAAACTCGGCG
This sequence comes from Acidimicrobiia bacterium, assembly GCA_031383405.1. Classification (GTDB taxonomy): domain Bacteria; phylum Actinomycetota; class Acidimicrobiia; order Acidimicrobiales; family JANYDT01; genus JANMZO01. The sequence continues at coordinate 27,763 of JANMZO010000055.1, read as the reverse complement.
GGGCGTCGATCGCGCACAAAACTGAGCGGGGCTTGGTCAAGCTCAACCTGCGAGACACCGCCGCCGTCGAAACAGCTGCTTCGGAACTGCTTGGAAAGGCGCGACCCGAAGACGGCGATGTGCACGTGCTGATCGCCCAGCAGGTATCGGGGATCCGCGAGTTCATCGCCGGCGTGGTCCGTGACGCGCAGTTCGGCCCATGCGTCATGCTCGGTGTCGGTGGCGTGCTGGCCGAAGCGTTGGCCGATGTCGCATTTCGACCTGTCCCCCTCACCCGGATCGACGCTGACGAGCTCATCTCCGATCTGAAGAGCCAGGCGCTTCTGGGGCCGCTTCGAGGTGAACCCGCCGTCGACCGTGAACGGCTCATCGACGCACTGGTCGGGCTCGGCCAGGCGGCGGTCGACGACCCCTCCATCCAATCGATCGACGTAAACCCGCTCATCGTTTCCAATGGCGTGCCGATCGCGGTCGACGCACTTGTTGAAGTATCTGCGACCCCCGCCACCGAGGGAGCGAACACCTACACCGCCGAGGGAGCAACGAAGTGAGCACCTACACCGCTGAGCAGTTCGCCGCACTCTTCGACCCCAAGGGCGTGATTGTCGCCGGCGCATCAAGCCACCCGGGCAAGTTCGGTTTCACGACCTTGCACAACATCCTCGCTTCCGGCTACCAGGGCAGGGTCTTCGCCACCAACCGAGAGGGAGAGACGATCCTGGGTATCACGACGCTCCGCTCCGTCGACCAGGTACCGGCTGGACAAGCCGATCTGATCGTGATCTGTACGCCGGCATCGACCAACCCCGACATCCTGCGCTCCGCCGCGGCCAAAGGCGTGCGGGCCGCGTTCATCACGTCGGCCGGTTACCGCGAAGCCGGACCCGACGGTCAGGTGGCGGAAACTGCGCTCATCGCTCTCGCCCGCGAACTCGGAATGATAGTCGCCGGGCCCAACGGCCAAGGTCTGATCTCGACCCCGGCAAAGCTATGCGCGCAGATTGTTGCCCCCTACCCGACCCCTGGCCGAATCGGCATCGCGTCACAGTCCGGCAACTTCGTGTCGTCGTTCATGAACTATTCGCTGCAGACCGGAGTCGGTGTATCGCGGGCGGTAAGTGCCGGCAACGCGGCAGCGGTCGGTGTCGCCGACTACCTCGATTTCTATGCCGACGATCCTGAAACGGCGGTCGGTCTCGCGTATATGGAGAACGTCGACGATGGCCGCGATCTCGTGGAACGGCTGAAGCGCGTGTCGATGAGGAAGCCGCTCGTTGTGTTGAAAGGCGGCTCAACCGAAGCCGGCCAACAAGCGGCCGCATCGCACACCGGAGCGCTCGCGTCGGCCGATCGGGTATTCGACGGCGCAATCAAGTCGGCTGGTGTCCTTCGGGCCGCATCGGTGGAAGAGGCCTACGACACTGCTGCGACCTTTGCCACACAACCGCTGCCGAAGGGCCCCAACGTTGCGGTGATCACGACGGCCGGCGGGTGGGGGGTCGTCACGGCCGACGCCATCGCCCGGTCTTCGCTTACCCTGATGAAACTGCCGGCCGACCTGCTGACCGAGATCGATACCAGGTTGCCGCCGCGGTGGAGCAAGTCGAATCCGATCGACCTCGCCGGCGGAGAAACCCGCGACACGATCCCCGAAGTGCTTGAGCTGGTCGCGGCACACTCCGACGTGCACGCAATCATCTACCTCGGCATTGGTATCCAGTCCAACACCGCGCGCCTGATGCGCACCGGCCCGTACTATCCGGACTTCGGCATCGACCGGATCGTGGACTTCCATGAGCGACAGGACCGACGATTCGCGGAACTCGCTGCGGAACTTTCGATCCGCTACGACAAGCCGATTCTCACGTGCACCGAGCTCGCCGTCGCCGACCCCGCCAATGCCGGACCCACCGCCGTGCGGGCGAGCGGACGAATCTGCTACCCGTCGTCGCACCGGGCCGTTGTGGCTCTCGACCACATGTGGCACTACGTCGAGTGGCGCCGGCGCCGGGAGGCCTAACCAACGGAATACCTGCCGAGGGCGAAAAGGAGAACTCCTTGGTTTTACGGTGGAGCGGGAATCGCTGCCCTGATCTTCGCCGCGATCTCGAACATCTCGTTCTCTGAACCGTACTTCTGTCGTGGCCAGTAGAACCCGCGGAGCCCGTCTTTGCGTCGACGCGGCACAACATGCACGTGAAGGTGGGGCACGCTCTGGCTCACTGTGTTGTTCATTGACACCCACGTTCCATCAGATTCCGTGGCGGTCTTGACACCGACCGCTACGCGCTGGACGGCCAGGAACACCCCGTCGACCGCCTCCGGAGGCAGGTCGGTGAGCGTCTCGTGGTGTTCACGCGGGATCACAAGAACGTGCCCCGGGAACACGGGCGACGCGTCAAGAAACCCCAATACGTCTGGTTCGTCGAGAACGAGAGCGACCGGTGTCACTCCGGCAGCGATCGAGCAGAACACGCATGGCTTCATCGGCACAACCCAAGTATGACCGCCGGCTATCTGCCGACAGCTTTCGCCAGAGCACGGGACAAATCACCCTTGGGTTTCACGATCACCCGGTCAAGTTGGAGCCAGTTCGCCATCAACGCCAGTTCGTCGGCTAGCTCGGCCGCCACGTAGGTCTCGTCAATTCCCAACTCGCCCCACGAGGCCTGCACGAGCAGGGCACCGTTGTGCCGGTCGGCTTTGAGGTCAACCCGGGCGACCAGGGAATCTCCAAGCAGAAACGGAAGCACATAGTAACCATGCTTACGTTTTGTTTGAGGGACGTAGATCTCGATGCGGTAGTGGAACCCGAAGAGGCTCTCGGTGCGACCGCGCTCCCAGATCAGCGAATCAAACGGCGAAAGCAACGCTCGGGCGGCAACGGCACGCGGCTGCCGCGCGTTCGGGTCCATGTAGAGCTGATCACTCCAGCCGGGCACTGAGACCGCAACGAGATCACCGGTCTCCACGAGTTCGTGAATGAGGGGTCGAGTCGAGGTGATTTTCTGACGGTGATAGTCGGCCAAATCCTTTGCCGACCCGAGGCCTATGGCCCGGATCGCAACGCGGAGCAACTCGCGGCGGGCGTCATGTTCGTGGATGAACGGCTGCGCCACGATAAGCGCCGGAAACATGCGCTCCGGCAGGTCGTACTCGCGCTCGAATCCGGCGAGACGCCTCCGGCCCGCCACTTCCCCGCCCCAGAACAGCGTTTCGATGCCGAGCTTGGCATCATCCCATCGCCAGCCCCAATGGTCCCCGACCTGCCCGACACGCATGGAAAGTTCGCTCGCGGCCACCGGACCCCGTCCGTCAACCTCTGCGAGGATCTGCTGGAGCAGTGCGGGTTTATCTGCGCGCATACGAGCCACTCCACCCCATACCGGGTACGTGCCGGCCCGGATCTGTTCCTTCTTCCAACGGAACAACGGCTCGTGGCCGATCGGCAAGATCGATGCCTCGTGCGCCCAGTATTCGAACAGTTCACCATCGGCTTCCATGGCCCGAAGAATCTGACGCGGGTGATTGCCGAGTCGCGCGAATAGCGGCAGCTCCTCGCTTCGGGCCAGCACGTTGACCGAGTCGACCTGGATGACTCCGATCCGGTCGAACACCCTGCGGACATGTCGGCGGTCGATCCGGCCGCTCGGCCGAGGATCGGCAAAGCCCTGCGCAGCAAGCGCGATTCGCCGCGCCTTGGCCAGCGGAATGGACGGACGTGCATTCGTCATAGTTGACCGGTCACACTAACGGCCGCTTCTCATGGGACCGCTACGCTGATCACAGGCGAAGGCTCGTCGCGGAGCTGTTCACCTGCCTCGCGGTTACCGGGTGCCGCTCCGCTGACAAGCCAACCGCAGACCCGAAACCCGCGAACGGCGGGTCAATAGAATATCGCATGGCTGTGAACATGCCGACGTCACAGCCGTGATCGTGAGCCTGGCCCACTCGGCGAGCTTCCCGGCAAGCGCCGTCGACTTCCTCTACGCCCACCGCAAGCCCTGACGCCCACCCCAAGCCCTGACGCCCGGGTCCGGCCCCTGCGCAATCAAACGGCTACGTCAGCCGAGCCTTTCGACGCTGGGCCATCAGACCGATCACCGAGAGGGTGACGCTCACCAGCAACACCCCGGTGCCGAACACGTTGATCTGCGGCGGAATAGACGAACGTTTCGTGGTCCACACCTGGATTGGAAAGGTGGCTTTCGCTCCGGAGTTGAGATACGTGATGATGAAGTCGTCGAGCGACAGCGCAAACGTCAAGAGACCAGCCGCGGCGACGCCGGGCGCGATTATCGGAAGCGTCACGCGGGTGAACGTACGCCAGGGGTTTGCGCCGAGATCGGCCGCGGCCTCTTCGAGTCGCCAGTCGAAGCCCCGTATGCGGGCCTTCACCGTCGTTGCCACGTAGCTCACGCAGAACATGACATGCGCGATCACGATCGTCCAGAAACCGCGGTCAACGCTGGCGGTCACGAACAACGTGAGCAGCGAGAAGCCGAGCACGACCTCGGGCATGGTGAGCGGGAGAATCAGCAGCATGTTGACGAGGCCCTTGCCGGTGAACCGGTACTTCACGATCGCGAGGGACATCATCGTGCCGAGGACGATTGCCGTGATGGTCACGACCGCAGCAATCCGCAACGAGTAGAGGAAGGATTCGGTAAGGTCCTTGTACTTGAACGGGTCCTTCCATGCGTCGAGGCTGAAGCGCCCCCACTGGTAGTTGTAGCGGCCCGTCTTCCAGGTTTCGACACCGCCGGTCGTGACCGCGCGGCCCGGCTCATTGAACGAGAACACGACGATCACCAGGATCGGGAGGAACAGATACCCGAGAGCGAGAAAGGCCCAGATGTTGAGCGCCTTTGCCCCAATGCGGCCGCGCAGTGTTCGTGCTCCGTTCGGACGAGCCACCCCAACGGTGCTCATATCAGCTCCTCGGTTCCGAGCAAACGGGCATAGGCGAGAACACCCAGCAGGATCAGCAACATCAACACGAACGACAGCGCCGACATCTGAGGGCGAAACACCTCCTGCTGAAAATTACGTTCAATCACATTTCCGATCATGCGCTGCCGATCACCACCGAGAAGGTCGGCGTTGACGAAATCACCGCACGCCGGGATGAACGTGAGCAGGCTGCCGGCGAAGACCCCGGGCAGCGAGAGAGGCAGTGTCACGCGGGTGAACGTCTGTCGTCCGTTCGCGTAGAGATCGGGGGCGGCTTCCAACAACCGTTTGTCGATCTTCTCCAGGCTCACGTATATCGGAAGCACCATGAACGGGAGGAAGTTGTATAAGAGCGCGCCGACAACCGCGAAGCTCGTGTTGAGAATCTCCCCGTTCTTCGAAAGCAGGCCGGTCCATCGGAGGAACCCGGCCACCGGACCATCGGAGAACAGCAGGATCTTCCACGCCAGGGTACGGATCAGATAGGTGGTGAAGAACGGCAGGACCACCAGTGCCAGCAGAACATTCTTGTACCGGCCGCCCTTGATCGCGATGAAATACGCCAACGGGTATCCGATCACGATTGCAAGCACAGTGGCGACCAGCGCAAAGAGAAACGTGCGGCCGATGACTTCCTTGTACGTCGAAAAGACGTCGGAGAAGTTGGAGAGGCCACCGTTTTTCAGCGACTCTCGGCCCAGGCTGAACAGCGGCACGACGAAAAAGAACACGAGCCACAAAAGGCCGGGCGCCAACAGTGCCCAAGGAATCCACGGCTTCGTTACGCGCCCTTCTTGTGCGTCAGACATCGTCGTGGTTGTGCCTCTCCCAGTTGAACGAGATGAACAGTTGGAGCTCTACAGGTGTCGGAGCACAAACTACCGGTCAGGATCCGATTGCGTCAGCCCAGGCGATGTCGAGCGGTTCGAACTCCGCTGCGGTGAACGACGGGAACTCGTAGAGCTTGGTGTCGGGCCCCGGATTGATGACCGGGTTCTTGGCCGCAGCGGCGCTCATGTTGGCGCTCGCGCCCTTCACCGGCGAAACATAGGAGATCGCTTCGAAGAGCGGCCCCGACACCACCGGGTCGTACACGTAGTTCATCCACGCCGCCGCGGCGGATGGGTCGCCACCCTTGGGAATCAGCATCGTGTCAACGAAGCTCATGCCCTGGTTGTTCGGCAGAACCCACTTGATGTCGGGGTTATCGCCCTGCAACGCAACAACGTCGCCCGACCACGCGATGCACGCCCATGTGTCACCGGTGCCGAGATCTTCGATGTAGCTGTTACCCGTGATCTTGCGGAACTGCCCGGCTTCACGCAACTTCTTGATCTTGGCCATCACCGTTTTGATCTGATCAACGGTTGCCTCGTCGGGCTTGATTCCGTCGGCCAGCAGGAACGTGCCGACGGTGTCGCGCAGCTCCGACAGCACCGTGATTTTTCCGGATAGTTCCGGCTTCAGCATGTCTTGGAGCGAGGTGATCTCGAAACCGATCTTGTTGGGATTGTACGCAATGCCCACCTGGCCGATCGCGTAAGGCAACGTGTATTTGCGGCCGGGATCCCACGACGGGTTGGCCAACGCATCAGCGAGATTGACCTTGTTCGGCACCAGGTCGGCGGGGATCTCCTCCACCCAGCCCTTCTCGATCCAACGGGCGCACATCCAACTCGTCGGGATGGCGACATCGAAACCGATCGACTCATTCTTTTCCAAGAGTGGCTGGTACTTCGTGGTGAAGGAATTGTTGTCGTCGATGGCCAGCTTGTAGTCGACATCGCGGCCGGTCGCCTTCGTGAAATTGGCAATGGTCGCCGCCTTTTTCGGGTTCTGGTCATCTTCGATGTAGAACGGCCAACTGGCGATGCGGACCTTGGCCAGCGAGCCACCTGAACCCGCCGCCCCGGTGCCGGGTGACGAATCATCCGATGTATCGGACTTCTTGGTTCCTCCGCAAGCTGCGAGGAAGGCCGGGCCGCCGAGCACGACCGCCCCGGTACCGAGAAGGAGATGACGCCGCGAAATCAACTGGCCCATGAGTTGCTCCAAAGTAGGTGTGGTGAGCCGTTGCGGACCCCTGAACAAAGGAAGTTTTCAGAGTAGTGCACCCGTTTCCCGCTCGGCGAACGGGCGGCCGGGCAGCTGTCAAACAGGCGGTTCTCCTGCGAACCTGTTACAACGAGGCTTCGACGTGGTCGACGTCGGTACCCGTAGCTCCGGCGAAGGTCGTCGCTTCCCCCAGAACGTAGGCACTGCCGTTGGGCCAGCTGATCCAGATTTCATCGCCCCGCGTACACTGGTACCCGTCGTCTGCTTCGAGGTCGGCGACGAGGGAGGTGCCATCGCCGGTGCGCACGTGCACGTCACTTGATGCTCCATGAAAGACCCGGTCGGTGACAACCGCTCGAATGTTGGCCTGGTCGGCGATCGGGTCGTCTTTGATGATCATGCGTTCGGGGCGGATCATGATCGTGCAACTCTGACCAACGGAAAACGGCCGCCCAGCGGTCGGCGAGGTGACCGAAATGACGCCCCCCGCCATCGTGGCCGTGACTGAATGGCCGTTGACCGCCGACACGTTGGCCGGAAGCAGATTGGCCGAACCGATGAAACCCGCGACGAACACCGACGCCGGTGCCGAGTAGATCTGCTCGGGTGTCGCCACCTGTTCGAGTTTGCCCTGGCTCATGATGGCGATGCGGTCGGCCATCGTGAGGCCTTCCTCCTGGTCGTGGGTCACGAAGATGAACGTGATCCCGACCTCGCGCTGGATGCGCTTCAGTTCAAGCTGCATGGCTTGGCGGAGCTTCAGGTCAAGGGCCGCGAGAGGCTCGTCTAGCAGAAGCGCGCTCGGCCGGTTTACGAGGGCGCGCGCAAGTGCCACCCGCTGCTGCTGGCCCCCCGACATCTGGATCGGCTTGCGGGACGCAAGATCGCTGAGCCGCACAACATCGAGCATTTCCTGAGCCTGCTTTCGGGCCGCCGCCTTGTCGAGACCACGAGAGCGGGGACCGAATGCGACATTTTCGAGCACCGTCATATGGGGGAACAGCGAGTAGTTCTGGAAGACTGTGTTGACGTCTCTCCTGTAGGCAGGCACGCCCGCGACCGGCACGTTGGAGATGTAGATCTCTCCCGCATCGGGCTGCTCAAAACCGGCGAGCATACGCAGAATCGTCGTCTTTCCGCACCCGCTCGGCCCGAGTACCGCGAGAAACTCGCCCGGGTTCACCGCCAACGACACGTTGTCGACCGCGGTCATCGAGCCGAAGCGCTTGGTGACGTTCACGACCTCCACCGACCCACGACCGTTCCCTACGGACCCAGGACTATCGCTCACGCTCAATACCCGCTTTCTACCTACGAACCGACGGGCTGACGCCCGACGACCAAACGTTACGAGAAATTCGACAGGAGTCGATTATGGCTGCCGCGCCATGCTCAACCGACGACCCGACGGAGCACGACACGACTTTCCGTACTGGCCGCGCATGCTCAACCGACGACCCGACGGAGCACGACACGACTTTCCGTACTGGCCGCGCCGTTGGCCTTGCACCAGCGCGTGAACCGGTCGAGCCCCTCCGGGCCGGCGCAGTCGAGGAACACCGCGTAGTCGGCGGCACCCGTCACGTAGGCCGCAAACGAGACGTCGATCTGCTTTGCCAGTTCCCGTTCAAAGTCCTCGGGCACAACGTCGGGTCGGAGACTCAGTTCCACGACTGCCGCGAGGTCTTTGCCGAGGGCCTGTGGCGAGATCATGGCCCGGTAGCCGCTGATGAAGCCCTCGCGTTCGAGTCGCCGCACCCGATCGCCTACCGAGGTCGCCGAAAGATGCACGAACTCGCCTAGTTCGCGCCAGCTCATCCTGCCCTCCTTTCTAAGGAGTCCAATGATTACTTCGTCGATTTGATCAAACACCTTTGAAACACCGGTCATTGGGCGACTTTACACCTGAGATCCCCCAAAGCCTTTGCATGCATTGGTCGATAGTTTCACCATGTCTCTCACTGTTGGCGTACCCACCGAACTTAAGTCCTCCGAGTCCCGCGTCGCTCTCACCCCAGACGGCGTCCGCGAACTCGAACGCACCGGGTCGGACGTATTCGTGCAGTCGGGTGCAGGAGCCAACTGCGGGTTGTCCGATGCCGACTACGTCGCCGCCGGCGCAACCATTGTGCCGACAGCGGAAGACGCGTGGTCGCAGCAAATGGTCGTGAAGGTCAAAGAACCTCAGGAGTCGGAGTTCGGCTACCTCCGCTCCGACCTGACGCTGTTCACCTACCTGCACCTGGCCGCGTATCCGGTCGTGGCCGATGCGCTGCTCGTGTCGAAGTGCACCGCCATCGCATACGAGACCGTGCAACTGGCGAGCGGGGCGCTTCCGCTGCTCGCGCCGATGAGCGAGGTCGCCGGCCGCCTTGCCCCGCAAATGGGGGCCCAGTTCCTCGAACGGCACCGCGGTGGCCGGGGCGTGCTCATGGGCGGAGCGCCGGGCGTGGCCCCGGCGAAGGTAGTAGTGCTCGGTGCGGGCAACGTTGGGTGGAATGCGGCGTGGATCGCTGCGGGCATGGAAGCGGAGGTCCTACTCCTCGACAAAAACCTCGACCGCCTCCGCTTCGTCGACCAGATCCACCGCGGCCGTATCGTCACACTGGCATCGAACCGCGGCGCGGTCGAACGGGCCGTCACCCAGGCCGACCTCGTGATCGGCGCGGTCCTTGTCGCAGGTGGCCGCGCGCCTGTCGTCGTGAGCGACGCAATGATTCGGTCGATGAAGCCCGGCGCGGTGATCGTCGATGTTGCAATCGACCAGGGTGGCTGCATCGAGGGCATCCGCGAGACGAAGCACACCGACCCGGTCTACGAAAACCACGGGGTCATCCACTACGCGGTCGGCAATATGCCCGGGGCAGTTCCCTTCACGTCGACCTACGCACTTACCAACGCGACCCTCCCCTACATTGCCGAGGTGGCCGCCGGGCCGCGCAACGCAGCCGCAGCCGACGACGCGCTGGCCCACGGCTTCAACTGTGCAGCCGGCCACATGACCAACGCAATCGTCGCCGACTCCCTCGGTCGACCCGTCGTGTCACTCCTCGAAGTCCTGACCTGACCTGACCCAAAAGTCGTGGTGGATGCGCCTCATGGGTCGGTGATGACCGGATCGCATCCCCTGAGGAGTCGGAGGGCCGGTCCACAGTGCCGTAACCTCGGGTCCCGCTATGGAAATCGTGCTCATTCGTCATGGCGAACCCGAATGGGTTCGCGAGGGTCTCAACGTCGACAACCCGCCGCTCACCACACGCGGGGTTCGTCAGGCGGAAGCGATGGCCGAAGCGCTACGCGATGAGCACTTCGACGAGGTTTACTGCTCACCGCTCGTCCGGGCCCGCCAGACCGCTGCACCCCTCTTCGCAGCGCTGGGTCGAAGCGAAACCATCGATCCGTGGCTTGAGGAGATCCGAAATCCGATCTGGCACGGCACCCCGAGGGAGAAGGCCGACATGGCCTACGCCGAGGACCGGGCGCGTACGGCCGAAGACCGCTGGAAAGGGCTCGAGGGCGGAGAGCATGTCGGCGAGTTCGTAGGCCGGATCCACGATGGTACGACCACGTTTCTCAAGGACCGGTCGATCACCCGTTCAGAGCAGCAGCTCGCGGTTTGGAATTGGGCGGCCACTGACAGGCGCATCGCGTTCGTTGCCCACGCCGGCACGAATTCGGTGGTGATATGTCACCTTCTGGGCCTCCAACCCACGCCATGGGAATGGGAACGTTTTGTCATCAACCACGCGTCGATCAGCCGTATTGAGTCGATGAATCTGGCCGACGGCATGACGTTCTGTCTCACGAGGTTGTCCGATGTTGAACATCTAAACGCAGACGACCGCACCCGATGAGCACCGCCGCTGCGGCGCGCGTGTCGACGAAGGTTCCACTTGGAGCTTCCCTCCTCGCAGTCTCTGCCGGCGCGTTGTGGAGCTTCGGCGCGGTGGCGGCCCGCAGCGCTGCACACGCCGATGTCTGGCAGTACATGATCTGGCGGTCGGTCGGGATTATCGTCGTCATCGAGACTGTCACCAAACTCCGGGGTGAACCTTCTCGGCTACCCCTCGCGTACACAAGCGGCCCGAGGATGTTCATCGCGACGATCGGCCTCCTGGTTGCTTCGCTCGGGTTCATCTACGCCGTGAAGAACACCACTGTCGCGAACGCATCGTTCTTCGCATCCGTCACTCCGCTGGCCACCGTCATCCTTGCTCGCTTTGCCTTGAGTGAGCGCTTGACCGGCGTGACTCTCGCAGCGATCCTCATCGCGCTGGTGGGTCTTGTGATCATGGTGGCCGGTGACCTCGGTGCCGGCAACATGACGGGAAATGCTGCTGCGCTGCTCTCGTCGGTTGGTTTCGCCGTGTACGCGGTCTGTGTTCGATCGGATCCCAAGCGGGACTGGGCGCCGGTACTGCCAGGCTACGCGTTCTTGATGATCCTCCTCTGCGCAACCGTAGGGGCCGTAAACGGGCATACGGCCTTTCCTCCGGTGGGTGACATGGCCTTCGGGCTCTTCCACGGTGGCGTGCTCATCGTCGCCGGTACACTCTTGTTCAACGCGTCGGCTACGAAGGTGCCCGCGGTTGCAATGTCGGTGTTCGCTCAGGTCGAGTTGGTGCTCGCCCCGATCTGGGTGTTTCTGAAGTTCGCGGAAAAGCCGAAGGGAACAACGCTCATCGGCGGGACGATCATCGTTACTGCCGTCATCGGCAAGGCCATTCTCGACGCCAAGGAAATCGGGCTACCCCGTGGCCGAGCGACCAGGCGGAGGGCACCGGTGTCGTAGACCGAAGCGTCAAAGCGTCGGATCGCCCCTGGACAGTCCGACGCTATTTGGTTCGCAACGCACGGGTTCCCGACGCAGGTGTTCACTACGGTTCAGGGAGCTCGGACCAACTCCACATCGAGTTGCAGTTTGACCATCTCGCCGATGAGCACGCCGCCCGCTTCGAGGGCGGCGTTGTACTCAATGCCCCAGTCCTTGCGGTTGATTTCACCCGTGGCCGAAAAGCCCGCCTTGATGTTGCCCCAAGGGTCCTGCTGGATACCGTCGAAGTCGACCTCAAGGGTTACTGCCTTCGTTACACCCTTGATCGTAAGTACACCGACGAGTTGGTAGCCATCGCCCTGGGCGGTGACCGTGGTGGATTTGAACGTTATCCGGCCGTATTTCTCAACGTCGAGGAAGTCCGCGCCGCGGAGGTGACCGTCGCGGGCATCGTCAGCCGTCGCGATTGACGTCGGGTCGATGGTGACGTCGATCACGGTCCCAAACGGATCTTCCGGGACAGTGACGGTTCCCGAGACCTTCGTGAAGCTACCGCGAACTCTGGCGATCATCAGGTGCCGGACGACGAAGCCAACGGTCGTGTGCGATGCGTCGATGTTCCAAGTGCCGGTGGTCAGGGTTGGGGCGAGAGTGTTGCTCATGGTTTGGTCCTTTTGGTGATGATTGTCGGAGACAGAGTAATTGCTACTAGCAATTACTTATGAAAGGTATGTGAGTTGGTTGCGAAACGCAACTACTTGGGTCAGAATTTGACGCATGTCACATCCGCAGCCGGACGTTCGCCGGAACGCCTGGTACCACTCAATTCGAGCCCATACGGCGGTGATGGAGATCTTGGAACGGGAGCTGATGGAGCAGACAGGGATGTCGGTCGCGTGGTACGACGTGCTCGTGTGCCTCTACAAATCGCCTGATCATTCCATGCGAATGAGCGAACTGGCCGACCAGGTATTGATGTCACGAAGCTGGTTGACCCGACGAGTCGATCAACTCGTCGGTGTTGGACTGGTCGAGCGATGTAGCGCCTCCGGCGACGGCCGAGGTGTGCAGGCCAAGCTGACCCGCCAGGGAAAACGGGCCTTCATCCGGCTCGAACGCTCACATGGCGCCTCGATCAACGATCATTTCGCGTCACTGCTCAGCGAGGAGGAGGCCGAGGTGATGGTTCGGGCAATGGCGAAAATCGAACGATCGGCCCGCAATACGCTGGGCCTCGGCAACTGATCCGAAAATGACGGGTGCCAATTTTGACGTCCTCGAGACGTCCGTGCCACCGGACAGAACGACTGAGCCGAAAATGGCGGCTGACAATTTTGACGTCCTCGAGACGTCCGTGCCACCGGACAGAACGACTGAGCCGTGCTTCGAGGTTGTCGGAAGCGCCGAGTCCTGAGCCCGCGAGTCGGCGAGCGACCGGCATCCGCTAGACGTCAATTCGGCACATCCCGCGTTCATCGACGAAACTGGGCACGTGCCAAGTCTTTCCTTTCCACCGGCCGCTCTCCCGGCAGCTACCGAGTCGTTGCGTCAGAAACTTCGTACCTTTCTCGAAAGCGAGATAGCCAACGGCAGCTTCACGCCACGCTGCGACACCTGGCTGTCGATGCACGACCCGTCATTTTCGAAGAAGCTGGGTACTGAGGGCTTCCTCGGGCTGGCTTGGGACCCGGAATACGGTGGCCACGGACGCACCGCTCTCGACAGATTCGTGGTGGCCGAGGAACTTCTCGCCTACGGCGCACCGATCGCCGCGCACTGGGTCAGCGACCGGCAATCCGGTCCGTCAATTCTGAAGATGGGCACGGAGCGGGCGAAGCGGGAACTCATTCCGGGAATGGTCGCCGGCGAGATTTTCTTCTCGATCGGGATGAGCGAACCCGATGCCGGTTCCGACCTTGCCGCGATCCGCTCGACCGCCACGAGAGTGGAAGGCGGTTGGCTCCTCAACGGAACCAAGGTCTGGACTTCCCAGGCGCACAACAACCACTACTTCATCGTGTTGGTGCGCACGACCCCGCAGGCCGAGGCCGGGGGGAAGCACCACGGCATGAGTCAGTTTGTGATGGACCTCAAAGCCCCCGGCGCCGAGATCCGACCGATCCGCCTGCTATCGGGGCACCACCACTTCAACGAAGTCGTGATGACTGATGTGTTCGTACCCGAGCACATGCTCCTAGGCCAGGAAGGCAACGGCTGGAATCAGGTCATCGGCGAACTCGCCTTCGAACGGTCCGGCCCCGAGCGCTACCTGTCAACGTACCCTTTGTTACGCGCGCTTATTGATGCCGTTGGTTCGAATCCGAGCGATGAAGCTGCCGCCCAGATCGGCATGCTGGTCAGTCGTCTGAGCGCCCTCCGACGACTCTGCATCTCCGTGGCAGTTGCGCTCAGCAGCGGTGCAGAGCCCGTCACCGAAGCGGCACTCGTCAAAGACATGGGTACCCGGTTGGAATCGGAGATCGGAGAAGTTGCGCGCCAACTCATTCCACCGGGCCGTAACGAAGCGTTCGACCAACTCGTCGCCGACGCAATCCTTTCCGCACCGGGCTTCACGCTTCGGGGCGGTACCAATGAAATCCTTCGCGGCATCGTCGCCAGAGCACTCGGAGTCCGATGATCATGTCAACAGTTGCTATGCGCGCCGATGATCTTCTTGTCGAAACTATCAACGGAATCCTCACCGATACCTGCACCCCGGAACGGATCGGCGGGGCCGAGCACGGTCTCGATTCTGCGCTTTGGAGGGTGCTGGAGGAGTCCGGTCTCACACTGGTCGGCGTTCCGGAATCACTCGGCGGATCGGGTGGCACCCTGCACGATGCCGCGGCCCTGATCCGGGCGTCGGGATACCACGCCGCCCCGGTTCCTCTGGCCGACACCCTTCTTGCCGCGTCGGTTCTCGCCCTAGCCGGAATCAACGTCCCGGCCGGAGCCCTTGCGCTCGCAGTAGCCCGCCCGGATGTCGCGTATGTGGCCATTCCCTACGCTGGTGTAGCAAACAATGTGGTCGTGGTCAGCGGTGACCGCACCGCGCTGGTCGACGGGTCGTCCCTGACCGGGACCGCCGTCGGGTCCAACTACGCGGGGGAACCTTCGCTGACGATCGCGCAGGCCGATCTTGCCAGCCTCGCGAACTGGGCTCCGGTGAGCGAAGCCACGAACAACCTTGAACTCGTCTTTGCGCACGCCGCGCTGGCCCGTGCAGGCGCTCTGGCCGGCGCCCTCCAGAGAGCCCTCGAATTGTGCGTGCAATACGCCAACGAGCGAGAGCAGTTCGGCAAGCCGATCGGCAAGTTCCAGATTCTGCAGCACTACCTCTCGGAAATTGCCGGAGAAGCATCGGCCACCGGCGGAGCGGTCGACAACGCCGTTGACATCCTCGTAACGAGCAACGACCCATCCGATCACGTTGCGGTGTGCGGCGCGGCGAAGGCCTACGCCGGGCGCGCTGTCACCACGGTCACCCGGTTAGCCCATCAGTTGCACGGGGCGATCGGGTATACCGATGAACATCGCCTTCAGTACACGACGCGCCGCCTATGGGCATGGCGCGATGAATTCGGCAGCGAATCCGAATGGGCGACAGTGGTTGGTCGCAGCGTTTGCGCCAACGGTGGCGCGGCGCTCTGGCCCCGCCTCACCTCGTGGCCCGCCGCGACCTCGTCCTGAGCATCGCAGCGAGAACGGCATCGCCTACCGTTGACGCTGTGCCTCATCATTGCGTCGTGCCCGTGCGATCGACAAGGTCATGAAGAAAGCCCCGCTCCCTGAGCTGCGCGAACGAACAGCCGGCGAGATTCTCGACGCGGCAATCAAAGTCTGGGGCGCGAATATCGGTGTTCTGGCCGCCACCGCTGGCGTGTTATTGCTGCCGTTCCAACTCCTCGGCGCGTGGGTGCTCGACCTCATGCGACCCACGATGTTCGATGAGATAACCCGGGTTCGGGCTTTGGCGGCGGATGGCGTCGCCTCGAAGCTCTCGATCACGTCCCGAATGGCCTTAGGGGTAGTGGCGGATTTCGCGATCGGTTCCCTCGGATGGGTTCTCGTGGCTGCCACAGCGGCGTTCTTCGTCGGCGAGCTCTACACCACGTCGAGTGCCCGCACCGCCGCCGGTCTGATGCCCGCCGCGAACGCCACAGCGAGAAGTAAGGCTAGTCCACGACCACTGCTTGGGGTGGTGTTTCGACGCAGTCACATCATTCTCGGCACCCAGGTCTCTGTGGCGATCATTACGCTTCTGATCGGGATGGCCGTGATCTTGCCGATCGGCCTACTCGGAGCCCTGACCGGGCTCTCGGGGTTGGCGCCAGCGTCGAGTGTCGCCGGTTCCACCGCCATGGCAGTCACCTATCTCCTCCTTCGTTGTGGGACCCCGGGGTTGATGTGTGAGCGGACCGGCATCATCGGCACCTTGAAGCGCTCGGTGTTTCTCGCCCGAAAGAAGCGTCGATCGATCATCGGCGTGTCACTCATGCTCAGCATCGTTACCAGCATTCCGAATCAGGTCATCACCGAGATCGTTCGC
Organism: Acidimicrobiia bacterium; assembly: GCA_031383405.1. GTDB lineage: Bacteria > Actinomycetota > Acidimicrobiia > Acidimicrobiales > JANYDT01 > JANMZO01. The sequence goes on along the minus strand of JANMZO010000055.1, from coordinate 11,432 downwards.
GCCGGCCTAACCGCTCTCGGTGGAAACAACTCGGCCTTCGACGTGCTGTGGTCGGGCATCGCGAGGTCGGTCGGTGGTGCGTTCTGCACGCCGATCGCCGCAATCGGGGCGGTGTACCTCTACTTCTCGTTACGACTGCGCAACGGTGAATCCCTGCTCCCGGGTGATCCGCCGATCCTTGGATGAATCGGCTGAGCACCGCGAAGAAACCCTCGCCGGGATTGTCGAATTTGCGTCACGAAGCCGACTTCCTGACGTCACGGAAGCGACAACGAGGCACGAATACGACAACGGCCCCGTGACCGTGAGAGGTGACAACGGTCTCGTGACCGTGTGTCAGCGGAGGTGAGAGGTGACCGTGAACGCGCTGGTGCTAGACGCCGGCTGACACGGCACTGAAAAAGCCGCTCAATCCCTCAGCCAACTTCGCACGAATCACGGCCCCCGAAGGAAGTACATCGACCGCCGGGACCGAGGTGTGGATGTGGCCACGGGCCCGGATGTGCTGGACGGGGACCCCGGCTTCCTCAAGGGCCGCTGCGTACGCGTCGCCTTCGTCTCGGAGCGGATCGAACTCGCACGTCGCTACGACAGCGGGTGGAAGACCGGCGAAGCTCGCGGCGCGAAGCGGCGACGCTTTCGGGTTGGCCCGATCTGCGGGATCCGCGTAATGGTCCCAGAACCACTTCATCAACGCCTTGGTGAGCACAAAGCCGTCGGCGTTCGCACTGTAGGAGCCGGTTGACAGGTCGCTGTCGGTCACCGGGGTAAGCAGCATCTGGCCGACGATCTGCGGACCCCCCGCGTCGCGCGCCAGTTGACACACAACCGCAGCAAGGTTCGCGCCGGCGCTCCATCCGGCAACGGCCAACTGACCCGGAATTCCCCCCAGCGACGCGGCATTGTCAGAAATCCACGTGACTGCCGCGAACGCGTCGTCGGCCGCGGCCGGGAACCGCGCCTCTGGCGCGTGGCGGTAATCGACCGAGATGATCATCGCTCCGGACCGGGCACAGAGATCCCGGCAGAACGGGTCATCGGAGTCGCGGCTGCCGAGTACCCAGCCGCCGCCGTGGAAATAGGCCACGGTTGGGTGGGGGCCCGGAGTCGCGGGTCGATAGAGTCGGTAGTTGAGATCGCCGCCCGCGCCGGGCAGTGTGCCATCGACCACCTCGCCGACCTCCGGCCCGGGCGCCCGCTGGCCCGACATGGCCTCGGAGAAGGTGCGGGCGTCTGCGGGCGACATTGACTCCATCGCCGCAAGACCCAGCGTACCCATCATCTCCAACATGATCATGACGTCGGGCTGCAGCGGCTGAACGATCTCCTCATCCACCTTCACCGCGTTCTCACCGCGAAGCTCAAAACCGACGTAACCACGTTGGGTCACGTCGTCGCACACGGCGCGGTAGCGTCCGACGCCACCGGGATAGGGCAGGAACACACGGGGCTTCCCCGGGATGTTTGCGCCCATGTACCAGGAGTTCGCCCGTGGCATCAGAGTGAGGTTGGCAAAGTCGTTGACGTGCTGAACCCACCCGCTGACGGCGTTCTCCGTAGGCTCGATCGTCGCGAAACCATCTGCTCGCAGAGCAACGATGCAGTCGGTGATCCACTCGACGTGCTGCTCGATCGACACGATCATGTTCGACAGCACCGAAGGACTGCCGGGACCCGTCACCATGAACAGGTTCGGGAAGCTTTTGGCCATAAGGCCGAGGTAGGTCATCGGTCCGGCCGACCACGCGTCTTTGAGGGTCAGGCCGTCGCGCCCTTCGATGTCGACGCCCACTATGGCGCCCGTCATCGCATCGAACCCGGTGGCGAACACTATGGCATCGAAGTCCAACGACTCGTCGACCAGATCGATTCCCGACTCGGTGATGGTCGCGATCGGGTGCGAACGGAGATCAACAAGACGGACGTGTGGCAGGTTGTACGTCTCGTAGTAACCGGTGTCGACACACAACCGCTTCGTGCCGATCGGATAGTCCTTCGGGCAAAGGGCCTCGGCGGTCACCGTATCCTTTACGACAGCGCGGATCTTGTTGCGTACGAACTCGGCGAGCATCTCGTTGGCGACCAGATTTGAGCTCGTGTCCATGTAGCAGCTGAGGAATTCGATGATCCCACCGACGGCCCAGGCCTCTTCGTAGCGGGCCAAACGCTCCTCGTCGGATACACTAAGTGCACTTATCGTACTTGGTTCTATAGGCACGCCCCCTAACGACACGCGAGCGGCCTGTCGGTACTCTTTCGGGTCTTTTGAAATGAGAGCCCGCTTCGCCTCAGGCACCGGACCGTTGTGGGCCGGTACCGAGAAGTTCGGTGTGCGCTGGAAGACGGTCATCTGCCTGGCCTGCCCGGCCATGATCGGGATCGATTGGATGGCCGACGATCCGGTGCCGATAACGGCCACCCGCTTCCCGGTGAAGTCGACCCCCTCGTGCGGCCAGCGGCTGGTGAAGTAGACCTCGCCCCGAAAGCGGTCGGTGCCGTCTATGTCGACCTCCTTGGGCATCGACAGGCAGCCGGTCGCCATCACGTAGTGATGACACGAGAACTCCTGGCCCCTCGACGTACGCAGATGCCAGCGGGAAGCAACCGCGTCCCACCGGGCCGATTCGACACGGGTTTCGAACTCGATGTCGCGCCGAAGATCGTGCTTGTTCGCAACATGCTGCGCGTACCGGAGAATTTCCGGTTGTGGTGCGTACTTTTCGGTCCACTGCCAATCCGAGTCGAGTTCGGGATCAAAGCTGTAGGAGTAGTCGAGACTCTGGATATCACAGCGGGCGCCCGGGTAGCGGTTCCAGTACCAGGTGCCTCCGACGTCGGCGCCCGCCTCGAGCACTTTGATTGAGAAACCCAGGCCCCGGAGGCGGTGGAGAAGGTACATCCCCGCAAATCCGGCTCCGGCCACGACGACATCGAAGTCTCGCGACTCTGGAGCGGCAACTGAATCATTCTCCACCGGCATGGCATCCCCTGTATCTGGCCCTCTCGAACGAAGAGAGCACCGAATTCTTACCAGAACGGGCCGGTTTGAACACATCGGCACCCGCTATCCCCCGGGGGTTGGTCAGGCGGTCGGCTCCAAGCGGTACACGCCCCCGTTCAACGAAGTGGCGATGAGTGACCCGCCCGGCCCTGAGCTGACCGAGGTCAAATACGCGAGCCGGGTGCCCAGATCGGTCATCGTCCACCCGGCTGAAGCCGTTTGCCGGAGTTGCATGAATCGCCCGGTACAGAGGTCGCCAAAGACATAGGTACCTACGAGTTCCGTTCCCGATGAAGAAGTGGCGACGGTGCCGCCAATCACCGCGCACCGACCGTCGGAGTGGGGATATTCGAAGATCGGCTCAAACAGCCCCGTCGGCTTTCCGCCACCACGGTACGCGTGCCGGCCTTCGCGCAGTCGCCAGCCGAAGTTCGCCCCGATCCGGGTAATCGGGATCCGGTTGATTTCCTCCCATGAGGACTGGCCTACGTCGGCAATCCAAAGGTAGCCGTCGTCGATGCGGATGCGCCACGGGTTTCGGAGTCCGTAGGCGAAGATCTCCGGTCGCCGCTTTCCTGCACTCAGCTTGAGCGACGAACTCTTCACGAACGGATTCGATGGCGGTATCTGATACGCGCCGTCGCCCAACGGTCGGGGATCGATGCGAAGGATCTTGCCGAGAAGCACGTTGAGGTTCTGCGCATTGTTGTCGCGGTCACCTACTCCGCCCCGCGTTCCGACCCCACCCCCGTCACCCACGCCGATGTACAGCAGGCCATCGGCATCAAAGGCAAGCGAACCGCCGTTGTGGTCGTCGTTCGGGTGTGGAATCCGGAGCAGGACCCGCTCGGTCGTCGGGTCGACACGCGCATCCGTATAGGCAAACTCGGTGACCATGAGTGCGCCTACGGAGTCTGTGTACGTGACGTAGATCCTGGATCGGTCGCCGGGAGGGAATGCAACGCCGAGCAGTCCCCGTTCATTCTGCGTGCTCACGTTCTTCGAGAGGTCCAGAACCGTCTGCCTCGCACCGTCGGGAGCGAGGGTCTTCAGCCGACCCGTCTTCTCGATCACGTACATCAGCGGATCGTCGGGACGTGTGACGACTCCGACCGGTTGCTCGAACATCCCGATCTGAGTGAGCCGAACCGTGGCTTTGCCCGTCGACAGCGCAACTGAGGACCGAGTCACCCGGGCCGAAGCCGGTGCTACCCAGGCCATCATGGCGCCGGGAGCGACAGCCCCGAACCATACGGCCGCGACGACAGCCGCACGCCGCCGCGTCACGACCCGACCTGGAGTCCCTTCGCCAAGGCTGTTACGACTTCGACATACTCGTCGACCATATCGAAGACCACTTGTCGCGCGGGTTTCACCGTGTTCATCGATCCGACGATCTGCCCGACGAAGTAGTTCACGAGCCGCTCCGCCCCTGAGCCCTGGGTGTTGGCCGAGCGGGCGATGCGGCGCTGAGCCTCGGCGATCAACATGCCGTGCAGCGGCATTCCGAGCGGAGAAGGATTGTCGGGGTTCTCCCACTCGTCGGTCCACGCGGTGCGTAGCTGCCGGGCCGGTTTGCCCGTACTCGCCCGTGAGCGGAGTGTGTCACTCGACGATGCCGCGAGGAACTTCTTCTTCACCACCGGGTGAGTCTCGGCCTCTTCGGTCGTAAGCCATACCGAACCGGTCCAGACCCCCATCGCGCCCAGAGCCATCGCAGCGGCCATCTGACGACCGCGCCCGATTCCACCCGCAGCAAGTACGGGTGTGTCGCCGACGGCGTCGACCACTTCGGGGATGAGCACCATCGTCGCGATCTCACCCGTGTGGCCGCCGGCTTCGTAACCCTGGGCGACGATGATGTCGACACCTGCCGCAACTTGGCGCTCCGCATGCTGGCGGGCACCCACGAGGGCAGCGACATGCACGTTGGCGCTGTGAGCCGCAGTCACCAATTCGGGTGGCGGTGCTCCGAGCGCGTTCACAATCAACCGGATCGGTCGTGAGAGCGCGATGTCGACCAGGGGCTGAGCTCCCTTGTGTGACCATGAACCCTCACCGGTCGGGGCGACTTCCCCCTCGGGCAGGGGGGGTACGTCGTAGCGCGCCAACAGCTCGTTGACAAACACCCTGTGCTCCGCGGGGATCATCGCAGACAGCGCGTCCTTCGAAAGGCCGCCCTCTTCCCGACCCGTGTACTTCTGCGGAATGATGACATCGATGCCGTAGCTTCGGTCTTTGCCGATCTCGGCTTCGATCCAGGCGCAATCGATCTCCAACTGTTCCGGCGTGTGCGCCGTCACGCCGAGAACGCCCATACCGCCCGCCTTGGTCACCGCCGCCACCACGTCACGGCAGTGACTGAAGGCCAGAATCGGAAACTCGATGCCGAGCATGTCGCAGACTTTGGTTTGCATGGAGTGATTCTGCCCGTAATCACTCCCCGGCGAAAATTGGCGGTCAAACGGTGGCCGCACACTCGACGAACCCGTCAGCGCTGATCCGTGGCGAGGTACAGGGCCTCGACCTTCTTCCGCGCCCATGGGGTCTTGCGGAGAAACTTCAGGCTCGACTTGACGCTCGGATCGGAAACGAAACAGTTGATTCGAATGCGTTGACCCAGTTCCTCCCATCCGTACCGGGCTACCAGCGCGTTCATGATCGCCTCCAGCGTGACACCGTGCAACGGATCGTTGGGCTGCGGTCGGGGTGCGGAGTAGTCATCGGACATCGGTCAGGCTCAGTTCCAGGCAGGATGGCGATAGGTGTACATAGCTTTTCACGTACGTGCCGCTAGTGCAGTGAATCGCAGTTCGGGCGCGGTGGTCAACTGCACTTCCCCCGATGGGCGCCCTGTTTGTCGGGAGGGCGCACGCGCCCGAACTTCGAGAACATGCGCTAGCGGTCACGGGGTGCGGAATGACCGAGACGATAGGAGACATCGGCCCGGTACCCAGCACCCATGAACGGCTCGCCCGTCTTTCTCGCGAAGCGCCACTGTAACGATATGCGCACACCGGGGTTCGCCCCCTTCAGGTAGGCCACGGAATGCTCCCAGTCCGCCTGGGACCGCCCACCCATCACCAGCAGATCTCCGCACGACGGGGAGAGATCGAGCGTGGCCCCGTAGGCCGGCGCAACGAGGTCACGGCTTGAACGCGTTCTGAGTAACCAGGGCCGCTGAGCCCCGAGCGTCAGCACTGCGATGATCGTGTCGTCGAGCCAGCGCATGTCGGTATCGCGATGGAATCCCTGCCCGTCGTTGCCATCGCGGTACTGGATCATGTTGAAGCCGGGAAAATCGACCTTGTAACGGCGCTGCAAGGTGCGCGTAACCTCGGCCAAAACCGGATGGGGAAGCGGCTGACCGCGTCGCCAACCGGATCCGAGGCGCCGCTCTTCGACGAACTTCTCGTATCGGAACAGTTGGGAACTCTTCCAGGTCACGCTGTTGTACAGGCATTCGAAAAGTTGATTCGAACCGAGCAACCACCGGCGCGACACGTCGACCCACGACGTGTCGTCGAGCGCAATCCGCTCGAACTCCGCGAGCGGAGCAACTCGCAGCGAATCGGTTGCGTCGGCCTGATCGGTCACCCGACAATGGTACGCGCGTGGAGCGGCTCAGGGTCATGCCGACCCTGAATCGGCGTGCGTTATCGGGCAGAATCGTCCGTTCGATCGATCCCTCGCGTGAGGATCAACCGGTGACAGGATCAATTCGCTCCAGAATTGACCGGCCAACTTCTGTCAATACGGCGAGCTGCTCAGCCGTAAGCCCGTCGATAACGAGCCGGCGTGCTTCACCCACGTGACCGGGGGCCGCGGAAACAAGTTTGCGCATTCCCGCGGCGGTCAGTTTCGCGACGGTTATGCGACCGTCGGTCAGCAGTGGGGAACGTTGCACCCAGCCACGGTCTTCCAGCCGCTTGACCCCGTGCGACAGCCGCGATAGCGAGCACCGGCTGAAGTCGGCGAGGTCGCTCATGCGGAGCGTTCGTGATGGAGCGGCGGACAACGAGGCAAGAACGCCGTAGTCGAAGTGGGTCAGACCGGCGTCGCGGCGTAATTGACTGTCAAGGGCCGCGGGGAGTTTGTGGAGGACTCCGATCAGCGCCATCCAGGTGGCCAGTTCCCTGTCATCCAGCCAATGTGGCTCATCGCTTTCACGGGTGGACCACGTACGAACCATCCGCTCAAGCTAGCAGTCAGTTGACACTTCAACTCAGTTCCCTCGTGCAGGACTCGTCGGGCTCGGCCGCGGTATGCGCAGACTGGTCTGCTATCCAGGGGAGTCGCTAAGGCTTCCTTCGGAGGAGTTCGCTCTTGTACGAACGGGCCCGAGTGCCGTCGCTCGTTTGCAACAACGCAAGCGACGGAATGGCATAGAGCTGAACCCGCGAATCCTGGAAGTCGGTGAACGCGAGAAGTGTTCCGTCGGGAGACACGTCGAGGCCCGTAGTCTGATTCCCGCCGACGATTGCGTCGACCGCAACACCTGTGGCAACGTCCAGAACGATCACCGAACCGAAGTCGGGGCCGAACTGGTTGTAGCCGTTTGGAGAGTTCTGTCCGCGATTCGACACATAGAGATAGTGACCGTCGGGTGACAGATCGATCGTGTTCGGATGGGAATCAGTGGTGGCCAACAATCGCACCTGTCCTGTCGCCAGGTCGATCACGTGGGTCGTGTCGTGGCCCATGTCGTCGGCGTACAGGAGGTTGCGGGCCCGGTCGAGCACCAGGTGCCGCATGGCCCCGCCGGTCCGGAGCAACTGGGTCGAGGTGACGTCGATAGGTGGCTTTTTGTTCTTCGTGGCGATCGGAATCGACGATGTGGTCGAAGGCACCGCGGGAGCCAGATCGATGCGGACGATATCCCCATTTTCAAACCCCGCTACGAACAGCGACTTTCCGTCGTTTGAGACAACCAGACCGCGAGGCGTGTCGACGGTTGGTATCCGGCCCTTCAGCGCTCCGGTCCGCAGGTCGATGACGCTGATGTCATCGCTCACCCAGTTGGCTGCGTACAAGGTCAGTTCGTCGGGGGAAAGTTCCAGGACCTTCGTCCAATTGCCGCCGGTTTTGAGTACTCGCAGCACACGTTTCGCGTCAACATCGATCTCATAGACAGAGGCCGTTTGCATCTGGGATACATATGCACGCTTACTGTCCTTGGTGAACACGACCTCGACTCCACCGTACCTCCCGAGCTGGATTCGCGCGATCTTCTGCATGTCCGGTACCCGGAATACGTCGACGCCGGTGCTGCCGAGCAGCGGGGTCCACAACTCTTTCCCGTTCGGGGTGAACGCAACCTGCTTCGGATTTGGGCCGGTTCGGCCTTCAGCCAACTTTCGGTGGAGCTGTCCGGCCGGAAGTGGCCATACACCCGATGGAGCGACGGTTGTGGAGGTCGGAATAGGGGGTCCGACGAAGACAGTTGTCGGCGACTGATAGGCCGGAGCCCGAACCACCGGAGCGCGAACCGCCGGCCGGGCCGCTATCGGGTAACTGGCGGTTGCCGGTGATGGGCTGAACGACGGCGACGATGGCGGCCCGCTCGCCCGGGACGACGTTCCGGCCCCCAACAGAAGAACCGAAACGAACATCGGAAGGACAACGAGTCTCCGATCGACCGCAGCACCGTTCGTGGAGTTCCGCGCGCTGACGGCCCCGTGAGTTTCGATGTCCGACGCTGTCGTACCCGTTTTCGCAATCAACACGTCGGCTTCCAGGCTCTTCTGACAGCAACGGGCCAGCGCCCGAGCCATTCGTTGTTCATGGTTGTGAAGGCCATTCCCCGCCGCCAGCAAGAGCCGCCAGAGCCGCTATGTGATCGGGGGTCATGCCGCAGCAGCCACCGATGATGGTGGCACCGGAGGCAAGCCAGTTGGCTACGAACTCGCAGTACTCGTGCGGGGCAAGATCATCACGAAACGTCGAGATCTGGCTGTTCGCTTCACCGGTAGAACTGTGGGCCGCCACGAAGCGGTTGGCGTAACCCCCGATGGCGACCCGGCCGGCGGCGACGTGGGAAGCAATTTCGAGCGCGGCGGTTATCGCTTCGGCCTGGGAGCAGTTGAACAGAACGGCTTCGGCCCCGAATCCAATCGCTGCTTCGATCGCCTCACCGACCGGTTCCCCGGAGCGAAGTGTTCCCAGGTTGTGATCATCGAGCGTGTAGGAGATCCACAGTGGAAGCGTGGCTTCGCCTTCGATGGCGTTGCGGTCGAGCGCCTCGCGCACGGCCCGGACCTCGGCGATCGAACCGAGGGTCTCGCCCAGCCAGAAGTCGACGTGGTCGATGAGACCTTCCACGAGCGGGTCGATGATGCGGTGGGCGTCGGCTGCGTCAAAGAGGTCCGGGCGGTACGATCCGTACAGCGGCGGTAGGGAACCAGCCACCCGGACCTTCGAGGTCGCGTCGTCTGCGGCTTGGCGGGCCAGGCGACCCGAGAGAGCAGCGAGGTCGTAGGCCTCCTCACGGAAACGCAGATCGCCGATGTGAAACGGTACAAGCGCGTAGCTGTTTGTGGTGATCACCTCGGCCCCGGCCTCGATGAAGTTGGAATGGGCTTGCACGACCCAGTCAGGTCCATCGGTGAGGGCCAGCGCCGACCATTCAGGCTGGCGGAAGGGTGCACCGATCCGCATGAGTTCGCGGCCCATGCCGCCGTCGAGAATCGTGACCTTTGATGTTGCCATGAATCAAGCTTGACACGTCCAAACCCACCCGATGTTGCCCCGGTGTTGCACCTGAGCCGGAACCAGTAGTTTCTTCGCGTGACTTTCGATCCGACTCAGGGCTACCGATTGCATGCGAACGTGGCGCTGCGTCCTGAGCCGTTCGGTGCGCTTGCCTATCACTACGGCAACCGCAAACTCGTGTTTCTGAAGTCGCCCCGTATGGTCGCCCTGGTGAAGTCGTTGGCCGATTTCGCGTCGATCGACGATGCGATGCTTCCGTTGAAACTCTCGGTTCGGGCCCGGGCAAACTATCTTGGCGCCCTGACCTCGCTCGAGCAGTCCGACATGATCGTCATCCGGTCGGCATCCACGCCGCCCGGAACCGAGGCCGTCACCCCGCCACCCAGTCCACAGGAGAACGTCGATGCCACCGTTGGTTGAACAGCTCAAGGGCGGGCTCGACGCGCCGATTTGCCTGACGTGGGAACTCACCTACGGATGCAATCTTGCGTGCATCCACTGCCTGTCATCGTCGGGTCGGCGCGATCCCCGCGAGCTTTCGACCGCCGAGTGCAAAGCCGTCATCGATGAACTCCAGAAGCTGCAGGTGTTCTACGTGAACATTGGCGGTGGCGAGCCAACGATCCGGCCGGATTTCTTTGAGCTCATCGAGTATTGCGTCGACCATGGTGTGGGCGTCAAGTTCTCGACCAACGGATCACAGATCGATGCCGCCGCAGCCGAGCGCCTGTCGGGCAACGACTACATCGATATCCAGATCAGTCTCGACGGCGCGAACCGCGAAACCAATGATGCCGTCCGCGGCGACGGCTCGTGGGACATGGCCATTACCGCCATGGACAATCTCGCCGCGGCGAACTTCGGCCAGTTCAAGATCAGCGTTGTCATCACCCGTCACAACGTCGATCAGCTAGACGACTTTGAAGCTCTCGCCGCGAAGTACGGAGCCGAACTTCGCCTCACCCGGCTGCGTCCGAGCGGTCGGGGGGCAGAGACCTGGGATCAACTTCACCCCACGAACGCCCAGCAGCGTCAGCTTTACAACTGGATCATCACGCGTCCCAACGTTCTGACCGGCGACTCGTTCTTCCACCTCAGTGCCCTCGGCGAGTCGCTCCCCGGCCTCAACCTGTGCGGAGCCGGCCGCATCGTGTGTCTCATCGATCCGATCGGCGACGTCTACGCATGCCCGTTCGTGATCCACGACGAGTTCAAGGCCGGAAACGTACTGCAGGAGGGTGGGTTCGCAACGGTCTGGAAGGCGAGCGAACTTTTTCTCGAACTTCGCGAGCCGCAGTCCGCCGGAGCGTGCGCAAGCTGCGGATCGTTCGACGCCTGCCAGGGTGGGTGCATGGCGGCCAAATTCTTCACCGGGCTCCCGCTCGACGGACCCGACCCCGAATGCGTCTTTGGCAATGCCGACGCAGAACTCGCAACCATCTCCAGATCGGCTCAGCTGAAGCCGGTGCCTTCGATGGACCACTCCAAGCCGACACCGGTAGCCCTCAAGCGCAAATCCGCACGAGTGTAAGCACCGGAATGAGCATGGCTGACAGCCCGGAAACTTCCGAGGATCAGCTCGACGAAGCCGGTCGGCGTAGGAGGCGCACCCTCGGGTATCTGAAACTCTGGAGGCTCGCCGTCGACCTCAGCCCGCTTCCGGTGCCCACGGTCGACACGCACGCAACCCGCGACGTTGTCGAGGTCGTGGGACGCGCCA
>JANMZO010000050.1:0-5903 GCA_031383405.1 Acidimicrobiia bacterium | reverse complement strand
CGGTCCGGCATTCGAAGGGGCACAGATCAGCTGCGGCCAACGGGCCACCGCCGGAGCAATCGAGCGCGTTCGGATCGATCCCGCGACCCTTGAGCCGCGCGTGAAAGTCATCGGATCCGACCTGTGGTCCGACGACCCCGGCTTCGCCGAAGCCACCAGGAAGCTCAACATCTCTGGGGTGTGCGGGTCGGGCATCATCGAGGTCATCGCTGAAATGTTTCTGGCCGGGATCATCGGAACTGATGGAACTATCAAAGGTGAAATGGCCGAGCGGTCACCCCGCGTAGTCAGCGATGGACGAACGTATTCGTACGTACTGTTCGACCGGGATGACGCCCCCCTGACGATCACACAGAACGACGTTCGGGCGATCCAACTCGCGAAAGCGGCCCTCAGGGCCGGCATCGACCTGCTGTTGGAACATGCCGGCCTCAGCGAGGTGGGCGACATCCGCCTTGCGGGAGCATTCGGTTCCCATATCGATCCGCTCTACGCCATGGTGATCGGCCTGGTCCCCGATTGCCCGCTTCCCGGCGTCCGATCGGTCGGCAACGCAGCGGGGGCCGGGGCCGTTCGGGCCCTGCTCTCACGGGCCCTGCGCATGGAAATCGAAGATGCCGTACGCAAGGTCACGAAGATCGAAACCGCCATCGAACCCCGCTTCCAGGAACTCTTCGTCCACGCAATGGCGTTCCCCCACGCGACCGCCGCCGCACCGAACCTTTCAGCGTTGGTCAAGCTTCCGGAGCGCATCGAGTCCGCAAACTCGTCCGGTCGCGGCCGACGGCGACCCCGTTAGCCACCCACGAAACTGCTCCACCCCACCCCACACCTCTCCAACCCACCCACGCCCGTTGCACCCAAGGAGTCACCATGTCTGAACAACCAACGGGCCGCCGATCCGGGGGCCGCGCCGGCCGCCAAGCCGTTCGCGTTGCCCACGCGATCGATTCGGTTCCGTTTCTTCGCCGAACGATGAAACCATTCGAAATCTGCTCCGAAGAAGGGCTGACGCTCATCGAGCAGAACGCCGACATGGTGCTTGCCACCGTGGGCGTGAAGATCCGCGACTATCCCTCAGCGGTAAGGGTGTTCGCCGACGCCGGCGCCGAGATCGGCGACACCGACGAAGTCGGAACCACCCTTCGTTTCCCGGCCGGGATGTGCCGGGCGATCGTTCAAGCTTCGGCCCCGAGGATCTATACCCAGCACGGCCGAAACCCGGCCCGCAACGTGGAGATCGGTGGCAACTCGACCGTCTTCGTACCGAATTACGGTTCGCCGTTCGTGCGTGACCTCGATAATGGCCGCCGCTACGCCACGATTCAGGACTTCCAGAATTTCGTAAAGCTCGCATACGTTTCGCCGTATATGCACCACTCGGGGGGAACCGTATGTGAACCGGTCGACATTCCGGTGCCGAAGCGCCACCTCGATATGGTGTATTCGCATATCAAGTACTCCGACAAGCCTTTCATGGGATCGGTGACCAACGGCCAAAGGGCGCAGGACAGCGTGGAACTGGCGGAGATCGCGTTCGGCGGCGACCTGGCCGGGCGCACGGTGATGACCAGCCTGATCAATGCATCGTCGCCACTCGTGTGGGACGGCACAATGCTCGGTGCCGCGGAGAACTACGCCCGGGCCAACCAGGCAACGATCATCACTCCCTTCATCCTGGCCGGCGCGATGGCGCCGTCGACATCGGCGGCGGTGTGCGTGCAAACACTCGCCGAGGCCCTCGTCGGCATGGCCTTCACCCAACTGATACGTCCGGGTGCCCCGACAATCTTTGGATCGTTTGCGTCCTCGATGTCGATGCAGACCGGCGCCCCGACGTTCGGCACACCCGAGCCGGCCCTCGTGCTTTACACGTGTGCGGCACTCGCGCGACGCCTCGGCGTGCCGTTCCGCTCTGGCGGTTCGCTGACCGCCTCCAAGATCGCCGACGCGCAGGCGGCGTACGAGAGCGCCAACACCCTCCAACCGACGGTGCTCGGCGGAGTGAATTTCGTCCTTCACGCGGCCGGGTGGCTCGAAGGTGGGCTGAGTATCGGCTACGAGAAGTTCATCCTGGACTGCGATCAACTCGGCATGATGACCACGTTCGTGAAGGGCCTCGACCTGAGCGAAAACGGGCGAGCCCTCGATACGCTGAAGGAACACACACCGGGCAACCACTTCCTGGGTACCGGGCACACGTTAGCCAACTTCGAGACCGCGTTCTACCGGTCAGACACGTCCGACAACTCCAGCTTCGAGCAGTGGACCGAAGATGGTTCGCTTGATTCAGCCCAGCGGGCCAACAAGATCTGGAAGCAGCAGCTCGCCGACTACGAGGCCCCAGCGCTCGACTCGGCCATCGACGAAGCCCTTCTCGACTACATCGCGAAACGGAAAGCGGTCCTTCCCGACGACATGGCCTAAGCCGGAGTTCCAAAGCGTTCAGGGGTGAAACGGCGCCTGAGGGCACCGTTTCACCTCAGTCTTTTTGTCCGGTGGCACGGACGTCGTGAGGACGTGAAAATTGGTACCCGCCATCTTCGGATCGATTCACGTTTCACCTCAATTGCGAAGTCGTACCGTCACCGGGCGAGCACGACGGGCGTTGAGGTCGCGTTGTTCCCGTTTCGGCCGATCCAGATCTGCTGCGCCACAACCGGTTGCCCGTCGATGGTCGCGGAGATGATGATCTGGGTGGCGCACGGCGACCGCAGTTCGAGGCCATCGAGGTCACCGGTGTTGGTGAAGCTGAACGTTGCGCCGTTCAACGCGGGCACGACGAAATCGTTGGCACCGAGACCATTGCCGGTCACCGAAACGACCGGAGCATTCACAGCGATTACGCCGCTGATTACGGAAGGATTGGTGTTCGGCCGCGTGGTCTCAAGCCGGAGTCGGTCCCCGTCGAGCCATAGGTACAGGCCGGCCGCCCCACCCCGGCGAAGATTCCCCGGAGTGCCAAAGTAGGCCGGATTCCAAGCCGGGGTCATACATGAGGGGGCTGTCGTTGGTGCCACCGTTGGAAGGGTGCTAGGGACCGTCGGGGTAACTATCCGACGCTCTATGAACGTGCCGACAACCGGCGTTGCGTAGCGGCCGACGAAGATCGTCGCAGGTTGGCGATTAATAAGTGCACTTACAGTGATCGTTGAGGCGCACGAACTCTTGAACCGGGCACCATCGAGGTCGCCGTAGTTCTTGAAGACGAAATCGACACCGTTCGAGTTGCGCTGGAGAATGTCGGAGTCCCGGCCGAGGCTTTTTCCTTCGGACGGCGTTGGAGCGTCGAAGCGGACCGTACCTTGGAACACGACGAGGTTCCTGTCTGTGTGGGTGGCGTAGACGTTCCACTGCCCGCCATCGTGCCAGACGTATATTCCGGCAATGCCCCTCGACTGAAGGTGCGCAGGGCGCTTCGAGGAGACCTCGGCCCAGTCTCCCCGGCAGGTCGCGTCGCGGTTGTCGTGGTGATCCTTGTCGTGGTGATCGTCGAGGTGAGGCCCTTCGTAACCCATGTCCTTTTCGCTGTCGTCGTTCGAACGGGAGTTCTTCTCCTTCTGGTCCTGCTTGTCGTTCTTGTCGTTCTTGCTTTTCCCTTTTCCGTTGTCGGCGGAGGCGCCGACCGCGCTTACGACGACGAGCCCGACAGTCAAAACGACGCCGGCGAAGGTCATGGCGGTACTGCGACGTGCTGCATGCGTTCTCGGGAACATCTGAGACTCTCCTCACGAACTTTTCGAGCCGATTACTCTATGCAGCAAGGATCACTCTTCGGTGTAACGCGGGAACCGGCAAGTTATGTTGAGCGTGTTACGTCGTGGGGTGATGGCAGAGTCGAACGACCCAGCCGACGGCTCAGGCAGGCAGACTCAGATCGACGCGGAACGGTTTCTGGCTTGAAGCCAGCCGTTGATGCCGCGCGCCAGCCCGCTGACCATCACCGCCGCCACGACGACCAGCACGATCGTTCCACCCGGCGGCAACGCCCTCACCCGGGCGATCCAGAGGCCGACGACGACGCTCATTCCACCGAGCGCGGATGATCCGAACATGGTCGCCCGGAACGACGGCGCGACGACACGAACTGCACCGACGGGCAACACCATCAGAGCCGCAACCAGCAACAAACCGACTACGCGCATGGCGCCCACGATGACCAGCGCTGCGCCCACGGCGATACCAAGATCGATGACCCGAACCGGAATGCCCAGCGTCCGGGCGAAGTCGGCATCCGTGACGGTAGCCAGCATGACCCGCCAAAACACCACAATGACAACCACGAGGACAACGCCGACGATGGTTACAGTAACGACCTCAGTTCGGTCGACGGTGAGAATCGAGCCGAACAGATAACTGAGCACACTGGCGTTGTAGTTCCCTGCCGCTCCAGCGAGCACGATGCCCCCGGCTATACCGCCGTAGAAGACCACCGCCAGCGCCAGATCACCTCCGGTACGTCCGGCTGATCGCATCAGCTCCAACCCGACCGCTCCGAGCACGGCCGCAATCAGAGCGGTCCAGATCGGCCATACCCCGGCAAGCAGTCCCGCCGACACCCCGGCGAACGCTATGTGTCCAATCCCGTCACCGAGCAGGGACATGCGTCGTTCGACGAGAAATGTGCCGAGAAGGGGCGCCGACAGTCCAACGGCCAACCCTGCGAACAAGGCGAGTTGCATGTACTCGCGATCGAAAGGGAACGGAAGCGGAAGCGGCATCGGGATCAGCGCTCAAGCCACACGGGCAGATCGTGGGCGTGGATGCCCAGACTTACCCCACTCGCGGAAAGCCCCTCCGGCGAGCCGTCAAAGTCGATCCGGCCATTTCGCAGCACAACGACCCGGTCCAAGATGTCCTGCACCGCACCGAGTTCGTGGGACACGAGCAGCACTCCGGTTCCGGATCGGACCGATTGGTGCATGATCTCGCGGAACGACTCCTGCGATGCCGCATCGACCCCGGCAACGGGTTCATCGAGCATCAAAAGGTCGGGCTTGCGCACGAGCGCCCTGGCGATCAGTACCCGCTGCTGCTGGCCCCCGGACAACTCCGAGAAACGGCTACCGGCCCGATCCACCATGCCGACGGCATCCAACGACGCCTGGACCGCTGACGCGCCGGACTTCCGGCGCTGGGCCGCTCCGCGACCCAGCAGGCCCGTCGCCACGATCTCGTCAACGGTCGCCGGAACATCGGCTTCGAGTCGCGTCCGTTGCGGCACATAACCCACTTCGATCGGCCCGTTCGGATGTTCGACATGGCCGTGTTGCGGATGCCAAAGGTCAAGCAGGAGGCGGAGGAACGTTGTCTTCCCCGAACCGTTTCCACCGACGAGCGCGCAGAACTCACCAGCTCGGATGTCCAGGCTGATGGACAGAAGAACCGGGCGGTCGGCGTGGGCGAAGGACAGGTCGACGGCGCGAACCAGAACCTCACCAACGGGCCGGGAAGGGGTGGGGGTCAGTTGCAGGACAACGCATCCTTCAATGCGTTCAGGTTTTCGCGCATCTTCGTAGCGTATGTCGAGCCGGCGGCGATTTCGTCATCAGTGAAACCCTCGATCGGCGACAGTACGGCTGTTTTCGCCCCGGTCTCCCGGGCGAGTGCCACGGCGACCTTTGGCGACACCAACTCTTCGGTGAAGATCGTCGTGACGCCTTCCTCCTTCACCAGATCGGCAACCTCGGCGAGACGCGCCGGATCCGGTTCAATCTCCGGACTGATCCCGGCCACCGACACCTGTGTCAGGTCGTAACGCAGGGCCAGGTAGCCGAACGCCGCATGCGCGGTTACGAACGTCCGGCGTTTGCACGCGGTGAGGCCTTTCGTGAACTCAGCGTTCAGCGCCGTCATTTCGCCTACGTACACGCTTGCATTGGAGGTGAACTCCTTCGCTCGGC
>JANMZO010000292.1:0-18553 GCA_031383405.1 Acidimicrobiia bacterium | reverse complement strand
GGCAACCTCCGGGTACCGCTCCGCCAAGTCGTCGGCGCTGAACACGAGCACGTTCTCGCCGGTGCGGATGGCGTCGGTTGTCGGAGTGCGATCCTTCAGAGCGAAGACGATCGGCGGTCGAGACGCTCCTGGCTCGGTCGTCGTGGCAGCGACGAATGCGACCCGTTCGCCCCCGAGATCGAGGAGGGCAATCTCGGCTGTGGTGGATCCAGCGGCAGTAGCACCCTCTTTGGCCATGATGGTGGCGACGTCTCGTTGCGAGACGGCCCGCGACAATACGGTCGAGAGATCGCGAAGCCAAACGTTTTGGGCAATCTGGAGCGATCGACGGTCATCTGAGCGAAGACGGTCGACCGAGTCTGACTCGGTTGCGCCCCGATGGGCGCGCAGGGTCAACAACAGCGCTGTCGAGAGCCCCAGGGACACACCGATCAGTACGATCAGCAGCATCGGTTGAGATGCGCGCCACCACGTGCCCGTGACCAAGGCCGCGCCGACGATTGGGTTTCCTACGTGGACGGCGATCAACGCGTCATTTCTGATTCACCGTGTGACCATACCCGGCCGCAGCCGCGATTAAACATCGAATCCTGGAAAGTCTTGAGGGACCGAACCGTGGTCCGGAGGACGCAAACACCGTCTTGGTCAATGACGAGTTGTCGGACGAGCTGAAGGGTCGGTCAGATTGTTCAGCAGCGGAGTGAGGGGGATCCGAGCGATACGGCACGTTGCGTCGGAGACGCCATACGGCAGAATTAAATCGTCACCGTGGAGAACGCCCCCCCGCCGGAGTACACAACGTTTGGCACGTAGCCGTTGCGATCGGCTTCGGGGGCGGCCAGGAGTGGTTCGCTGAGGTGACCGACCACCCGGCGGGGGTCGTTGATGTCGAGCAGGATCGCACTCAGGGTGTACACACGGAAGGGACCGACGCCGTGGGTGATGACGAGCCAACCGCGGTCGGTTTCCAGCGGGGAGCGGCAGTTCCCGACACGTGCGAGTTGCCACGCGGCCGAAGGTGTTTCGATGAGATCGGCGTTGGGCCAGTCTTGGACGGTATCGGAGAACATCACGAAGCTGTTCTCGCCGTCGTGACGGGAGAGGGCAACGTAGCGGCGGTTGATCTACCGGGGAAACAACGCTGCGCCCTTGTTCGCCGCTCCAGTTCCTCCGAGCGCGTCGCTCCGTCGTCAAGCCCCGATGGTCAGGTCCCAACACCATCGATGGATTGGTTGGTGCTGCACCTTCGATTGCTTGCTCTTGCGTGTAGTACGCACCAATGAGCCGACGACGGTCGGCGGTCAGCGGTGGGAGGGCGACAGTTTCGCGCGCAACGAACTGGAAGTGTTCCTCCAGTACCGCAGCCAAATCGCCATGGCGGTCGACGAATTTGGCGTATGCGGCGGCAAGGGTTGTGGCGACCTGTTCGTCGGAGCGCGAAAGCACGCGTCGAACCAGCCCGTCACGGCGGTCTAGTTCCGCGGTTGCGCTGTAAAGGCCGAACGATCACTCGTCGCCGGTCGGGCGTCAGCTCAACGTTTGGCTTCTGCTCCCAAAGTCCGAGCTCTTCGGCAGCTTGTTTGAGGGCGACCACGGCCCTTGACTTACCGGTGTCAGACAAGTCCTCGGCGTATTGCTGAACCCACGCTGACGCGGCGGTTTCGTAGCGATAGTAGGGGGTACCCGAAGTTGGCATGAGGTGGAGTCGTGTTGCCCGAACTGCGCCAAGGTGCAGCGGGCCGAGCACCTGCGTTTCGAACTGGTGAAACGATCCACCGGATATCACATATTTCGAACAGATCCAGCGCCCGCGAGAACAGGTCGGCGATCGTGGCCGACAGGGGCGACTTGGTGATCGCCAGCGTGCCATCAAGATCGGAGGCAAGCATTCGACGACGCGTCGTGCGAATGGTCGACTCGTTCACGCATTCGAGTTATGGCTGACCGACGTAGACAGCGATCTTGCCCTTCGCCCGGCCCGATTCGCTTATGTCGTGGGCGCGTTGGATGTCGCTCAGCGCGAACTCCGCGCCCACGATGGGGCGCAGTTCACCACGTTCGATCAGGGCCGTGAGTTTATTCAACGCGGTCGCATTCGGTCCGATGAAGAGAAAGGCGCTTCGTACTCCGTGCTGGCGAGCGACCGCTTCCGATGGTGGTGCGGTGATCGAAACCAGCAGTGCGTTCGGGCGCATCGTCGACCACGAGTTGTCCTGCGTGCTGCCACCGATCGTGTCGAACACGAGGTCGATGTCTTTCGTTGAGTCCTGGAATGGCCGCGCCGTGTAGTCGATGAACTCGTCGGCGCCGAGCGACTCGACGAGCTCACGATTCTGGGCTGACGCCGTGGCGATCACATGCGCACCACGGGCTTTGGCGATTTGCACCGCTAGTGAACCGACGCCCCCGGATGCTGCGTGAATGAGCACGCGTTGCCCTTCAGATACCTGCCCGAGAGTGACCATTGCTTCCCACGCAGTGATGCCGGCAAGCGGTAGGACGCCGGCCTCGATATGGGAAATCATGCGGGGTTTGCGCGCCACTTCGCTCGCACGCACCGCGATCAGTTCGGCATACGTCCCGTTCCGGGCGATGTCGGGTCGGGCGTAGACGCTGTCCCCAATTGTGAACGCGGTAACCGACTTTCCGACTGACTGAACCACGCCCGACACGTCCCATCCCGGGGTGAATGGCATGGCGAACGGGATCATGTCTTTCATGTGACCGGCACGGATTTTCCAATCAACCGGGTTGACCGACGTTCCGATGACCCGAATCAGGACGTCGTCGTCATTGACGACGGGGTCGGCTACCTCGACGTAGCGAAGGACCTCCGCCGCGCCATACTCGTGAATCTGGACTGCCTTCATGTGGTTGTCTACCTTCGATCGGTCGGAGCACACTCCTACCCGGAAGCTCGCCGCACGAAACCTCGACCGAAATACCGATCGGGTTGCGGACCAGCGCCCGAGTACACGCTGTGAAGTGAAGTGGCGAACAGTCCACCGATCGCGGCCGCGCGAACCGCAACGAATCGCTGTACCGGGAACATGCTCACGTCACGTGAGGGCGGCCCCGGTCAGCTTCGTCGAGGTAAGGATGACCCGACCGGCGGGCGGCAGGTCGGGCTGCCGTTGTCAGGGCGCCGAACGCCGGAACGAAGCGCAAACCGTTGACTGGACCTTCGAGGTTGGCGCCAGAGTCGGGATCTGACGATCCCGTATTAGTATAAATACATACTAATTGTAGGGCGGTTGCACCGTTCACCGGACTCGACAGTCCCTCACGGTCAGGAGAACGACTCTCCGCAGCCACAGTTTCGTTGGGCGTTGGGGTTGTCGAAGCTGAAACCGACCCCCTGGATGTCGTCGCTGTAGTTCAGGGTGGCGCCGTTGAGGTGCTCGGCGCTGACGGCGTCGACTTTGACCAACACGGTCCCGAACGTAGCGACTTGGTCGTCGGGGTTGGTTTCGGGGTCGAAGAACATCTCGTACGACAAGCCGGAGCAACCGCTGTTCTTCACCGCGACGCGAAGGCCGAGTTGCTCGTCGGCAAGAACGTCGGCGAGAAGGTCGCCGTCCTGACCGAGGAACTCGACGCCGAGGGCTACCTCGCTGACTTCGACCAGATCGACGCGACCCACTATCGAATCAACCTGCACAGTTGCGCGATGTGGACCGTAGCCACACGGTACGGACAAGCGTGCGCCACAGAACTCGACTACCTACGCGAGCTCCTGCCCGAAGCGACAATCGAACGCGTCACCCACAAGACCGCCGGCGCACACGTCTGCGCCTATGAGGTCAGCACGTGACATGACGGCCGTCAGCTCCGCCCGGCCCTCAGGAGTACGGGCGTGACTCACGCATGTTTCAATGGACCAAAACCTGGGGATCTCTAACGGATGAATGCAACGGAGAACGTCGACGTCGTGGTCCCGATTCCAGCAAAATCACGAGTGTCGGGGCGGACGTGCTCGATGGCGGGGAGTTCCCGTTGGACGCGTTCGAATGGCGATACTCATGACTGCGGGTGACCGGCACCGCGTGGATACCGAGCAGGACATGTCGAGGAGTGCGTGGCTTGCTGACAGCGAGGTCGCGGTTGTCGAACCGCGCTCCAAGGCATTCCTGTTGCCTCGTGCACCGATTGAAAACATCGCGATGTACCTGGCCAGTGGTGGCGGTCGCGGGTTGGAGGCGGCGTTGGAACTCGGACCAGAGGCAACGATCGAGGTGGTCACGAAGGCGGGATTGCGCGGGCGTGGCGGTGCGGGCTTTGCGACGGGACGCAAGTGGGCGTCGGTTCGCAACACCGGGTCGGGGTCGAGATTCGTCGTCGTCAACGTGGCCGAGGGCGAACCGGCGACGTTCAAGGACCGGACCCTGGTGCGTCGTGATCCGTATCGTGTGATCGAGGGAGCGGCTATCGCCGCGTTCGCGGTCGGGGCCGGGACGATCTTCGTGGCCACGAAGCGGTCCTACAGGCGAGAGGTTGACGCTCTGCGACGAGCGGCGGTGGAGCTGACGGGCACGGGTCTGTTGCAGGAGCTCGACGTGATCATCGTCGAGGGGCCCGACGCGTACCTGTACGGCGAGGAGAAGGCGCTGCTTGAAGTGATCGAGGGACGCGACCCGTTGCCCCGAATGTTGCCGCCGTATGAGTTGGGTCTCTTCTCGTCGGACTCTCCGGTCGGCTGGGAGGCGGGTGTGGGACCCGTGAGTGGGCACGGGAAGTCCAACCCGACCGTGGTCAACAACGCTGAGACACTTGCGTGCGCCGCGCATATTCTCGCGAACGGCGCGGACTGGTTCCGATCGATGGGGACGGCGTCGTCACCGGGCACGCTCATCGTGACGGTAGTCGGGGACGTCAAGCGTCCCGGTGTCCACGAGGTCGAAATGGGGACCCCGTTTTCCGAGGTGCTCGCTGCGTGCGGCGGGCCGCATGCCGGACGCGTGTTCAAAGCAGCGTTGTCAGGCGTGTCGAACCCGGTGCTGGTGGCCGAAGCGTTTGACACACCGCTGACGTACGAAGACTTCGCCGCGCAGGGGTCGGGGCTTGGGGCTGCTGGTTTTGTTGTGTTCGATGATCTGGTGGACATGACCGCGGTCGCGCACGCAGTCTCAAGTTTTCTCGCGAGAGAGTCATGTGGGCAGTGTCCGCCGTGCAAGCAAGGATCGATCGCGATCACGGAGCATCTTGCCGAGATCTGTGAAGGGCGGGCCGACGACCGGGTTCTCGGCGCGATCGGGGCGCTGCTTGCGTCGGTCACAAACGCGAACCGTTGCTTTCTCGGCTCCGAAGAACAGATCGTGGTGTCGAGCATCTTGCGGAGCTTTCCCGAAGACATCGCGGCGCATCTCGAACATCGAACGACATCGACCCGCACCATCCAGCTACCGATCATTGAAGACATCACCCCAGAGGGAGTCGTGACCTACAGCAACTGACCGCGCCCACCCCTACGAGGCATGTTCAGACGTGTGCTGCGGGGTTTGATCGTTGGTTGGCGTTGAAATCGTGGTGACCGTGTAGTCGGCGGGCCCTGAGCTTCCTTGTTCGTATTCGAGAGGCTCGCACGAGCGGTGGAGGAGCTGTTCAACGATTCTCCACGACAGTTCGACAACGCGCATGCTTGCAAATTGCGTGTGGTCTCCCTTCGCGGCGTCGAGAAAAAGTCGTGCGTACGCGCCCGTGTCTGGCCTGCTTCTATATGCATGTTCGCTTACTAATTCGGCTGGTGTAGTACCGAGGGGCACGGTCGCGCTTCGAGTCTGAAGCAGAAGAGCTATTGACTCCGTGGGTGACAGGCGCAGCTTCAGATGGTTTTGTTCCGGTTCGCAGTCGTCGCTGATGAACGATTCGGTGTCCGTTGGGCGGAACGTCACGTTGATGTCAGTGCAGGTTTCCTTGAGGGCCTTTCCCGCAGTGAGCGTCCATGAAACGTCTCGCCAGCGATCATTGTCGATTGTTAGACGAGCATGTACGAATGTGTCCGTGTTGGACTGGGACTCGACGCCCTCGATCGATCTGTACCCGGCGTACTGACCAAATACGACGTCGTCGAGTTGAAGGGGGCGAACAGCCGCGAGAAGCTCTGAGCGACGCTGGTCGACGGAATCAGGACTACTGGACTCCGGCGGCTCCATGCCTACGGCGGCAACGATTTGCAGTCCATGGCTTTGCACGACGTCTCGCAGGGTTCCCGTCTGATCAAAAAACCCGGCGCGGTCGCCGATACCGAAGCGTTCGGTCATTGTGATTGCTATCGCTTCGATGTTCGCTGCGTTCCATGCTGGCTCGAGTATTCGGTTCGCGAACCGCAACACGGAGATGTTCTGAAGCGATTCCTTGTGTAGCTAGTGATCGACCGCGAAAACCCGGTCTGCACGGAAGTGCGCATCCATCAGGGCAGTGAGCTTACGTGAGGTCGTCGCATCTGACCCGAATGGCTTTTCAACCAGCAGCCGTGCCTTTGTATGCAGGCCGCTCCCGACTAGGCCCACAACGACGGTGTCGAATACTGGTGGAGGCACGGCGAGATAGCACAGAACCTCGTTTTGGCTGTCGACGCGTGCTGCGAGTGCGTCATACATTTTCGGGTCGCGGTAGTCGCCGCACACGTACCTGAGGCGTGTCACGACGTTCTTGAGAACGTCGTCGTCAACGTTGGCTGCTTGCATCGCGTTGCGAATCGCGTCGGCCGCGGTGTCGCGAAGTCTTCGGTCGTCCCATAACGACCGACCGACGCCGTAGACATCGAAGAGATCTCCCTGCGCAGCGAGTTCGTACAGCGCAGAGAAGATCTTCTTTCGTGCGAGATCTCCCGTGATTCCAAATATGACGATCGACTCACAGCAGCTGTTCACATTCCGTCATTACCCGATCGAGCACTGATCGAAACGAATCAACATTCCAGCGCATCTCCATCCGACGACGTGGTGAAATGGCGTCGCGTGCCGAACGGTCATGCGCCAAGCGTCCTCGTTGGCAACCCCGGTGCTCGTTCCCAAAGAAGCCGTTTCGCAAATAGCTGACCTTAAGATGAGCCTGGCGTGGCGGCGCCTTGGCGATTGAGCACGCGCGTGAGTCAGCGCACCGCTCGATGGAAGAGTGCACTGCCGCCCCAAACAAAGGGTGGGTTCCTGCGCTCGTGCCAGGCCAAATGGTGAAACCATCGACGGGTAAGCCACGTCCAACGGGCTCGCCACCTGTAGCCACGGCGGCGTTTGGGAACGGCCCACTTGGCCAACCATCCGCGCCGCTCGTGATCCAAAAGTTGTTCTCGTACCGCGTTGGGTTCGCGGTCTGTGCGTTCCTCGCGTTGGGAGCTAGCCGCGACACCCATCGTCAATGTTCGCTTCTTGCTTCGCCACGTCGGACGGCAGTTGGGCGGATTTGATGAAAATGGGCCGGATCCGGAGCGCCTACTGCGCTGGGCTGAGGAGGTTTGCGCGGGCAGGAGCGAGGTTGGGTTAGCGGAATGCGTAGCCCGATTCGAGGAGGACTCGTGGTAGGACCCGTTGGCCCGGGAGGAGCAACGCGTCGGCGAATTCCGCCCCGGGTAGGACTCCGGTCCGCAGATGAGTTACTCGCATGCCAGCGGCCGCTGCGGGAGCGGTTTAGGTTTCCCACGCCTGACACAGATCAGCGAGAAAGGGCGCTCCGCCCAGCGATCGCTCGTCGAGCTGCTCGTCACCGCTGGCGCCGTACCAGCCGATCGCCGATCCGGACAACATCGTTTTCGGTTTTCGGTCGAGATCAGTCAGTGTTTTCGAGAGCAGTGCTGTAATCGTGTTCTGCTCTTGATAAGTTCCTGCTTGTACGCTTTGGTCCAGCGGTGATCACCAATCTCGGCACCGGCAAGGTTCACCACCGCGTCCACATCCTCGAAACCGTCGCTGTCCTGGTCTGGGCAAGAGCCAGGTTCACGGGCAATGAAGCGGTAGGCGTCCAGAACGCTTCGGTGTATTTGTTGGTCTTTGGGCACCAACGCTCATGGCTCTCGGCAATGCGTTAGCTGAGTGTCAGCGCCGGGAAGGCGAACCGTCACCCGAGCGCCGTGCGGCTCGATGTTCGCGGCCTCGACCGACCCTCCGTGGGCGACGACGATCGCTCGGACGATCGCCAGCCCGAGTCCGTAGCCCCGCGCGTGCCGATCCGGCGAGTCGGAACGATCGATTCTGTCAGCATCTCGCCAGAACCGATCGAAGACGTGGTCGACGGCTTCCGGAGGGAATCCAGGTCCGTCGTCGGCGACCGTCAGCACGACAGTCGAATCCTGCGATCTTGCGGTAATTCGAATCCTCGTCCCGGGATCCGTATGTGCACGCACGTTTGCGAGGAGGTTGTCGACGACCTGCCGGAGTTGATCGGCGTCACCGCTCACCTCCACTGGCCCTCCGGTGCTCCCAGTGGGCTCATAGGCAAAATCGATCGGATACGTCGGGTCGATGGCCCTCGCCGCAGCAACGGCGTCACGGCAAACGGCGATCAGATCGACCGGGGCCAAACTGAGGGGTCGCTGTTCGTCAGCGCGAGCGAGGAGCAGAAGGTCATCGACGAGGCGGCCCATGCGTGATGCCTCGCGTTCGATTCGAAGCATTGCAGCGTCGAGCGGTGCCTTCTCGGCCAGTCCACCGATGCGATAGAGCTCGGCCCATCCGCGAATCGAGGTGACGGGCGTTTGCAATTCGTGCGAGGCATCTGCAGCGAAGCGACGCAGGCGTTCACGCGACGAGGCCTCAACACCAAGGGCCTTCGTTCGCTCCGAGAGCGCCGTCGTCAACTCATCCACCATGTGATCAAGAGCGCCGCCAAGTTGGTTCAGCTCGACGTAACGAGTCGGCACCGCCACCCGACGATCAAGATCGCCCCCTGCAACGATCGATGCCGACGACGCAATCTGTGTCAGTGGGCGAAGGGAACGGGCGACGAGACGAGAGACGGCAAGGGCCGCGGCCAGCAGCACGCCGATGACGCCGAGAACCAACGTCCGACGAAGGCGGGCAACAGAGGCATCGACGGATCGCAACGGCGCGGCCTCGACCAGCAATTCGCCGCCGGACGTGCGAGCGGCGCGAGCGCGATACCGAAGCGATCCGCTAACGGCGTTGACGATGCCGCTACGACCGACATGGCCAGCCGCCCAGAGCGCGTTCACCGACGGAAACGCGTCGGCCCGGTCGTTTACCCCCGACGGACGACGGACCGAGACCGTCCCCGCGGCATCGAACACGATCGTCGCCGTGGCCGGAAAGCCGTTGGCATCCGCATCCGCATCCGCATCCGCATTCGGTGAGCGAGGCGGGCTCGGCGCCGGAGCGCCCTTGGCAAGGCTCTCGCGATTGACATCGTTCAACCGTTGGATGACAGCGCCGTCGAGTCGTTGATCGACCTGAGCGATCAAACCGACCCGGGTTTCGCGCTCGACGAAAACCCCGAGGATCGCCAACACGAAAGCCAGCAACACAACCAGCTGCGCGGCTAGTCCGGTCCGGAGCTTCACGGCTCGGTCCGGATCGTGTAGCCGAACCCACGCACGGTGTGGAGTTGCGCGCTGCCGTTCGGATCCAGCTTCTGACGGATGGCACTGACGTAGGTTTCGACGATCCGCTCATCACCGTCGAAGTCGTACCCCCACGCCCGCTCCAAGATTTGCGACTTCGAGAGAACGGCACCGGGTGATGCAAGCAGGGCGGCAAGAACCCGGAACTCCGTCGGCGTGACCTTCACCTCGCGGTCTCCCTGGTGGACTCGACGGGCGGCCTCGTCGACGGCCAGATCACCACAGCGCAGGACGGAGCGCTCCACCTGGTTTGGTATCCGAGTTCTCCGAAGCACAGCATCGATCCGCAGGGTCAGCTCTTCGAGACCGAACGGCTTGACGACGTAGTCATCGCCTCCCCCTTCGAAACCAGTGCGAAGGTCTTCGGCCTCGCGGCGGGCCGTCAGAAAGATGACCGGAGTGACATCGCCACGCTGGCGAAGAAGGCGACACAACTCGAACCCATCGATTCCAGGCAGACCAACGTCGAGCACGATCAAGTCGAATTCCCGAGCGACCGCCGCGTTGAGCCCGTCGGGCCCGGTCGCCGCAGTCTCGATGCGATACCCACCGAAGCGGAGCGCGCTCGCGAGCAACTCGCGAATGCTGTCGTCGTCTTCGACAAGAAGAAGCGACGCGCCGGAAGCAGGGGCACCCATCACCCGCAGGCTACCGGCCGAACCTCAAGGAACGCTGGAGATCACTAGGCCCAACCCCTCGTTTCGTTCAGCGAACTTCCAGAATCGCCCCGTACCCTGCAGCTATGACCACTACTCGGCTCGATCGCCCCAAACCCAGATCAACGTGGCACGCGTCAGTTGTGGTTGCCACGCTGGTCGGCGTGTTCGGACTTCTCAGTACCGGGACACCGACCTCGGCAGCAACGGCAAAAAGTTCAATGAAGGCGAGCACGTTCAAACTCACCAGCCCCGCGATGACCGGCGGCGGTACGTTGCCCATCCGCTTCACCTGCGACGGGGCCTCGTCCAATCCTTCGGTTTCTTGGACCGGTGCCCCCAAGGAGGCGAAGAGTTTCGCCGTGGCCATGCACCACGTACCCGGACCCGGTGACGTGCACTGGTACTGGGTTGTCTACGCAATTCCGAGCACCGTCGATCGTCTCGACGAAGCATCAACTCGGATTGGGACTCTCGGCACGAACAGTGTCAACGGCCGCAACGAATACGCGCCACCGTGTTCGAAAGGCCCCGGCCCGAAGCCGTACACGTTGACCGTCTACGCGTTGTCGAAGGCGCCGACCTTCGCGCCGGGCACAGCGGTGAGTCGTGACGTGTTGCTGAGTGCGATAGCCAAGACGACGCTCGCAAGTTCTTCGATGACGGTCACCTATGAGCGGGCCGGGACCACCGCCCCGCCCGTTCGCCCAGCGGTATCGTCGCCGCCGTCATCTGTGGCCCCGACGCAGAACGCGGCGACGGTGACCGGCGTGATCTATGCCGACAACTGGTTCCAGCTCTACGTGAACGGCGCTCTGATCGCCACAGACCCGACGCCGTTCAAACCCTTTGACGTGATCCCCGTGTCGTTCCCAGCGGTGTATCCGATGACGATCGCGATCGTGGCAAAGGACTACGCCGACCCGGTCACCGGACTCGAGTACGACAATACGAAGGTCGGCGACGGCGGCCTCATCGCCCGGTTCTCCAACGGTGTCGCAACCTCGTCGACATGGAAGACCCTCGTCGTTTCGCGTGGACCGCTCAACCTTGATCGATGCCTCGCGGTTCCGGCCGAGTGCAAGGTCGACAACATCGTCACGCCATCGACGTGGTTCGCGCCCTCGTTCGATGCGAGTGCGTGGACTGCTGCGTCCGTGTTCACCCGCGAACAGGTGCAGCCCCATGCTGACGACTTTGACCGCCAGGATTGGAGCGGCGCGTCGTTCATCTGGAGCAAGGACCTCGTCCTCGATAACACCGTCCTGTTCCGCACAACCGTCGCACAACCTTAAGAATGGGCATCATGGCGAACCGTACCCACGACCATCACCACTCGCACCCGCACACCAGCGGGGTTCCGCATGTGCACCTCCACGACGACGACCACCACCATGGCGAGACGGCACTCGACGAGGCCGAACTAACCCGCCGCCGCTTTCTCTACCTCCTCGCCGCCGGGGTCGCCGGTGGCGTTGCCGGCGCCCCGCTTGCGGCCGCTGCATCGACACCGAAGAAGCGCGCAACCACGACCAAAAAGAAGTCGACCAAGGCGACCCCGTCAGTAACGACCCCATCAGCAACGAACGCGGCCACGACGACAAAGGCCGGGTCAAGCAAGGCGGCGAAAGACCCGTGGACGCTGTTCCCGAAGACGGTGCGCGCCACCCGAACAACCTCCGAAGTGGTCGTGGAATCGACCGGACTCCCCGAGCACAACATGATGGTCGGCATCACGAGCTGGCAACAGCAGGTCCCGCTGCCCCAGCCGTTCTCTGGTTCGAACGCGTGGCGTCTACCGCTGAAGGGCGTCCTCTCCGACACTCCGCTCTCTGCACGCCGCGCGCTCTATCGAGGAGCCATAGCGCTCGCCGTCAATGGCGTCCCGATCTTCAACGCTCTGAACAACCGTGGCGACGACGCGTTTCTCTTCGGGGAACTTGACCAGTGGGGCGGCCACTGCGGCCGAGCCGACGACTACCACTACCACGCCGCTCCCCTTCATCTGCAGAGCGTGACCGACCCCGAGACCCCAATCGCATTCGCGCTCGACGGGTACCCGATGTATGGGCTGACCGAACCCGACGGATCACCGGTGCGAGCGCTCGACGAATACAACGGTCACGCTGATCCGGTTGACGGATACCACTACCACGCCACGTTGACGTTTCCGTATGTGAACGGAGGAATACGGGGCAAGGTAAGCGTGCAGAACGATGGCATCGAGCCGCAGCCCACAACCCCGCCGATGCGCCCGCCGGGTGAGCCGCTTCGGGGAGCGACAATCACCGGTTTCACCACCGACGGGGTGACGTCAAAACTCGAGTACCACCTCAACGGTGGCGTCTACCGCATCGAGTACACCGTCGACGGAACCTCGGTCCGTTTCGTATCGACCGATCCGGCCGGGGCAACCAAGACCGAGACCTTCCAACGTCGCTTTCGGTAGGGCAAAGCGAACGGTTCATCGAACGGACGATACCCACGCGTCGTTGAGCTCGCGAACCAAGCGGTTCCCCCAACCAGTTCTCAACGATTTCGGCCAAAGAACGTACTTCGTTGGTCGGCAATCAAACGAGCGGTAACCACGACGGTTTTCGATCGCCCATCCAAAACATGTCGGTCAAAAATTTCTTGACGGATGAGTTCTCGGTCGTGACGGTCCAGAACGACGAAGACCCAGAACTCGTAATCGCCCAGCAACGGAATCTCATCCGTGTCGAGTTCGAGCACGATCTGAAGTTCCTGCGCAGGTTCCAGGCGATCGCCGGGCGCCGCCCCGGTCAAACCCATTGCCTTTTCAGCCGCAAACTCGCGAAGAGTCCGATGCTCGCCGAGGGCAGCCGGTCCGAAGTCACGATGATCGTCGGGATCAACGATCGAGACTCGACGAGGGGCCGGCTCTACGGGAAGGACCGCAGCACCGTCCGGATCTCGGGAGCCCAACTAAGGATCCGTCACGGTCGACGCGAGGCGCGATGACGTCCGAGTCCATGTGGAATAGGTCGAAGCCCCAGGTGTATGCCCGGGCGGCGAGGGTGATGTCCCTGCTGGCAACAGCCGAACGGATCGGGAGGGACCTGGCGGCGGAAGGCTCCAGGGGCGAAGAGGTAGCCGCGGCGTCGGACATTGGGGGTCCTGCGCTGTTGCGTTGATCGCCAACTGGGCAGTCCATGATCGCCGGCTTGGCTGCGTCGACCGAACGAATCGTCTCGATCAGCGTGTCGTCCCAACCGACCTTGAGCTGAAGCTGGGTATCGATTGTGCGGCAAGTAGTCCATCGCGAGTCGCGCCAGATCCGCCATATGTCCGAATCTCCCTGGGGCAGATTCGCGTGCAAGGTTGCCGCTGCGGCGAACTCGTAAACCGCACAGCAACCGAGTGACCTGATCACGGTCGCAGCGATCGCTACGCCTCTAGCTGGTGACCGCGTGAGCGCGCCTTGCGGGGCGCATGCGGGAGCAGTTCACCCACGGTCCGGCGCTCGAATGACCTGGTGTCAGCGGCTGCGGCGAGCACAACGAGATCCGGCCCACCTAACTCCAGGGCGACTTGCAGGCAGGCTCCACACGGGTACGTCAACGCGCCATCGGTGCGCGGGGCGACGAGAGCAAGCGCCAATGGCTTGCCGTGCCCGAGCGCGACCCCAGCGAATAGCGCAACGCGCTCGGCGCACATGGCCAGCCCCAGCGACACGTTCTCGACGACTGCCCCGGGCACGATGTGTCCACCGTCGAAGCGAACCGAGGCTCCCATCGCGAACCTGGAGTACGGGACGTAGGAGAAGACGCGAGCCTGGCGGGCATTTTCGATGAGCTCGCGGATTTCGGGAAGGGGTTCGACGGTGTCGTCCATTGCGTGCTGTGTACCCCTGCCCGACGCCGCTCAAACCCACACACGCTTGGGTTGGGTAGAGCGGCTGGTTGCGACGGCAAAATCGTCGACACATCCACGAGCCACTTGCGCGCCGTGTCGGACTGCCTGATCTCTCGCGACGTCACCGCCGCTGGCGCTCGAGATCAAGCATCTGTCAGGGAACACGAATCGGCGAATAGGCATCTCCCCGTCGAGCAGACAGTGGTTATGACGCTTGCTGGTACCTGTGTTCCCAGGTGAAGGGTGCGACGTAGCCGAGGCTGGAGTGCAGTCGGCGGGTGTTGTACCAGTTGATCCAGCGGAAGACGGCTCGTCTTGCCTCAGCCCGGTTCTTCCGTCGACGGCGAGCGACTGAACGGCTTGATCAATCTGTTCAGGATCGTCGCGGTCGAGCTCAGCGACGAGCGATCCTGGGCTGATAGCTCGGAGCCCGTGTTTGGCGAACGCACGAGCGGGGAAGTGCCCGAACGCGAACTGTGTCGATATCGACGCAGACACGCTCACGATCCTTCGAGCCCATCACGAGCACGACATTGAGCGTGCATCGACAGTGGTCTGGTCGTCGGGTCGTGTCCGCTATAAGGTCAGCGGCACGATGCTTCGAAGCCGCGAAAGTGCAACCCCTTGCACAAGCTGCGGTGTCAGGGTAGCCTGACGTTGTGAGTGTTGTTCTTGGTAAGTTGCCATCCGATCCGTTGGAAGCGTTGCGTGAGCTGACGCGGACCGAGGCTGAGTTGGGTGAGCTTCGTCGTCGGTTCGTTGCTGATGCACGGAGGGCGGGTGTGTCGTGGGATCAGATTTGTGACTCGCTTGGTATGACGCGTCAGTCGGCGTGGGAGTACTTCTCGAGTTCTGCCCGTGAGTCGATGGCTGGACGAGCTGCGACCTCGCCGTTGGACGAAGAAGAGGCGATGCGCTTGGCCGTGGAGGAGACACGCGAAGTTCGACGTCGGCGTGCCCGCTGAGCCGGTTCGCGTCGTCATCGATGCGAACGTGTTCGTGTCGGCCGCAATCGGGCGCGGAACCTCGACGCGGCTGATTGAGCAGTGGATGTCGGGCCGGGCGTCGTTCGAAGTCATCGTGTGTCCGAGAATGATCGGCGAGATCAGTGATGTGCTCGACCGTCCGCGCTTGCGCAAGCGAATCAGCGCCGACGACGTCCGCGAGTTCGTCGAAGTGATCTCTATTCTGCCGAATCAGGTACCTGATCCGTCGGAGATCGCGGTTGCGACACGCGATGCCGATGATGACTATTTGGTTTTTTGGCGCGAGAACACGCCGCTGTTTGGATCGTTACAGGCGACGATGACCTCCTCGACTGGGACGAACAGCGACCTCCAACAATTGCGCCAGCTGCGTTCGAGAAATGGCTTCTCGAACGGACGTGAACTTCGCTGGGACGGTTCAGCTTCGAACTCAGCTCGATAGTAAGCGCGCATACGTAGACCGGTCTACGAACTGGGTGGACCGGGGCGTATTGGGCGGACAAATCGTACACGTGGGCGTACGTAATCGCAGTTGGCGGGCGTGGGGGACGATCGTCCGCACGTTGCCAAGGTGAGGGTCGCGGGTTCGAATCCCGTCCTCCGCTCTAAGTATAACCGCAGCTCAGGCACCCTTTTGAAGGTGCCTGCTGCGTTTCTGGCGCCGTTTTGCCGATCGTTTCGGCGTTTCGTTCCGCTTTCGTGCCACTCTGAAAAGCGTCCAAGGGCAACGAGCGGTCACGAGCGCGACAACTTGACGCGGCCCTGACACTTCTGAGGTCAACCTGCTGGTCCTTCTTAAGCGTCGTAGTCGGGATTTTGAAAGTCACATGCCGCGCTTCCGTTCGCCGCCGAAACGCATGTCGCGTCGTTCGAGTTCTTCGGTGGTGTCCCGGCCCGCCTCGTCCCGGAAATCTGCGGACTGGTGTTGACCGCCCGGATCTCCGCAGCCACGACGTCGCACGGATCTGGTGTGGACACGGCGTGTTCACCTACAACCTCACCAAACTCAAGGGGCTCCGACAATGACGCTCACCAACACCGCCAACCTGCCACCAACCCACACGGCTACTCAGAGCGCTCACGAACACGTCAACAAGCGACGACGACGCCCTCGAAAACGAAGCCCAGGCCTACAACCGCACCACGGACTTCTTCCGGGGGAAGTAGCTAATGTGGGGGAGTGACACTCCTCCCGCAAACCGCAGTCAACCTCATCGAGTCGGGTGCGAATGCACATCTCGTCACGATCAACGTCGACGGCAGCCCACAGGTTTCGCTGATCTGG
This sequence comes from Acidimicrobiia bacterium, assembly GCA_031383405.1. Classification (GTDB taxonomy): domain Bacteria; phylum Actinomycetota; class Acidimicrobiia; order Acidimicrobiales; family JANYDT01; genus JANMZO01. The sequence goes on along the minus strand of JANMZO010000292.1, from coordinate 2,179 downwards.
CCGGGCGTAGACAACGGAGAGATCGTCGTCGGCCACCTGCGCTTTCATCAGAAGCTGCGCAACGTGACCCGAGACCCCCGGGTGGTCGTGTCGATCGAAGGATCGGGCCGTAATCGCCTTGGGCTGCGCGACTATCTGGCCATCAACGGTACGGCGCGCATTGTGGAGGGCGGAGCGCCGGAACTCCTTGCGCTGCTCGCGCCGCGCTTTCTCGGCCCCGGTGTCTCGTTCCCGCCGCCCGGTGCGCCTGTGGGGTGGGTGCTGCGGATCAGGCCGGAGCGCATCGGTGGAAGCGGGCCGTGGACCGAGGACTCGGTGTAATTGGCCCAGGGATCCCGATGAGTCGGCCTCGAACTCGAAACGAAAGTAAGCGCATGTACGTAGACGGCTCTACGGACTGCCTGGACGGGGGCTCATTTGGTGGACAAAATGTGGGCGCAGGAGCACGCAACCGCAGGTCATGGACTGGCAGGACGGTCCATCCTCACGTTTTTTGCAAAGGTGAGGGTCGGTGGTTCGAATCCCATCTTCCGCTCCAAAGCAGAACCCTCGGCCTCGGCCTCGGCTGAGGATTCGTCGTTCTAGGACTGGTCGCAGTGGTGTAGTGCGGACGGGTGCCGGCGTCTAGGTCTGGATCAGGCGTTCGACTGGTTGTGCGGTGATGTTGGCTATGAGGTCGTAGTCCTTGTCGATGTGTAGGACGGTGAGTTGCGAGAGTTCGGCTGTGGCGGCGATCAGTAGATCGGGAATTGATGGGGCGCGGTGTTGTCCTCGGTCCGCGAGCGCGGCCTGCACTTCGATGGCGCGGTCTTCGATGGCTGGGGTGAGGTATTCCACGGGCATCGACTTGAGTGGAGGTCGTGTGATCGCCGTTCGGAGGTCGGCACCGGACCTTGCGGAGTAGCCAACTTCAAGTCTGGTTACGGTGCTGATGCGTACGAGTCCGCGTTCGATTCGCAAGGCCCACTCTTGGGCATCAGGGCTGGTTGACAGTCTGACGAGTGCAGACTTATCGATTAGCCATCCGGTCATCGCCAGGCGCTGCCCATGACCTCGGGATCGTCGAGGTCTGCGAACGTGTCGGCAAAGCGTGCAAGGTCGGAGACTGAGACTGCCGACGATTGGGCATCGCGCTCACGGGCCAAGGTGCGTCGGAGGTATTCGCTTCGCGAAAGACCGAGGCGTTGCGCTTTTTCGTCGATCGCGGCGATCACATCTTCGGGTACTTCTCGGATGAGGATGTCGGCCATGTTGCCTCCTTCAGATATCTCACGATATCACTACGGGTTGTTCGAAGGAAACCGTGGATATGACCCGCCGGAAGGAAGTTGGCGCTGCATTCGCGGGTTCGATGGCCGTGTCATAAATAGTAAGAGCGCGTACGTAGACCGGTCTACGAACTGGCTGGACTGGGGCGTGTCTGGTGGACAAATCGTGGACGTGGGCGTACAGAATCGAAGCCGATGGACGTGGTGGACGGTCGTCCTCACCTTTTTTTTGCCAAGGTGAGGGTCGCGGGTTCAAATCCCGTCTTTCGCTCCAAGTATAACCGCAGGTCAGGCACCCTTTCGAGGGTGCCTGCTGCGTTCCGGGCGATGGTAGACCGGAGCAACCTGCCTACAACCAATACCCTCGTTGACAAGCGGAAATGATTTTCGGCGCTGAATGGGGCTCGAAGGTGATGCTCGACCATTCGCCGACTTTTTGGGTTGATTTTCGAGTCCGACATGACGTGCCGAACCCCTCGTTGCTAAGCGCGACGTACGTAGACCGCTCTACCAGTTTGCTCCAAGCGTGTTCAGCATTGGAGTAGTTGGCGGTGGAATTTGGTCGACGGCGGTCACCTCGTCGGCACGAAGGTTCGGTCGTGGCGTCGAGTACGGGGCCGTTGCGGACTTGGTGTCGCTATGTGGTTGGTTTGCCACAGTCGGTCGACTGGGCAAACGTGGATTCGGTCGTCGATCCGTTAGGCCTCGGTGCCGGTGTTGAGTAGAAAGCCTGCTTGGAATTGGTCACCGAGCGTCTCGCGAAGTGCGATGAGGCCGCGAAGCGCCTTTTGATCGACTTCTCTGCCAGCTTTGATCTCGAAACCAATGACATTGCCGTCGTGGGTTTCGGTGACGAGGTCGACTTCTTGTCCGTCGTGTGTTCGCCAGTGACCCATCTCGCGCACGTGGTC
>JANMZO010000267.1:0-28698 GCA_031383405.1 Acidimicrobiia bacterium | reverse complement strand
TGACGGCTTCGATGAGAGCGTTTCGTTGCGTGGTCTGCGTGACGTCGGAGTCGGATGCGTTTGCGAACATCGTGGGGGTTGATTCGTCGGGGATCGGCCGATTCGCCCGACGTGACCCGGTTGAAAGCGTGTGACGACACCGGACGGCATTGGAGAATCGTTGCGCCTGATCGGCGAAGGTCGGGGTACCCGCTTTGAGGTCGATAAGCGCACGTAGGAAGTTCTCGGGACCCGTGTTTTCATCGAGTCGGCGGGTCAGGTAGCCGATGGCCGGAATGAAATCCACCCGGTCGACAACCGGTGTGTACATGAGCAGATCACCGGCCGAGGCCAGCACCGCCTGTGCCTGCGCTTCCGCCATGCCCTCGAGCATCTCGAAGCGGAGTCGTTCGGCGAAACCGCGCGTAGCCAGTTCATCGCGCTTGAGCAGGGCCCATGCAACATCGAACAGGTTGTGACTTCCCGCTCCGACGGTCAGCGCACCATCGAATCTTGCATCGAGCAGCGAGTCGAGCAGGCGCTTCCAACTCGCATCGACGTCGAGCTTCGAGGAGTAGGTTGCCGTTGCCCACCCGTGGAGTTCGGCATCGACCATCTCCATTCCGAGGTTGGCCCCCTTGACCAGACGGATTCGGATCGGGGCGCGACCGGCTTTCATGCGCTCAACCGCCCAGTTGCCGAGTTCCTCAGCGGCGGCGTGGCTGTCCGGAAGGTAGGCCTGCAATACGATTCCCGCGGTCAGCGTATGGAATGCCGGTTCATCGAGTACCTGTTTGAATACAGCCACCGTGATGGCAAGATCCCGGTACTCCTCCATGTCGAGGTTGACAAACACACCCTCAGCCGCCGCTGCCTCGTACACCGGTCGGAGTTCTCCGGCCAGGCGTTCGATGGTCTTCGCATAATCAAGCGCGCTCATGTTCGCGGCAATGGCGCTGAGCTTGATCGAGACGTGGGTCGTTGTCGGCCGGTTCATCATTTCGACCACCGCATCGCGCCGGGCGCGAGCCTCGCCGTGCCCCAGAATCGCTTCGCCCAACCGGTTGACGTTGAGCACGAAACCCTTGGCCCGCCGGAGCTCCTGATGCCGGTCAAGACCTCGCCGGTCCGCGGAAATGATGGTGGCCGAGGTCTCTCTGCGCAGACGCGACACGACCAACGGCATGATGATCCGGTGGAACCTCGGAGCGAACCGCGCACCGCCCGCCAGCAGGATCCGGTCGACAAAGGGAAGGGCTGTCGAATGCGACTTCATCACCTGGGCAAATCGAAGCGCGGCCGCCCTGGTGTTCTCGATGCGCAGGACTTCATCGGTGAGCGCCATCATCACGTCAGCGGTCGACTGGTCCTTTACCACCATCCCGATGCGCTTGGCCCGACGGCGCGCCTTCCCCGACATCTTCAGCCCGTAAGAGTCCGCCTCGGCCAGCCAACGCTCGACCATCGCTATGCATATCGCAAGCAGTTCTTCGTCGGTGGACCGGGCGTCTGCCGCCGTTGAAGGAAACAAAGGCGTCGCGACATGGAGATCGGTCATGCGTCAAGTGGACCGCATCGACCGCTACGCCGTCTTGGCGTTGACCGACAGCGAGAACGTCGGATTTGTACAATCGCCGTGCCCGCCGATCAGTCGCTCGACTGATCACGGTTGCCGGCTCCACCGAGCCAGGTAGCCGGCTACGGCATGCCGGTGCCGGGGTCGATCGTGCGATTGGTCTCCGGCTGTACATCATCGTTTCCGTGCTCGACGGTGCCATTGGATCCGCCGGCGCTCCCGGTGGACCCGTTCTGGGAGGAGTTCTCGCTCGGCGGGGTGTACCGCGGAGGAGCCCAGACCGACGACCCTTTGTCGATGGCCGGTGCGTAGGTTCCGACAACACCGAGGCTGGCCATGTCTCCGGCACTCAGGATCACGACCTGGCCCGGCATGGGGAGCGGCATGTCGAGGGTTCCCTGGCGACGATGGGCCTCCAGCGCATTCTCGTGGTAGCGGTGGTATGCGACGCGGAACTCGTGGGTCCGGTACCATGCGCCGTCAGCGAGTGGGCCCTGGGTGCCGTTGAAGATGGCATCAACGTCTTCGCCGGAAATCGTGTGATGCTGCTCGAGTGCATGGGAGACCGCCATCACCATGTGCTCGTTGTCGGCAATCAGTTTTTGCGCCCGGGCATAGAGTTCCTGGAGGCGCTTCTCCACGGCTTCGTTGAACACGGTTCGGGTCTTGTCGGCGTCGACGGCGAAGAGCACCCCATGGGATGCAAGTGTTCCGCCCATGGCCGCGTATCCTTCCATCGCCATGGCCAGCGTCGTACTGGCGCCGAGGTCGCCTCCGACACCGACCGAGTTGTCGCCATCGAAGAAGTGTCGTTCACCGGCCAGCGAGGCCAGGAACGTGACGATTTCATCTTCCTGCAGGTATTTCCACGGAAAACCTTGTTCCTGCATCGGTACGGGGGCGACGAACCCACCGACCTGGCCTCTCGGCTCGATCGTCGCGACGTCGATCATTTCCTGCTTCTTCAGGAGCTTCATCGCCACTGCGTGGCTGGCCTCGTGAAGGGCGACGCCGTGGCGTTCCAGAGCAACGGAATGAACGTCGTCGGCCATGCCGTACGTCTTCAGCTGTTTGGCCTTCAGAAGGTCGGGCCATGTGACCGTGTCGCGGTCGTTTTTCATCGCGACGATGAGCGACTCATTGACTATGTCTTTGATCTGCGCGCCGGTTCCCCGTGGGGACATCAGCGAGATGCGTTCGACCTGTTCCGGCGTGATGGCGTGGCGCACCTTGTCTAGGTAACCTTCATATGTACGCTTACGGCCAGCCACCGAGGGGTAGTCAACCTTGTAGATCCGGTCGAGTCGCCCCGGGCGGAGAAGGGCCGGGTCGAGCGCGTCGGGGAGGTTGGTGGCCATCATCATCAGAATCCGGTACTTCGGCGGCTTCTTGCCGGGCATACCAAGGAAGTTCCGAATTCGGCGACCGACCCATCCCTTCGGTTTTTCCAGGCCGGAAAGTTCCGTCAGAAGGGCTTGGAGCGTGCCCATTCCGCCTCCGCCGCCCATGCCACCCATGACGAGTTGTCGGATGCGCGACGCAGCGCCGTTCGCCTCAGCGGTAGCAGCCTGCGGGGTCTGCTGGCGTTGCATGGAATACAGGAACTCTGCGGTTCCTTCGCTCACATAGTGTGCGCCGTTGCAGTGTGCGGACATCGTGGGTACTGGCGCTGTCGATGCACCGGCCACCGTGCCTCCCCGACTGCCGAGTGAATCGGCCTCGTCGAAGAACACGATCACTCCGCCGTGGCGGAGCGCGAGTTTGCGGAGCTTCTTGAAGAGTGCTTTCACCTTCATGATGCCGACGCCCATGAACATTGCCTGGAAGGCGCCCGGGTCGACGAAGACATACGGTCGACCCGTCTCGCCGGCGACCGCTTTGGCGATGAGTGTCTTGCCGGTTCCTGGCGGCCCCCAGAGAAGAATTCCGCTGGGGACGTGGCCGCCTTTTTCTTCGATCTTGTCAGGGTCGTCGAGGAACATGATGTTCTCCCGGACCTTTTCGAGAACCTTGTCCTGGCCCCAGACATCATCGAAGCGTGTGTCGATCTCGTCTGGCATGTACGTGTCGACGCCGCCGCGCGACATGAACCAGAAGATCGCGACGAACTGGCCGATGCCGAACATGAGGGTGAATGCAACGCTGATGATGAACGGCATCTGGCCGCCAGTGGAGAATGCGTTGTTCCAAATTTTGCCCGGAGCGGCCACGAGTGCGTCGAGCGGACGCATGTTCCATAGAAACGCGAGCCAGAAGACGATAAGCGTTCCCCAGACCAGGGTCCTGAAGATGCGGCCCAGGCGGAACCGCAACCACTGGTTGCGGCGACCCCAGAATCGGTCCCAGCCCCCGAATACCTTCCAACTCCAGAAGTGGTTCCAACCCCTCGACTTGTTGGAAACGAGATAGTGGACCTGGCGGATCACCTCAAGCCCGGCGAGCCAGAGAAGCCACTGTTTGGCCTGCAGTTGTTCCTGAAGCGCTTCGCGGAACGAAAGAATCGGGATGTCGGCTGCCTGCTTCGCGGCACCGAAGGCGAGGATCAGAGCGATGATCAGCAGGACCTTGATCCGGTCGAAGAACATCATCTTGCGACGCACCCTCGGGACCCTGTCCTTTTGGGGTGGCGGAATATGGACGGCGTTGATGGGATACATCGATGTCGTAGGTGCCATGTCGTCGCTGTTCTTTCTCGGTCCTGGTCCTTGTGCTTACGTCGAAATCAGCTCAAACGTTCAGGGCTTCCGCTTACGGGCGGAACGCGAACGAATTGAGCACTGCGTCCATCGAGGAACGGTTGTTGCGGTAACACAACGCCGAGCACCTGACCACGAGGCGCCGGAGTGTCTGGGCATTTCGGTCGAGGTAGACCTTCTGACCGATCGTCAGCCAACGCAGTTTTCCGCTTGCGTCGGGATCGATCTTCACGTTGACGATGATCTTATCGCCCCACACGCCCGACTTGTTGCGGATCCGCTTGTAATCCACGATCTCAATCCGGTCGGGGGCTTGATCGAGAAGGTCGAACGGGTCGGTCATCTCGGTCACCAGTTCACTGACTACCAACGACCGCAGGGTCTTCTCATTTATCTGGTCCTGACCGGTGTTGCTCAGCGCGTATGCCTCGCTGTAGCCGACCGGTGAATCGGTGAAGAGTTCACTGACGTTCTTTCTTGTCGGCGTCTTCGACCCGTCGAACTCAACCGCCCACCGGGTGTTCATACCCTTCATTGGCTTGGGGCGGTCGACGACGGCCTCAGCTTTGACCGGAAAGCGGCCCCAATCGTCGGGAAGCTTGAAGTACAGGTTTTCTTTGGAGTTCTTCACGTAGGTGTATCCGTCGTCGGTCGCTGAACAACCCGCGACGAACAGAGAAGCCAAAGCAAGGCTTGCGATACGGGTCCACGCCGGACGGGAACGGAGATGCGAGCTAATACTCCAAACTGCCACGTTTGCCGGGCTAAGCAAAGTCACTCCCGAAGATTTTCACAGGCGAAACAGAGAAATGAACCTATCGACCCGTTTCAGACCCGCTCAGGCCGTCCCTGAACCGGGTCACTGCGGAAACGTCTCACCCTGGGCCTTCTCGCAAAACCCTGCCGACTCACGGTTCTCTCCACCAAAACACCGAGTAGGACGCCAACTGCGACCACGGGCAGTACGGAGATGTCCGACGTCAACTCCGTCACCAACGCGATCGCGGTGAACGGGGCGTTGGTCGCGATGGCTATCGCGATGGCCATTCCGGGGATCATGGCGTCCCAGTAGTCGCCCACCGGGGTCACACCGAACCACTCGATGAGATGAATGGTGAGGATCGACGCTCCGGCCCCGATTGCCATCGACGGGGAGTACAGGCCCCCGGGGGCACCGGATTCGAGTGAGGTGGCGGTGGCGGCCATCTTGCCGAAGAGGAGCGCAAGGCCGAGTCCAATCGATGCCGATGGCGTCGCCGTTCGAATAGCCTCCATGCCGTTGCCTGCCGCTATCGGAAGCAGCGAAACGACGAGTCCGGCGAGCGTTCCGAACGCGACCGACTTCTGCCATGGATTCAACGGCGCGGCCCACTCGCGAAGAACCGATCGGATCTTCATGAAGAGCATGCTTGCGAGAGCGGCGGGAACGATGATGACGCCCACCCGCCACATTGATGAGACCGACAGCGGGTGGTGGCCGTTGTGAAAGATCTGCGGTCGATGAAAGACCTTCACGGAAATCGCGTGCGACACGACCGCCCCGAGGACGAGATACGGAATGAAGCGGGCGTCTCGTTTTCTCGCGATCACCTCGTAGAGATACACCAGGCTTGCAACCGGAGCGTGATACGCAGCGGTGAAGGCGGCCCCGACCCCAACCGCAGTGAGTTGACTTTTCGAAAGGCCGAACCGACCGGCGAACGTGCCTCCGAAACTGCCGCCGACTTCCATGATGGCGGACTCGCGTCCGATTGAGTTCAGCCCGGCCATGGCCAGCCAGGTGCCGCCGGCCCGGATCAGCGAGCCCGTCAGGTTCACCGGTGGGCCGCCGTCCTGCACGCACGCGGCCATCGCCGTGTGGCCCAGGTTCGTCGTGCGCCGGGTCGCGACCCGCCCCAGGTACGCCGCGACGACCACACTTCCAAGGACGGCCGCGAAGACGACCCACCTGCTGGGCTTGTCTGCGGCAACGGTCACGGCCGATGAATCGAATGCCTCTTCGATGACCCAATGGAGCACGTAGTGAAAACAGTTCGCAAAAACTGAGGCGCTCGCAGCCACCACGATGGTTCCAACGACGCCCCGGGAGACGCTGTTCACGAGCGCGCGATGCGTCTGCGGTTGGTCATCGGTGTTGATGGTCCAACGTTAGTTGGAGAGGGAGTGCAGCCACGAACCCCGATCGGCACGATCAGTAAATCGGAAGATGCCCCGTCACCCGATCGATCGTGGCCGCCCGGTTCGGTCCGATGGCGAGGGCTGTCAGCGTCGGTACTCCGCCAAATTCGGTCTTCCCGGAGTCGCGGATGAGATGGCTCCGAAGTCCCAGGGCGAGAGCGCCCGTGTGCAGCGCAGACAGTTCTTCTTCGGTTTGCACCTGCAGCGTGACCTTGCGAAATGACGTCGTGATCCACACCAGGGCTTCTTCATCCAACGTCACGGTCGCCACGCCGGTCCGGGGATCGACGTCGTCGGCCACCATGAACGCCAGCCAGGCCGAAGAAGCGTGGGCACCCTGGGCAATTTCTTTGCCCCGTCGCATCTTGAGATCACGACGGATGACGATGACCTGCTTGACTTCGTCGGGGCTGATTGTTCCGCCAACGCTTCCGGTCTCTCTCGCAGTCGGTGGAGAATCGGGCGTCACCATGGAGTCACCATACGTTTGAAACGCTAATCGAGCCGGTTGGTCGGGCCGCCTCCGTTGCCGGATGAGTCGAAGCGGCCCGTGCCCGGCTCCGCAACAGACGCCAATGCGAGCCCGCAGATTCCGGCGAGCAGTGAAGCGAACACCACTCCGATCTTCGCGTGGTCGGCGTCCGCTCCGCTGAATGCCAGCTCGGTGACGAAGAGCGACACGGTGAACCCGACTCCCGCCACAACGGCGGCGACTCGTAGATCGCTCCAGGTCGTACCTTCGGGAAGCGAACCGGCACCGATGGCAACGATCACGTAGGTGGCCAGCAGAATGCCGATGGGCTTTCCGAGGAGAAGGCCGAGCGCTACACCCCAGGTCGTGCGCGACCGGAAGCTGTCGGCGATGCCGTTTGCCGAAAGTTCGATTCCTGCATTGGCGAGGGCGAAAACGGGGACAACCAGCAAACTCGTCCAGCTGTGGAGCTGATGCTCCAACCACTCCACGACCGACACCGATGACCGCGCGATGCGTACGGTTGCGATGGCGTGCTCGGCGGATGACAGGTCGAGCAGCTCTTCGGCATCAATGAGTTCGTTTCGCAGCACCGGCTTCGTCGGAGCGAGTAATCCCATGACCACTCCGGCGATCGTTGGATGGACGCCGGCCTCGTGGAGGGAGAACCACAGGGAAACGCCCAGAAGGACATAGGCCGTGATTGCGTTCACCCCGAAACGCTGGATCGCAAGTGTGGCGACCAGCGATGCGATCGCAGCGATCAGCCAGATGCGATCTCCGCCTTTTCCGTAGAACAGCGCGATGACGATGATCGCGCCGATGTCGTCGACGATGGCCAGGGCGAGCAGATACAACTTCGCCCCGGGGTGAACCCGCGATCCCGCGAGTGAGAGGATACCGATGGCAAGAGCGATGTCGGTCGCCATCGGAATACCCCAACCCTTCGCTCCGACGGTGCCCACGTTGAAGGCCAGAAAGATGAGGGCGGGAACGGCCATGCCGCCGATGGCCGCGGCCACGGGCACGATCGCCTTTCGCCGGTCGTTCAACTCACCTTCGACCAGCTCACGCTTGATCTCAAGACCGACCACGAAGAAGAAGACGGTCATGAGCCCGTCATTCACCCATTGGCGCAGATCGAGACTCAGGCTGTGTCCGCCGAGGTCGAGCCCGATGCGAGTCTGCCACAGTGAGTGGTATGACTCCGAGAACGGGGAGTTGGCCCATATCAGGGCGGCCGCGGCAGCGAGCACGACGATCAGACCACCAGCCGTCTCCCTGGCAAGAAAGTCCCGTAGCGGTCGGATGAACGACGATCGTCTCAGCAGGCGGGGAGTCACCCCGGCGACGCTAACGCGCCCCGAGCCGGGAACCGACGGTCTGATCGTCGGCCGCAGGCTTGTGGTCAGCCGTCGGCTTGTACGCTCAGCTTGGGTGGCGTTGCCCGGCTCCGTGTCAGACGCCAAACGACTGTGGCGAGAGCCACGCCCCGGGTGATCGACAGCACGATCACGAGATTCCGGCCGGAAGTTTCTGAGAGACTGCCGGGGACTGATGTGGGCCAACCTGCTTGTCGCCCGGTTCGCGGTCTTCCACGGAGGGGAACTATGCAAGTTGAAGACGTGCTGGCTCCGAGCGATACGCTGCTCGACGAGATAGACGCACTTCTTATGCGCGCCTACGGATCCGGTTCGCGCCGGAGCAGAGTCGAACGGTTCCTGGCTGTCGAACACGGTGGATGGGTTTTGCTGCGTGACGCTGACCGCGTGGTTGGCGTCGGCGGGTACGTCGCGTATCCAAGTGGAGGGTTCGGATGGATCGGTCTCGTAGCGACCGACCCGGATGTGGAGCGGCGTGGTTTTGGTCGGATCGTGACGCAGGCTCTGGTGGATCGGTTGACCGCCCTTGGCTGCGGGTCGGTGCTCGATGCGTCGGCCAAAGGGGCGCCGCTCTACGAACGCATGGGGTTTGTCGACCACGGCGAAAGTCGGCTCTTTCTGGCCCCGACGGATATCGGACCCGCTCGTGGAGTGCCGCTCGGTCTTCACAGCTCGACAATTGAGGAGATCGGGCTGACCCGCGTCACGGAGTACGACGCGGTCGCGTTCGGTGCGGACCGGTCCTCGTTGCTTCGGCTTCTCGTGGATCTCTTTGCCGGCCGGAGCGTTGTGCTCTGCGGAGCCGACGGTCGGGTGGTTGGTTACGGCATCGCCCAGGATGACGGGATCGGTCCCGTGGTCGCAGACGACGACACGACCGGTGCTCTGATAGTTGACTCGTTGCTGCGGTTGTCCTGGGACGCTGCTCCCTGGCTGATCGTCCCACCGGGTAGTTTGTTTGCGCCTGCTGCGGAGTCGATGGGTTTCGTGCTTCAGCGGTCGCTCCGTCGCCAGCACCTCGGAATCGGAACCCTTCCGGGAAGACGCGAGGTGATATGCGCGCAGATCAGTTTCGGCGAGGGATAGTTTCAGCCCGGTCAACCCCGCCGCAGTTTGAAGGATAGCTGTGAATAGTTCACGGTTAGCCTTCAAACTGACTGGGTGCCGGGCTAACCGGCCATTGTCAGGCCACCCGACACGCTGATGACCTGTCCGGTGATGAAGGAGGCATCGTCGGAGGCCAGAAACAGTACGGCCCCGACAACGTCCTCCGGTTGGCCGAGTCGGCCGAATGGAATCGATCGCGTGAGCGCGGCACGAAGCCTGTCGCCCGATTCACCTTCGCCGGCGAAGTCGCGGAACAGCGTGGTGTCGGTCGGACCGGGGCAGACGACATTGACGTTGATCTGTTTGCGGGCCAGTTCGCGGGCCATGGTCTTGGAGAATGAGATGATGCCGCCCTTGCACGCTGAGTACACCGACTCGCCCGAGGATCCAACGCGTGCGGCGTCGGAGGAGATGTTGACGATCCGGCCGCGTCCGCGTTTCGTCATGCCCTGTAATACGGCGTGGTGCATGTTGAGCGGGCCGGTGAGGTTGACGGCGATGATCTTCGACCAGAGCTCCGGATCGCTGTCGACGAACGGTCCAGCCAGGTCCCAACCGGCGTTGTTGACGAGAACATCGATCGGCCCAAGTTCCTCTTCGACCGATGTGACAGTGCCGTAGACCGCGGCAATGTCACGTATGTCGAGTCCGTATGGCCGGGCGGTGGAACCGTCGGGCGAAAGTTCCCGCGCCAGCTTCCCGGCCGCGACCGCGTCGAGATCGACAACCGCCACCCGGGCACCCTCCGCGACGAACCTCCGGCAGAGAGCTCCACCGATGCCTCCGGCCGCGCCCGTGATGAGGGCGACCCGATTCATAAGCGCGCCCATCATCGGCCTCTTGGCTGTGGGTCGGCTGGCGTAGGAGCGCTGTCAGGGGACATGCCATGACCCTACCGGGGCGAGGTCGGTCGAAACCACCCGACGGGCGCCTGGAAAACGTTGCGCCCCGCAGGACTCGCTAGCGCGTAGCGTGCAGGTCATGCCCGAGACAAGCCACGAAAAGACGCCGCCGATCCAACCTGTCGACGCGACAATCATGCCGCGCTACGCCGGTTCATCGACATTTGCAAGGCTTCCGGAGCTTCGAGATGTTCCGTATTGCGATGTCGCGATCGTCGGTACACCCTTCGACGGCGGCGTCAGCTACCGGCCCGGTGCGAGATTCGGGCCGATGGCTGTCCGCCAAGCCTCCCGGGCCTTGCGCCCTGCGTATCACCCGCAATTTGACGTTCAGCCATTTGCGGTGATGCAGTTCGCTGATGCCGGGGACATAGCGTGCAATCCCTTTTCGATCGAAGGATCGCTCGCCTCGATTGAGGGACGGGTCAGCGATCTGCTCGGCCCGGCTGAGGGTCCACATCCCGTCGGTTCGGTCGTCACCATCGGTGGCGACCACACAATTTCATACGCGCTCCTCAAAGCCGTTACCCGGCGTTTCGGACCTGTCGCTCTCGTCCATTTCGACGCGCATCTCGACACCTGGGACACCTATTTCGGCGAGCGCTTCACCCACGGCACCCCGTTTCGGCGAGCGGCGGAGGAAGGACTGTTCGACGCTGACGCATCCATGCATGTGGGCATTCGAGGTCCGATATACGGACCGTCGGATATGCAACGCGACGCTGCGCTCGGCTTCAGGACAATTTCCTGCGACGACGTGCAAACCCTGGGGATCGACGTCGTCGCCCAGCGGATCCGAGACCGCGTCGGAGCTCGCCCGGTCTATCTGTCGATCGACATCGACGTCCTTGATCCCGCGCATGCGCCCGGTACCGGTACTCCCGAAATTGCCGGGATGACAAGTCGTGAACTGGTCATGATCCTGCGTCGGCTCAGCGGGATCAACCTGATCGGTGGCGACGTCGTGGAAGTGGCCCCGGCATACGACCATGCCGAACTCACGTCGTTGGCCGCAGCGACGACGGTCTACGAGTTGGCATGCCTTATCGCAGTGCGCAACAGAACGTAATGCACTGAAGCGGAAGTGCCTTGAAGTCGACGAAGAAAGACAACGCGGTTCTACGGAAACGTCTGGCGGATCCGACGGTCAACGTAATTCTGCGAAGGCGCAGTAGAGGGCACTTACGCGCAAGAGCACTGGTCCTGACCCCTCCGACCCGGTCGACCTGCGCGATGGTCGCTCAGCGGCCGGCGGGTAGGCCGAACAGCTTGCGGGCGTTGTCGCCGACGAACTTGCGCCGATCGGCCTCCGGGAACGAGCCGACCAGTTCATTGAGGTCGTGGATGTATTCCGGAGTGTGGTCCGCGTGGGGAAAATCCGAGGCCCACAGAAAACGGTCGACGCCGTAGCGGGCGGCCAGAGCGGGGATGATCCGCTCGTCGGGATCGCAGCTGATCCAGATCTGTTCGCGGAAGTAATCGCTCGGCTTGTGCTTGAGTGGCACTCGGTCACCGATGAAGGTGTGCCCGTACACGGCGTCAATGCGGTCGAGCCAGTAGCCGATCCATCCTCCGCCGGATTCGAGCACGAGAAACTTCATCCTGGGGAACTGGTCGAACACGCCGTAATCGAACAGCGTGGTGAACTGGTGGCGCACGCCGTCGGAGGCCTGGACCGACGCCAACAGGCGCAACTGCTTCACGTTCTCCCACGTGCCCATGCGCGTGCCCTTCGTCCATTGCGGTTCGAAGGTCGGATGCAACGCGAGCGGCACGCCAAGGTCCTGCGCCGCGGCGAAGACCGGGTTGTTGCTCGGGTGTCCGAGCGGACGGCCGTCGTGGGTGAAAGGAGCGACATAGCCGCCCTTGGCTCCTTCTCCGACCGCCCGCTCCAGTTCCTTTGCCGCGGCGACTGGATCGGTGAGCGACAGGTGGGCGGTCGGAATCAGGCGAGGTTGCCCGGCGCAGAACTCGCAGATCCAACGGTTGTAGGCCTTGGTGTACGCCTGCGACAACTCAGGGTCGTCGACCTCGGCCTCCCAGAGCAGCCCGACCGTCGTATACAAAAACGCGATGTCGATATTCTCGGCGTCGAGCAGTTTGATGCGCTCGCCCGGGTCCATCGAGCCGTAGGGAGCCTCGCGGAGATAGGTGCGGGCCGGATCTTTCTGCATGTCGGCCAGGTCGGGCGCCCCCATCGCGCCCAGTGTCGAGGGAAACCCGCGTCGGCTCATCATCGAACGCTTCCCGCCGATCTCAAGTTCTTCGAGACCGTTCTCGTCGACGACGATGCGCAGCGCCCGGTCGCGGAACTTCGGGTCGATGTACTCTTCCCAGAGGTCCGGCGGCTCGAGGATATGGCCGTCGGCGTCAACGGCATCGTCGAAGGCGACGCTGTGGGTTTCGTGCAACGACTTCAGGGAGGAGACGGCGACGGTCATGCGCGAAGTGTACGAGTCAACCGGTTTTCCCGCACCTTCTGAAGAAATCCGACACTTACGGACAACAAGTGAGGTGTCTACGCATCATTAGCGGTGATATGTGCGCAAGTGCTGCGTTTTGTTGCTATTTCATCCTGGATCGCGACGAGTTTGTGACGTTCTATGAGAGTGTGACGGAAAGAAAAACTCCGGGTGTCGGTTGGGAGTCGAAGGTTGCGTCGGGTGCTGTGCGTGGTCAGTCGGTGGGTGGTCAGTCGGTTGGTGGTCAGTCTGTGAGTGGTGTCTGTGAGTGGTGAGTCTGTGAGTGGTGAGATTGTGCGTGGACCGGTTGAGTCAACCAGGGCGGTGGCGCGAACCGAGTGGTTGACCGTTGCCCTGGCGGTCGCCATCGTGGCGATGTTTGCGGCCCTGACCTGGTTCCACCGGTCGATTCCGCTACCACTGCTGTTGCTCGGCCTGGCCTGGTCGGCCGCGTGGTGGAGTTCCATGCAGCATGAGCTCCTGCACGGTCACCCGTTCCGCGACGCGCGCCTGAACACTGCGATTGGTCTGGTGTCGTTCACTCTCTGGATTCCATTCGATCTGTACAAGGCGCTCCATCTCCGGCACCACCGAGACGAGTACCTCACCGATCCGTATGAGGACCCCGAGAGCTACTACCGCAACGGCCCGTCGTGGATTGCATTGCCGGCCTGGAAGAAGAAGATCTGGTGGATCAACCGCACGCTCGTCGGCCGGCTGATCATCGGGCCGTGGCTGAGCGTCGGTGGCTTTCTCATCACCAGCGCCCGTGACGTTGCCGCCGATCTCCGGGGAGCCCGGAAGGCCTGGTTGCGCCACGTGTGCGTCAACACCTTCGTGGTCGCCTGGGTGTTCGGCATCTGCGGTGTTCCAGTCTGGCAGTATTTCGTCGGCGGAATCTGGGGTGCCACGTCGCTTATGAAGTTGCGGTCCTTTGCCGAACATCGTTGGGAGGCCGAGGGACTTTCGCGCACCGCGATGGTCCACGCTGAGCTGCCGTTCGGTTTGCTGTACCTCTTCAACAACCTTCACCACACCCATCACGCCCGCCCGGGCGCAGCGTGGTACACGCTGCCGGCTCTGGCGAAACAGCTGGATTCCGACTCATACGCGGTGGCCGGTGCCGGCGTTTACCGTGGTTACCGCGATGTGGCCCGCCAATACATGTTTCGACCGTTCTGCATTCCCGTTCACCCGGCGGCACCCGAGGCCGCGCCGGTCATGCGCGCGCACATGGAGAACCTTGAACGGGCGGCGCAGGCATGAGGGTTGCGTCCCTTCCGATGTACGACTTCCCCGAGATACGCGCGCATACCGATCTCCTGTGGGATGCGATTGCCGAACAGTCCCGCACTATGGGGATCGACGAGGTGCCTTCCGCTTTGACCCGACCCGACGGTCCTCTGGTCGATCACTGGCTCCGCGACGACCTGTTGCTCTCGCAAACCTGCGGGTATCCAATCGTTCGGCAGTTACCGACGGTGCACGTGCTCGGTTCGTTTTCCGTGGAAGCCGGCACGGCGCGGCCCGGGCACTACCGGTCGGTTGTCGTGGCCCGATCGAGCGACCCGCGGTCGGCCGACGGACTACGGGCATTCGCCGGAGCACCAGCCGCTGCGAACGATGATGGATCGCTCTCCGGGTGGGTCAGCCTCGGTTGGGCGATGGCCGAGGCGGGCATCTGCAACGGCCCGGTGACCTTCACCGGCCAACACGCGCTGAGTGTTCTGTCGGTCCGTGACGGCATGGCCGACTTCGCTTCGATTGACGCTCACAGCTTTGCGCTGTTCTCCCGGCACCGACCCGACGCGGTGGCCGGGCTGATCATCGTGGGCCACGGGCCCGAGGTCGCCGTGACGCCTCTCATCACTTCACGCGAAGAGAACGTCGGTCCGCTCCGGGAGGCCATCGGTCTCGCCATCGAAACGCTGCCCTCCGAATCACTACGTGCACTTATGATCACCGGGTGGGAGCCGCACGGCCGTGACGACCACGAACCGGTGAAGGCTCTGGCGCAACGTGCTCTCGCCGTCTTGGCGCCATAGACGCAACGCAAGGTTCAGGGGAGCCGGTGCACCACCAACGGCAACACGGCCCCCGCACCGGCCTCACGCAACAGGGTTGCGGCGACGGTCATGGTCCAGCCTGTGCGGTAGAGCGCATCGACAAGTAGCACGGGACCTGCGGGCACGCTCACCCCGGGTCGCAGACTTAGGTGATCGAAGGCGGCGGCGACCTGACCCGCGGATGGAACATCGGACAGCGGAGCCGACCCCGAGACCTCAATCGCGTCGATTAGCGCCAACTTGCCGACCTCGGCGACGTGTTCGGCGACCGACCGGGTGAAGCGTGAATGGCCGGGGGTGGGAATCGGCACGACCGCCACCGGCCGCTCCCCCCACGATGACCGCCAGCGACTCAACACGGCAACGACGCCATCGAGAATGTCGACGGAGGCGGGCGCGTTGCGGATGCTCTGCACCTCGCTGACCCATCCGGGGTCGTCGGCGAACGCCAGCGCCCGGCCTTCCCGGCAGCCCACGATCTTCCCCTTGCGGGGTGAACCGGCCGGCCACAGCTTGCGGGGTTCGATCACCGTGTCGCGACCGCGCGCAAATACCCGGGCGGCTTCCAGAGTTGCAGCTGAGGGTCGAGCACCGGGGGCCGGCAGTTCACCCGTGCACGCGGAACACCGACCGCAGTCCTGCGGATCGGGGTCGTCGAGCGCGATCTGCAGCGTGCGCATCAGGCAGCTCCGACCGTTTGCGTAGGAACGCATCAGGTCGGCCTCGGTCTGACGAACGACCGCGAGATTGTTCCACTTCAACGCATCATATGTCCACGTAGTACCGGTGGCGGCCCAGGACGAGCCCTCGCGAACAACAACGTCGTCGACAGCCAGGATCTTCAGGAGACCTTCCAATCGACCGCGTCGGATAGCGGTGGTCGACTCAAGGGCCAGAACCGATTTCGGCCCCGACCCGAGCGCCTCCAGGATCGCGGCCACACGGGTTTTGTCGGGCACGCCCGCCGTGGCGAAGTGCTCCCAGATCTGGGTGTCGGTCTCCGCCGGGAGCAGAACCGCATCTGCTTCATCGAGCGCGCGCCCGGCTCGCCCGACCTGTTGGTAGTACGCGACAGGTGACGAAGGGGAGCCGACGTGGATGCAGAACGCAAGGTCGGGTTTGTCGTAGCCCATCCCGAGGGCCGAAGTTGCGACAACGGCTTTGAGTTCATTTCGGCGGAGTTGATCTTCCACGCGCTCGCGTTCGGCCGGTTGCAACGCGCCCGAGTACGCCGCCACCCGGTGTCCTTGGCTGGCCAGGAATCCGGCGAGCCGCTCGGTCTCCGCAATGGTAAGTGCATATACGATCCCGGACCCGCCGATGCCACGGATCGCCTCGTGGACCCACGCGTAACGTTCGATCGCCGAAAGGCCGGGCACGACCGAAAGGCGAAGCGATGACCGGGCCAAAGACCCTCGGAATGTGATCGTGTCCTTGCCGAGTTGTTCGGCGACGTCGAGGGTCACCCGGGTGTTGGCCGTTGCGGTTGTGGCTAACACCGGTGTGCCTTCGGCTACTCCGACCAGAGATCTGGCGAGGCGTTGGTAGTCGGGGCGGAAGTCGAAGCCCCAGTCGGAGATGCAGTGGGCCTCGTCGATAACGACGAGTCCGGCCGCGCCCAACAGCTTCGGGAGAATCGCCGCGAAGCGACTGTTGGCCAGCCGCTCCGGAGAAACCAGGAGAACGTCGAGCCGGCGACCGATGGCTTCGGTGAGGATCTCATCCCATGCTTCAGGGTTGGTCGAGTTGATCGTGGCCGCCCGAAGCCCGGCGCGCTCGGCCGCGGAAACCTGATCGCGCATGAGGGCCAGCAGGGGAGAGACGATGAGGGTCGGGCCCGCGCCGGCAGCTCGCAGTGCTGAGGTCGCGGCCCAGTACACGGCAGATTTTCCCCAGCCGGTGGCCTGGACAACGAGTACCCGGGCCCGATCGTCGACCAACGCCCGAACCGCGGCGCGCTGATCGACCCGGGCTGACGCCGTAGGACCGGCCACAGCCCGGAGCACCCGGTCGAGATGGAAATCGGCTTCGGTCATGGCGTCGAGTGTGACAGGCCCCTGTGACAGTTCGTGACCGGACACGCCACCTGGCGGGTCGGTCAACACCGAATCCTGGTTCAAATTTATTCAAAATTCGGGCGAACCGATGAATTGGGGCCTCGCACGTGGCTAGCCTTTCCCCCTTGCTTTGGCAAATTAGGAAAGGTCCCCAACCAGTGTCGGACAAAAAAGACAGCCCATCGAGCGCCGCTCGTCTCCATCAGCAGGGCAAAGCCAGAAATCGGCTCGGGCGATCCAAGGTTTCCGAGGAGTCGAGGCCCCGCGTGAACCCGGCGGTGCGTGAACGGGCCGGGGCTAGGAACTCCGTAGGGGCGCGGGCCCGATACCGTTTCGACGCGGCGCTGTCGAGGGGTCCCTGGGTGGTTATCTCGTGGTTGGGTCTCCTCACCCTCGCCGTCATCATGATCTCGGCAGCTATCCTCACCCTGTTCCGCATGGGCGGGGTGAACGGTGGGAAGAAGCTCTCGCTGATCGAAGCGTTCTGGCAGTCGGTTCTGCGCGTTCTCGACTCCGGATCCTTCGCGGCCGATGGCACCTGGCCGACCCGGCTGCTTACGCTCGTTGTAACGCTTGCTGGCATCTTCATTGCGGGCAGCTTGATCGGCCTGATCGCCAACACCGTTGACCAGCGTATCGAGGCTTTGCGCAAAGGCCGCAGTTCGGTGCTTGAACACGACCATACGGTCATCCTCGGGTGGTCGGAACGGGTCAGCGCAGTGGTACGTGAACTTACGATTGCCAACGAGAGCCGGAAGAACGCGGCCATCGTCATCCTCGCGCTCCACGACAAGGAAGCGATGGAGGAAACGCTCCGCGACGCCATCCCCGATACGCGTGGAACAACGATTGTGTGCCGACGGGGTGACCCCTCCGATATTGCAAACCTCAGCATCGTCAACTACGCGGATTGTCGGTCGGTGATTATCATCGAAGGTGAAAGCGGGCCCTCCGCAACCGTCAAGACCCTCCTCGCCCTGCGGGCCGTCGACCCAGAGCTGAGCGTCGCTCCGGTGGTCGCCGAGGTCAACGACCGGGAGACCGCCGCCTCGCTCCGGTCGCTGTTCGGCGAGCGCCTGGTTACCGTGAATTCCGACGATGTGGTCGCCGAGTTGACCGCGCAGGCGTGTCGTCAACGTGGACTCAGCGTCGTGTTCCACGAGTTGCTCGACTTCGACGGCGACGAGATCTATTTTGCTCCGCATCCCGAGGTGGTCGGCCAGACGTACGCCCAGACCCAGCTCAGCTTCGAAAAGTGCACAGTGATGGGCCGGCTCCGCTCTGACGGCCTGGTCGAGCTCAATCCGCCGGGTTCCGCTGTCATCCACGACGGTGACCAGATTATCGCTATAGCGAGCGACGACTCCGACTTCATCTACACCGGCTACAAAGACTCACATCTGCTGACGGTCCCTCCGGTCATCGACGCCACGCCCGAGCTTCGGCGAATCATCGTCGTGGGGTGGAGCGAACTTGGTCCCAGGGTGTTGGCCGAGCTCGACGAATTCCTAGGCGCGCATACGACCGTGCAGATTCTCGTCGACCCCGATCGGGTGAACATCGACGACGTGCGCGCGGCGATCAATGTGCAACATGTGGCGATCGAAGTTGATGAGCTCGCCGGTGGTCCGGAAAGCGTGGCGGAACACGCGGCCCGCAACGCGTTCCACGAGGTAATCGTGCTCGGATACCGAAATGATCTGACGATCGAGGAAGCCGTCGCCCGGACGCTGCTCACGCTTCTCGCCTTCGCCCGGGTGCGCGACCACGAGGCGGTTGGTCCGGTGCGAATGGTGGCTGAACTTCTCGATCAGCGCCACGCTCCGCTCGCACAGGCCACCGGCGCCGACGACTTCATCGTCAGCGACGAGTTGACATCGCTGATGTTGGCTCAACTTGCCGAGCGGCATGATCTCGACCAGGTTTTCGTAGACCTGTTCGACTCCGACGGCTGCACCATCGAGTTGAGGTCCGCGAAGTTGTTCGGAGCTGAGGCTGCGACGTCGTTCGGCCAGATCGTGGCCACGCTGTCGACCGTCGGGGCAACGGCTCTCGGCTATCGCCGATCGGCGACCGGCGACGTGATCATCAACCCCGCCAAAAGCGAGAACCCGCGGCTACAGGCCGACGACCAGTTGCTGCTGCTCTCGTCACCCGCCACGTAGCTTGGGCGCGGGCAGTCCAATGAAGTTCGACCCGAGTCGGGCGCGACGCGAGTCGGGCGCCGGCCGGGCCGAGACCGAGGTAGTGGTGGTTTCGTCGGTGCTGATGTTTAGAATTCGTTCGATCGTCCCGGTGCTGGCATGATGGCCGGGCTGTGTACAGATCTGTCGAATGTCTCGTGAGGTGATGCCGTGAAAGTCACGGAGATCAAGACGTTTGTCGTTGGAAACCCGCCGCCGCGCTTCGGTGGTCGCTACTGGATTTTCCTCAAGCTGACAACCGATAGCGGAATCACCGGTGTCGGCGAGGTCTATACGGCGACGTTCTCGCCGCACGTTGTGGCGAAGATGATTGAAGACGTCGCCGAGCGGCACGTCATCGGGCAGAACCCTTTCCACATCGAAACCATGTGGCGTCGAATGTACGGTCGGGGTTACGCGCTCCGTCCCGACCTGACCCTTGGTGGCATCATGAGCGGTCTGGAAATGGCGTGCTGGGACATCGTCGGTAAAGAGTGTGACAAGCCCGTGTACGAGTTGCTCGGTGGGCGCGTCCACGAGAAGCTTCGTTCGTACACGTACCTTTATCCACCCCCCGATGTCGATGCCCATGCCGATGACCCGGTGTACTCCGACCCCGGGGCCGCTGCATCCAAGGCGGTCATGGAGATGGAACGGGGTTTCACCGCGGTGAAGTTCGACCCGGCCGGTCGCTACGGTGTGTTCGACGGTCGCCAACCTTCTCTTGAAGCGATGAACTTCTCGGAGACGATGGTGAAGGTGGTGCGCGATGCGGTGGGCCCGCGGGTCGACATCCTGTTCGGTACCCACGGTCAGTTCACGGCCTCGGGAGCAATTCGTCTGGCCCGTCGCCTTGAACAGTTCGACCCGCTCTGGTTTGAAGAACCGACCCCGCCGGAAATGCCCGAAGAGATGGCCAAGGTGGCGCGCGCCACCACAATTCCAATTTCCACCGGCGAGCGGCTCAGCACGAAGTACGAATTCGCCCGGGTGTTGTCGACCGGTGCCGCGTCGATACTTCAACTCAACCTGAGTCGTTGCGGCGGACTTCTCGAAGGCAAGAAGATTGCCGCGCTCGCCGAGACCCACTACGCGCAGATCGCCCCCCACCTTTACAACGGCCCGATCGGCGGGGCGGCCAACATCCAACTGAGTACCTGCTGCCCGAACTTTTTGATCCTCGAAGGAATTCAGGACTGGAGCGGGTTCCACGCCGACATACTCAAAAAGCCGATCCAATGGGAGGACGGATACGTGATTCCGCCCACGGGTCCCGGCCTTGGTGTCGAACTCGATGAAGATGTTGCTCTGGCCAACCCGTACCTTGGGGGTCAACTCACCCTCGAACCATCCGAGTCCCCAATTTACTAAGTCCACCTAACGAAATTCTTGCAGAAATAGAGTGTTGTGTCGTCTATCCGGTTTGCCTCCACCCAGGGTCGGTGGGTCATCGCTACCGCCGTCCTCGGGTCGGGAATAGCGTTTCTCGACGGCAGCATCGTCAACACGGCTCTTCCGAAAATCCAACAGACATTCGACGCGAGCCTGGCCGGCCAGCAATGGGTCGTTACCGGATATCTGCTGACGCTCGGCTCGCTGCTCGTCGTCGGGGGTTCGCTGGGTGATCTCTTCGGCCGCCGCCGGATGTTTGTCTACGGGCTGATCGGCTTCAGCTTGACCTCGATGTTCTGCGGTCTCGCGCCAAACCTGGGTGTGCTGATTGGTGCGCGAGCGGCCCAGGGCGCCTCCGCTGCGCTTCTTGTTCCGGGCAGTATGGCGATGCTCGCGGCGGTGTTTCACCCCGACGACCGGGCTAGGGCTCTCGGAGCCTGGTCGGGACTGTCGAGTGTGTCGACTGCGATTGGTCCGTTCGTCGGCGGTTGGTTGATTGACTCGGTCTCGTGGCGGTGGGTGTTTCTGATCAACGCTCCTTTGGCGGTAATCGCCGTGGTCATTGCCCAGAAGTTCGTCCCCGAGACACGCGGCGACGCGATCGCCGGCACCTCGAGATACTCACAGATCGACTACCCCGGAGCGGTCGCGCTCTCGGTCGGGCTGGCGGGCGTGGTCTACGCCCTTATTGAAGGACCGGCCAACAGTTGGCCCGGGGCTGCGGTTGCTGCGCTTGTGGTCGGACTGGCTTCCCTGGTGACGTTTGCTGTCGTGGAGACGCGCTCGCGGATCCCCATGGTTCCGTTGGCCATGTTTCGATCCCGACGCTTTGCCGGAGCCAACGCGGCGACGTTTGTCATGTGGGGAGCGATTGGTGCGGTGTTCTTTCTTCTGACAATTCATCTCCAGAACGACCTTGGTTACTCCGCTCTGGAGGCAGGGGCATCAACGCTTCCGGTCACCGGTTTAATGCTGTTGTTCGCGGCGAAGTCCGGAGCCATCGCCCAACGCGTGGGCCCGAGGCTGCAAATGTCGATCGGACCCCTGGTAACGGCAGCGGCTTTCGCCTGGATGTCACGGGTGAAACCAGGTGTGTCGTATCTAACCGGTGTGCTCCCGCAGATCCTGCTGTTCGGCGCGGGACTCGTGATCACCGTCGCCCCGTTGACCGCGACGGTGCTCGCGGCGGTGGAAGATTCCCGGACCGGAATTGGATCGGCGATCAACAACGCGGTGGCCCGCGTCGCATCGCTGCTTGCGATCGCCGTCCTTCCCGCGCTGTCCGGCATCGCCGTTGGGGGCACCGGATCACTGGCGACCGGATTTGGCCGGGCCATGTGGATCTGCGGAGTGTTCGCGGCGGCGGGCGGGGTGATCTGTTTTTTCGCCATCGTCAACGTTCCGGAGGGATCGGGCGAGTCGGCCTTCCCCGAATCTGCCGGAGTGCACCTGGCCGGCTGAACCCCGGGCATTCCCCGGCACAGTCCGTACCCAACCCGGCGCAGTTCGTACCCAACCCGGCGCGATTCGTACCCAACCCGGCCACTGAGCGTCCACCGGTGCGGGAAACTCGCCGAGTTGGGTGACCCGAGCCGCCGAGTTGGGTACAGCGTGCCGAGCCGCCGAGTCGGGTACCCCGTGCGGATGAGGATGGGACGCTCGAAACGTGCGTGACTCACCGGGAGTCAGCGGGAGTCAGCGGGAGTCAGCGGTGGGGGACCGGCACGTGGGCGACGTCGTCGACAAACCAGGCGACGCTCAACGCCGGGATGTGGATAGCGCCGTCCCAAACGCCCACCCCCGGTGTCTGCAGAACCTCATGCGCTGACGATTCGAGACCGACGAGTTCCAGCGGGTGGGTCGACAGGGTCACGTCGTCCGTCGAAACGTTGGCCAGCCCGAGTAGTCGACCGCTGTGCCGATGGTAGCGACCGAATCCGAAAACCCGGTGGTCGCCGGTATCGATGATCCAACTGTCGCCGCCCTGAGCAAGGACCGGCGTGTCGGCCCGGGCCCGAAACACATGACGAAGTGCCTCGGCGACGCCGTGCTCGACGGTGCCCGCCGTAGACGCACGTTCGACGGACACCCAATCCATCCGTGGCCTCTGCATCCAGCGGGAATCTTCCGCCCGGGAAGGATCGTTGAGATAGCTCAGATCGTTGCGCATCCCGATCTCGTCGCCCATGTACACGAGCGGCATACCGAATGATGATGCGAGCGTGTACGCCAACACGATGCGCTTGATCGCGCGTTGTGTATCGACCTCGTTACCGGAGTCGAGCGCGCGGTCGAGGCCGGCCAGCGAAGCGGTCGATCCGCACGTGCGCTCGTCGCCGGTCGCCGCGTTGATGCTGAACGACGTCCCGCGCGCAAAGGAACCGGGGAAGTCACCACGGTAGAACTCGGCGAGGAAACGGCGATGGAGGGGCGCGTTGATGCCGACGGTCGCGGCATCGTCGTCGTCGACGGCCCAGCCGATGTCGTCGTGGGAGCGAATGTAGGTCGCCCACGCAGCATCTCTGGGGGCATTGGAAAGGCGGCGCATGGCCGCCGTCATCAGGACCGCGTCGCCGCTGGCGAGTGCACTCCAGGTCATGACCATCAACTGGTTGTGGTACGCAAGCTGGCACTCGGCCCGTTGACCCTGTGCTCCGTGCTCCCCGAGGTAGGCGGTGAGCTGCCGCGGTCCGACAATGGCCTCGGCCTTGACGAGAACCCCGGGTGCCGCGAGGTTCGTGAACCTACGCAGGATCTGGGCGATCAGGTGCGCTTCCGGCTGATTCTGGCAATCGGTGCCCTTTGCCTTCCAGGTGAAGGCCACGGCATCAAGGCGCAACGCGTCGACGCCTACGTTGGCCAGGAACAGCATGACGTCGAGCATCTCGACCAGGACCGCCGGGTTCGCGTAGTTGAGGTCCCACTGGTAAGGGTTGAACGTGGTCCAAACCCATGCGTCGAGTGCGGCGTCCCACGTAAAGTTACCCGGTGCCATCTCCGGAAAGACCTCCGGAAGGGATGTCTCCCAATTGTCGGGCTCCACCCGATCCGCATAGAGCAAGTAATAGGCGCGCTTAGTAAGGTCGCCGGCTTGGGCCGCCGCCGCCCACGCGTGCTCGCGGGCGGTGTGGTTCATCACGACGTCGATACAGAGCGTGATGCCGTTGCGACGCAGCGTCGTCGCCAATGAGCGTAGATCGTCAATCGTTCCGAGAGCGGGGTCGACATCGCGATAGTCGAGTACCGCAAAGCCGCCGTCGTTCGGGTCCGGGCGGGGTGCGATGACCTTCATCAAATGGAAGTACGTAATGCCGAGCGAACGGAGATAGGGGACCCGGGCTTCAACATCCCTTATGGCCGGTCCGAACTGCTCGCAGTACGCGACGTAGCCGAGGCGGTCGGGAGTCTGGAACCAGGTTGGATCGGTTTCGCGCTCGGCGTCGAGTACGGCAAGCTCGGAGTCGCGCTCGCTGATCGCTTTTGACGCCGACGCCAGGAGTGATCCGAGGACCTCGTCGGCGAGGTCCTCGCCATAGAGGGCAACGATGGCGGGCCTTGTATCGCGAACGACCTGAGCGCGACGGGTCGTGAACCGGACAAGATCGGTCGGGCTGAGGAGGCTGGCGGGATCGTGCGTGGTGATCTGGGCCTCCTGGTCCTTCGCGTTGCCTGGCACGGCGGTTAACGGTAGTGGCTCGGATTCATGTTCACGTTTCGATGCCGTGGGGCGCTCCTCACCCAACCCGGCGGGTGGACGGCACGGGTTGATGCAGGGTCGGCGGGCTGCCCCGTCAGCCGCCGGTTGGGAGCTCACTGGAACGGTGCCGATCATCGCTTCACCTACGATCGCGGCGATGACCACATCCGACTTCGACGATGGTGCCAGCGTTCGGGACCTTATTGAGATCGACGAAGGCCATACCCTTTGGCGATTCGACCCGACGTTTCTCGGGTCGAACTGGACCTGCATCTGGGGACGCGGGTGCCATGGCATCGATACCGAGAAGGCGGCCCATCTCCAACGGGGATGTTGCTCCGTCGGCGCTCACATCGATGGGACCGACGAGGAACTCAACCTTTCGGCCACCGCCGAAGCTCTACGGCCCGAACTGTTTCAGTATTACGACGAAGCAAAGACAGGCGGAATCTACCGCGACGACTCCCGCACGAATACCCGGGTCGTTGACGGCGCCTGCATATTCCTCAACCGCCCAGGCTTCATCGGGGGCGCCGGGTGCGCGTTGCACCTCGCGGCGGTGGCGGTCGACGAATCACCGATCGACTGGAAGCCTTCGGTGTGCTGGCAGCTCCCACTGCACGTCGACTGGGTGATGCGAGACGATGGCGTCGAGGTGGCGACGGTCCGCGGTTGGGTCCGCGGAGACTGGGGCGATGACGGAGATCCTATGGCGTGGTGCTGCACTGAACGGGCATCGCAAGGTGGCACCGACGAGGCCTACGTGGGCGAACGTCCGGTTTTCGAATCTCTCGGCGAAGAACTGGAAGCCATCGTCGGAACCCCGGTGTACATCGAACTGTCGAAGCGACTTCGCCCGCTCTGAAGCGCCGAAAAGAATGTCGTCCGGATCCGGGCCGGGCCTGAACCGGGCCTGAACCCGGCCGGGCGGCGACCGTCTTCTGGCCGAAATTTCTCAACTCCGCTACCGTCGGCCCATGCTCGATGTGGATCAACCATGGTTGGATCAGGTAGAACCGGAAATGCCGATCGGGGTGGGCTTTCCTATCGTCGATCCACACCACCATCTCTGGGATGTGCCTCCGAGGTCCTCATATACCCTGAAAGAACTTCGTTCCGACACCGATTCGGGTTGGCCGGTCGAGGCGACCGTGTTCGTTGAGTGTATGTCGCACTACCGAGCGGAGGGCACGGGCCCGGCGCACCTTCGTTTCATCGGGGAGACCGAATACGTGCTCGAAGCCGCCAAGGCGAGCGCCGACGGCAAAGGGGCGCGCATCGCCGGAATCGTTTCACGAGCCGACATGACCCGTGGGGATGCGGTTGAGGAAGTGCTACGCGCGCATATCGAGGCTGGAGGAGGTCTGTTTCGTGGTATCCGGCACGCAACCTCGTGGGACGAAGACCCGTCCATCCGCGCCAACCACACAAGGTCGGGTCCGGCAACCATGACAACCCCAAGTTTCGTTGAAGGCGTCCGCTGTCTCGGCCGACTAGGGCTTTCCTTCGACGCATGGCTGTTTCACCCACAAATCCCGGAGCTCACCCAACTCGCCCGGAGCGCCCCGGAAACAACGATCATTCTCGACCATATCGGTGGTCCGTTGGCGGTCGGTCGACACGTCGGGCACGCCGCCGAGATCGAAGCGGCGTGGCGCTCCAGCATCATCGAACTCGCAACATGCCCGAACGTGGTGGTCAAGCTCGGAGGTATTGGTATGGCCGACCTCGGCGGCGACTGGCGCGACAAGCCGAAGCCACCATCGTCAGAAGAACTGGCGACGCTGTGGACGAGCCGGTTCACATTCCTGGTGGAGACGTTCGGAGCCGACCGGGGCATGTTTGAGTCGAACTTCCCGGTCGACAAGGCCTCGTGCAGCTACGTGACCCTCTGGAACGCATTCGCCCGCATGTCGGCCGGGGCATCGGTCGCCGAACTGCGTCAACTGTTCCGTGGTACGGCCAACGGCGCATATCGCCTCGGCCTCGCGGACTGAGCGTCTCGACCGAAAATGCGCAGGCTCCTGGTCTGGGGTGTGCGCGTTGGTGGGCTGAGACCACCGGTTCGCCCACAGGAGAAGGATCTTCTCAACGCTCGGCGAGTAACCCCAGCCGCTGCTCCAACGCCATCAGATACGACTCCAGGGCTTCGGTCAGCCGGTCGGACTCACCACTGGCCATGAGATCAACGACCAGGCCGGTGAAGGTCGCCTTGGCGATCGAGGCCTCTATGGCTGCAAGAGTACGTGGCAGGCCAGCGGCAACGAAGCGCGATTCGATCTCGGTGCGCCACACCCCGATCTGCTCGGCTCGAACCTCCATCGGCAGGCTTGTCACCGTTGCGTCGAGCGTGGCTGCTTCCAGGCCCAAACGAACCAGGGCAAGGTTCGAGGCATCACCGGCCAGCCAGTACCACCAGCGCCGAAGCAGTTGCGGTTGCGTCATCGCGGGATCTTCGGCGAACCATTCGGCCTGCACGTCTTCCTGGATACCGGTAGCCCGGGCCAGAGCGGCCGCAACCATCTCGTCTTTTGGGCCGAAGTGGTGCATCAACCGGTGCGGACTCATCTCCAACGCTTGCGCCATCGGTCGAAGTGAGAGGTGCCCGAGTCCGTGCTCGGCCAGGTAACGCACCACCTGATCCAGCAGTTGCCCTTTCAGAACCGGATCAGGTGTTCTCGCCACATCGCTCAGGGTAGTCGTGAATAGGTGAGAGACACAGGCGCCTTGTTGAGGTGCGACAAGGGACTCCGAAGACGATCACCTCACCTGGCCATGCTGCGTCGGCGCTGCCAACGAGCTTACGCCCTTGGGTGCTGCGATCAGTAGTGTTCAATCACCGAAACGGGCCTCGGTACCGGCGACCTGTGACACGGCTGCGTCGTATCGGGCGATGTAGTACTTGTTCTCGTGATGCTCGGCGACGCTACGGAACGCGTGCAGCGCCATCGCGGCCGCGTGCACCGCGGCGCCTGGCGTCGAGGTCTCCGCAAATGCGGCCACGTCCATCGAGAGCGATCCGATTTCCTTGGCGAACTCCCGCGTGGTGGCCTGGTCGTCATCGAGTGGATACACGGTGAACGCAAGAAGATCGGCTGCCTCACGTGAGTAGCCGTGGTTCTCGATCAGGCTTTCGGCGTGGATGGCCCGGTCGCGATTGACGCCCTGCAACTTCGCAATGGACTGCTTGAGTTTGGCTGGACGTTTGGGAGGCACCGGAACATCCTCCCACTGTGGATCGACCAGACTGAACACATGAGCAGCTTGCGGGCCGGTGAAGACCACGAGAACGTGGTGATCGACTTGTCGGTTGGTGAGGCCGACGAAGAATCCTTGGACTACTGCGATGCCAACCTGGAAGACGCCCGCTTCGATGACTGCAGTTTCTCGGGCGTCCAGATGGCCAGAGCCCGGTTCAACCACGCGACGTTCCGACGGGCCACGTTCCAGGGCATTGAAGGGGGGAACGTCTGCCTGGCCGATACGGTGCTCACCGATGTCGTCATTCGATCATCGCGTTTCGTGGGTGCCGACTTCTCGTCGAGCGCCATGAAGAACGTTACGTTCGACGATTGCAACCTGAGCATCGCTTCGTTCCGGTTTGCACGGATGACGAACGTGACGTTTCGCAGTTGCAATCTGAGCGAAGTCGACTTCCAGGGCATCAAGGCGACCAAGGTGACATTCGAACGTTGTCGGATCCAGAGCACCGAGTTTTCGCAAGCCGCGTTTCAGTCCGGAAACATCCGGATGTGCGAGATCGTCTCGCTGTCCGGAGTGAAGTTTCTTTCGGGTCTCGCCATCGACGAACCGGCCCTCCTGGCGCTCGCCCCGGCGCTGGCGGCGAGCGCAGGGCTACGCCTCGAGAGCTGACTCGTCGAAGACTTCAGATGCGGTTACCGGCCCAGCGGGCGACATTGGTGAGCACCGCGTCGGGATGCTCATAGGATTCGACGAGGACGCGGTGGTAGTGGCACTCTTCCGCCGACCGGAGCGTGATGTCGGGGTATCGCAAGCGGTACTCTGCCGCCTCTTCCTCAGTCATAAGTGTGCGTAGGATATTCGGGAGTAGTTCGGCTGTGCCGCTTCCTTCGTCGAACTGCTCCTTGCGGCGCCACACGATCGAATCGGGCAGCATGTCTTTGAATGCTTCCCGAAGGACCCATTTCTCCACGGCCGGATTGCCGGCCAACTTGAGTGAGACCGGGATCTGCTGCGCCAACTCGACCATCCGCAGGTCCAGGAACGGGACGCGGCCCTCAATGGAGTGGAGCATGGTCAGGCGATCGGCTCGCTGAAGGTTGATGTCGTGGAGCGTGGTGATGGTCCGTCTGAGCTCGCGGTGCAGTTCCTCCGGGTCGGTGATCGACCGGTGGTACGTGTAGCCGGCGAACAGCTCGTCGGCCCCTTCACCGGTGAGTATGACCTTCGTGTGCTGAGCGGCGAGGCGCGAGGTGAAGTAGCACGGCACGGCGCTTCGCACGAGATCCTGGTCGTACGATTCCAGAGAATGGATGATCTCGGGTAGACATGCCATGACCTCATCAGC
>JANMZO010000229.1:0-1713 GCA_031383405.1 Acidimicrobiia bacterium | reverse complement strand
CCGGACTCACCCACGATGCCCAGGGTCTTGCCGGCCTCCAGAGTAAACGTCACGCCGTCGACCGCACGCACCACACCGCGGGCGGTTCGGTAGTGGGTCGCCAAGTCGGTGACTTCGAGCAATGTCATAGAAACTCCGGAGCTGTAGAACGAACGAAATTGACTCGGGACACTAGATGTTTCCTTCTTTGACTTCGAGCCGTTCCCGCACCTTGTCGCCGACGAAGTTGAAGGCCAACACGGTCAGGAACAGCACCACCGCCGGAATGAAGGTGATGTGCGGGCGCAGACGAAGGTCGGAAAACGACGAGCCGTCGTAGATCATGCGACCCCAGGCCGGCCCGTTCACGCCGACCCCCAAAAAGCTCAGCGCACCTTCGACCACCATGACATTGCCGGCTCCGACCAGTCCGAAAGCGAGCATTGGTTTGGCCACATTGGGAAGTATCTCCCGAAAGAGAATGCGGGGGGTTTTCGCACCCATAGCGCGGGCCGCCACGACGAATTCTCGACCGGCGTACGACATCGTCGTTCCCCGAACCACGCGGAACAACGAGGGAATGAACAGAATACCGAGGGAAAACGAGAGCTTCCACACGGTCGTGGAAAGACCACCTTCGATGCCGTCGGAGGACTTCACCGACAGAACCGCCACCAACAAGAGGATGAACAGCAGCGGCGGAATCGAGAGCAGCACCGTGACGATGTACGACATGACCGCGTCGAACCGGCCCTTGCGGTAGCCCGCGACCATCCCCAGTACGCCGCCAAGGAAGAAGCCGAGAACGATCGTGCAAAAGGCGATGATGATCGAGTTCCGCGCTCCGAGGATCAGGCCGCTGAGCGTATCCTGACCCTGAGTGTTGACGCTGAGCGGGTGGGCCCAGGAAAACGTATGGGTCCATTTCCCTTCGACGACCTTACCTGCCACCAGATAATCCGGGGAGCCACTCTTGACGAACGGG
The DNA here is from genome assembly GCA_031383405.1 of Acidimicrobiia bacterium. Taxonomy (GTDB): domain Bacteria; phylum Actinomycetota; class Acidimicrobiia; order Acidimicrobiales; family JANYDT01; genus JANMZO01. Next base: position 749 of record JANMZO010000229.1, on the reverse strand, counting down.
ATGAGCTTTCCGAGGATCGCACAAAGAGAAACAACACCGATCCAACCGGTCGCAATCCAGAACGGACGCCCGAACTTCCGCTCCCACACGACTGGCGCGGGAGCGGATGGCGATGCGGTTGAAGGTGATTCGACTGCGGATGAGGTGGGCACCGCATCCGCACGCTCATCGGTTTGGGTGATGGTCACTCGAGACTCCTGGTCATTGGCGCGCCGCCAGTGCGGTGCGGGCGTCGGGCTTCATGAAAGAGCACGTGCATGACGAACCCGGGGATCGATGACGCCGTACAGAATATCCACGACCGTGGTCAGCAGCACGAAGGCAACGGTGATCACCGCAACGACTGCAAGAACTACCAGGTAGTCACGACGCAGGATCCGGGCGAACAGCAACTGTCCGAAGCCCGGCAGCCCGAACAACTGTTCGGCGATGAGGGTTCCACCGATCAGCGTGCCGAAATTTATGCCCGCAACCGTCGTCAATGTGATGCTCGAGGGTCGTAGGGCGTGGCGCCACAGAATCCGTTGGTCCGAAAGACCCTTGGTCTTGGCGAGCGAAATGAAGTCTTCCTGGAGGGTCGTGACCATGTCGGTTCGGAGGGTTCGCAGGTAATTCGCGATCAGGCCGGCCGACAACGACATCGAGGGTAAGACCAGGTATTTCCAGCTGGTGAACGGATTACCGCCCGATTCCGACAGTGGAATGTACTGCCCACTCGGCCATTCGAGGGGAATGGATATGAACTTGAG
>JANMZO010000215.1:0-8209 GCA_031383405.1 Acidimicrobiia bacterium | reverse complement strand
GACCTGGGTCGGCGAGTTCATCGGCAACCAGCGCCTCGACCTCTCGATGCGGTTCCACCGGCCGACCCGCCCGGTTCAGTCCGCCCACAACTCGTACTGAACCGCACGTTGTGTGCCATCGGTCAGTCGAAGTTTGCAACGGTTCTCGGCAGTTTCTCCGCCTCTGGTGCCCCCAGGGGCGCAGAAACTGCCGGGAGTCGAGTCAACGCAGAGCGATGCTCTGAGCCGACTCCGCGAGCGCTACGTGCTGCCGCTCCTCAGTACGCCCGCTGCTTCGAGGGCGGCAATCTCCTCGGGCGAGTAGCCGAGCACCCCGAGAACCTGCGCGTTGTGCTCGCCCAGAGCAGGAGTGACGAGATCCAACTCCTCCGGTTGCTCGGAGAACCGGAGGGGATTGCCGGGAATCATCATCTCGCCGATGACCGGGTCGTTGATGGTCTTCACCATCCGACGTTCCACGAAGTAGGGATGGGTGAGGGCATCGGCTGCGTCCAGCACCGGCGCGCAGGGGATCCGATGCTCTTCCAATTTGGCGAGCAGGTCAGCATCGGTCACGAAGGTGGCCATCCACTCCTCGACGATGGGGTTCAGCTCGCCGCGGTTCTTATGCCGACCGCGTATGTCGGCAAAGCGCGCGTCAACCGGAAGATCGGCCCGCCCCATCGCGTTGCAGAAGTGCGGCCACTGCGACTCCATCACCTGCAGCGCAATCCAACCTTGCGGGCCCCTGTAGATGCCCTGCGGTGAGTTGAGCGTCGAGAAACGACCTCCACGCTTGGGTCGCCATTTTCCCTTCGTGATCGACGCACCCTGGACGGCCAGTTCGTGGGCGTGGAAGAGCGTGTCGATCATCGCGATGTCGATGTGGCCACCTCGTCCGGTGCGTTCGCGGTGGAACAGCGCCATGCCAATTCCGGCGAGGGCGTGAACTCCGGCTGTCACGTCCGCATACGAACTGCCGACCGGCATCGGCGCACCGTCCTCGGGCCCGGTGAGATTCACCATCCCGCTGTAGGACTGGGCAATCAGGTCGAAGCACGTCTTGTGCGAGAAGCTGCCCTTGCGGCCGAACCCGGAGATCGATGCGTAGATCAGCTTGGGGTGCTTCTCAGCGAGCGAGTCGAAATCGAGACCCCGACGCTCCAGCACGTTGGGCCCGTAGTTCTCGACCAGAACATCGGCCTCCGCTATCAACCTGTCAAGTACGGTCCGACCTTCGGGTTTGTCGAAGTCGAGGCACACACTCTTCTTGCCTCGGTTCTGCTGCACGAAGTACCCCGACCGACCGTTGCTCACCACGGCGAGACCCCGGATGGGGTCACCGTAGGGTGCCTGCTCGATCTTGACGATGTCGGCGCCCATCTCGGCCATGAGGCGGGTGACGGTCGGACCGGACAGATACTGGGTCAGATCGAGAACGCGGACACCGGCAAGGATTGGTTCGGCCATGCCGGGACCGTATCGCGTACGGCTGAAAGCAGAAAGTCTGTCGGCCATTGCGCTGGTTGCGCTGGTCGGCAATCCGGCAACCCGACGCGGTCGCTTGCGCGCAAGCCGCTCGGAAATGGCATGCTCGTCGAATGTGGATTCGGCTACGTCAGATCGCCCTTGTCGCCCGCGAGTTGCGCCCCGTCATCGATGACCTCTCGGCGGTTCTCGGAATTGAGCCGTGTTACGTCGATCCGGGTGTCGGCGTGTTTGGCTTGGAGAACACCCTGCTGCCCGTCGGCAACCAGTTCCTTGAAGTGGTTGCCCCGATCCAAGCAGGCACCGCAGGCGGTCGTTACCTTGATCGTCGAGGAGGCGACGGTGGCTACATGGTCATCACCCAGACCGACGACCATGCCGCCCGTCGGGCTCGGGTCGCTGAACTTGGGGTGCGCGTGGCGTGGGGCTTCGACGCCAAAGACAAGGCCGCCGACGGGACCGGGGAGATCGAGTACAGGTGCATGCAGTTGCACCCCCGCGATACGGGTGCAACGTTCTTCGAGATCGATGAGCAGGGCGGCGATCGTGCCCTGGAGATCGATGGTCCGTGGCATCCCGCCGGACCGGACTGGCAGCGGGTCAAACGGGTCGACGTGAGTCAGGGGATCGTTGCTGCGGAACTTCAGGTGAACGATCCGCAGGACGTCGCCACCCGTTGGGGGGACATCGCCGGGATCGATGTGGTGGCCGACGCGAACGGCGTTCCGGCGTTGGCGCTCGACAACGCGACACTGCGCTTCATCCAAATCAGCGATGGTCGGGGTGAGGGCCTCGGCGGGATCGACGTGCTCGTGACGTCAGTCGAGGATGTGCGGGCCCGGGCGGCGGCCCGCGGTCGTATCGATCCGCGCACGAATGGGATCGTGATCGGCGGCCTTCGGATCAGCCCGGTTGAAGCCGGTCGATCCAACGCGTGAGCTTCGACCGTAACTACTCGGCCCATGCCTTGATCTGCTCGAACGTCTTCAGCGGTTCAGGGCCGACGACGTTGATGTTGAGATAGCTGACTCCGACCTCCCTGTACACCGCAAGACGCTCGCGGACGTGCCCCGGGTCGCCCGTGAGTGTGGCCAGATCGAGGTACTCATCGGGAACCTTAGAAAACGCTTCCTCGCGCTTCCCGGACAGAAAGAGGTCCTGGATTTCCTTCGCTTCATCGGCCCAGCCGTAGCGGTGGAACAATTCGTTGTAGAAGTTCTTGTCGCGGGCACCCATGCCGCCGACATAGAAGCCGACGTGGGCCCGTGTGGCTTCGCGGGCCTCACGAACCTCCGGGCCACTGCCCAACGCGACGGTGCCACCGGCCATGATCTGCAGAGGTGGAAGATCAACGCTGCGCTTGGCATTGCCGGCCTTCAGCGATTCGCCCCACACCTGATTGAAGCGGTCGGGTACAAAGTGGATCGGCTGCCAACCCTGCGCAACCTCGGCGGCCAACTCAACGTTCTTCGGGCCGATCGCGGCGATCCAGATCGGAATGTCCTGCCGGAGCGGGGTGGCCATCAGCTTGAGTGGCTTGCCGAGCCCGGACCCACCCCGTTCAGCGGATAGCGGAAGTTGAATTGTCTTGCCGTCGTAACTCAGCGGCTGCCGACTCCAGACCTTCCGGCAGACTTCGATCGTCTCGCGGGTCCGCTGCAGAGGGCGGTCGAACGGCACGCCGTGCCACCCTTCGATCACCTGGGGTCCGGAACTGCCGAGGCCGAGGTGGAAGCGGCCACCCGACAGCGCGTCGATCGTGGCCGCTGTCTGCGCAATGAGGGCCGGAGTGCGGGAGTACACCGGGATGATGCCGGTCATGAGTTCGAGCGTGGTGGTCTGGCCGGCCAGGTAGGCGAGGGCCGACACGAGATCGAAACCGTAGATCTCCCCTCCCCACACGAGGTCAACACCGGCCGACTCCAACTCCTTGGCCTTGCGGGCGAAGCGGACCGGGTCACCGTCGAATCCGAGCGTGGTGGAAATCTTCATGGCGTCATATTCGACGACGGTGGGTCTGTTTGTCGAACTCAGCAGGACCCTTCATTTGCGGTTGGGCACGGATCGGGCTACGACTGTCGACCACGCACCCACACAACGATCGAAAAGGAACGACGATGACATACCAGTTCACCGATGAGGGCCGGGCCGTTCTTGAACAGGTGAAAGAGTTCATGAACGACAGCATCTATCCCAACGAAGAGCGCTACCACAACGAGATGGAAGAGTTGGGCCGTCATGCGTACGCACCGGTGCTCGACGAGCTCAAGGCCGCGGCGAAGAAGAAGGGTCTGTGGAACCTCTTCCTCCCGCACCTCAAGCCGGGTGAGCCCGGCACCAAGATGTCGAACGTCGATTACGCGCCGATTTCCGAGGAACTGGGCAAGGTCGGATTCTCTTCCGAGGTGCTCAACTCGTCTGCCCCCGACACCGGCAACATGGAAATCCTCCACCTCTTCGGGTCCGAGCGGGTCAAGCAGGACTATCTGGCACCGCTGCTGGAAGGCGAGATGCGTTCAGCGTTCTCGATGACCGAGCCCGACTCGGCGTCTTCGGATGCGACGAACATCAGCCTCCGGATCGAGCGTGACGGAGACCACTACGTGCTGAACGGTAAGAAGTGGTTCTCCTCCGGGGCGCTCAACCCGCGTTGCAAGCTCCTCGTCGCCATGGGCAAGACGAATCCGAATGCGTCACGTCACCTGCAGCAGTCGATGATCGTGGTGCCGATCGACGCTCCCGGCCTTTCGATCGGTCGAGACCCGCACGTATTCGGATACGCCGACCGCGGTGGGCACCCCGAGGTTATCTACGAGAACGTGCGGGTGCCGGCAGACAACCTGCTCGGTGGTGAAGGTGACGGCTTTGCCATCTCCCAGGCCCGTCTCGGACCGGGTCGCATCCACCATTGCATGCGCTCCATCGGGGTGGCTGAGCGGGCCCTCGAGTACATGGTCGACCGGGCGCTCCTGCGATCGACATTCGGCCAACTCGTCGCCCAGCGCAGCTTGATCCAGGACTGGATCGCCGAGAGTCGGATCGAGATCGACATGTGCCGCCAGTATGTGATGTACACCGCACACCTCATGGACACGGTCGGAAACAAGGCCGCCGCTGCGGAGATCTCGGGAATCAAGGTGGCCGTTCCGAATATGGCGCTCAAGGTGATTGACCGGGCTATTCAGGTCCACGGTGCGGCTGGGGTCACCCAGTTCTTCCCGCTGGCCCACATGTGGGCGCATATGCGGACGCTGCGTATCGCCGACGGACCCGACGAAGTACACAAGATGACGATCGCCCGCCGCGAGATCATGCGGCGCGATCCGAACTTCCGCATGAACCCGGGTATCGCTCCGAAGGAGGAGCCGCAGGTCTTTATGCGGCCCTGAGCGCGTGGTCAATCGTGAATGTGCGGGATTTCACGCTTTGGGAGCGTGAAATCCCGCACATTCGCAACGATCGCTAAGCCGTGCCGCTCCACCAGACCGTGTAGATCTCGGTATTGGTGAGCGGCCCCATCGTCGACAGGAACTCGGCGATCTCGGTGTCTCGTGAGTCAGGTAGACATAGGCGCTGCCGCACGAACGCGATGTAGTCGGTCGAGTCGAGGTTCGGCTTACGCGGCGCACGCTCGACGGACTCGTTCTTCACAGCCAGTCCGAGTTCCTTCAGCATCGCGACAAAGTCGAGAGCGGTGGGATGTTCGGGTCGGTCGACATCCCAGAAGTGCTTCCACAGCGGATTGAAGGGGGCGGTCGGATGCGTGCCGGGTAGTTCGACGACGACCCGCTTGCGCGCGTGGTTAGTAAGCGCACGTATGAATGGGGCAATGTCGCCGACGTTGTACACCACGTGATGGCAAACGACGAGGTCCGCCGGCGGAACTTCGGCCGCCACTGCGGGCCACCCACCTTCGTGGGTGGTGACGGGGACGCCGAGTCGGGCCGCGGCCTCGGCGTAGTTGACGAGCATGGCGGCCTGTTCGTCGACGCCGATGAAGGCGCTTACGTGCGCGGCCAGCGGCATGCTCGATCCGCCTCCTCCGCATCCGACATCGAGCACCGAGCCCGAATCGCCGAGCGCCTCGAACGCGACTCGGGTCGACGGTGTTGCATCGAACTCTCTGTCGGGCTCGACCTTGAACATCGCCGGTGGGTGGACCCACGGGTTCGCCGGCGCCTGGTCGAGAATGTTCGGCGGGATCGCCCAGTCGTTGAGTGCGTCACGCCAACGCTTCATAGCGGATCCCGATGTGGATATGGTCATGCCCCCATTGTGACCCGGAAGCGACCGCTCCTGCATCGGGGGCGCGGTGCAACGCGACTATTCAGTCAGCGAAATCGCCATTTCGGGACAGTTGGCGACGGCAAGGCGCGCACGCGCTTCAAGCTCGGGCGACACCGCTCCGTCGTTCCGCACTGACGAATTGCCGTAATCGTCGATATCGAAGAGTTCCGGGGCGAGAGCGAAGCACCGCGCGTGGCCCTGGCAGCGGGATGAATCAACGTGCACGATCACGGGAACACCACCGGAAGGGTCCGGGGGCCGCGGACCTGCCCCCCCGCCCAGGTCACGGTCTGACCTTCTGCGACACGAAACTCGGGTATCCGTTTGAGCCACTCTTCGACCGCCACCTGCATTTCCATGCGGGCCAGGTTCGATCCGGCGCATCGGTGGATGCCGGCTCCGAAGGCCATATGGCGGTTGACTTCGCGGTCGATGACGACTTCGTCGGCCCGGTCGAATGCCAGGGGGTCGCGGTTGGCGGCCGGAAAATTGAGGAGGACCTTGTCGTTTTCCTTCATCGGGCAGCCGTTGAACTCGTAGTCGGCCGCCACGATGCGTGCCATCGTCACGGGGGAATAGGCCCGGAGAAGCTCCTCGATCGCAGTGGGAATCAGCTCGGGTTCGGCCACGAGGCGGCGGCGGTCAGCCTCATGGGTGGCGAGGTGGAACAGGGCCGCACCGATGCCCGACCAGGTGGTGTCGATTCCGGCGATCATCGTGAGCGCAGCCATGCCGATAATGAGTTCATCGGGAACGGGTTCGCCGTCGACCTCGGTGCGCAACAACTCGCTGATCAGGTCGTTGCCGTCAGAATTCCGTCGTTCCTCAAGCGCACCGAAAAGATATGCGAGCATAGCATCGCGTCCGTGCGCGAGGCGGACCGGATCGTGCCCGAATTCCAGAATGTCGCGAACCCACCCGGTGAACGTGTCGGACATGTCGTCGGGGACCCCGAGCACGAGCGCAATCACCCGGACCGGAATCTGCTGGGCGTAACCGGCCGCCGCATCTGAGGTACCGGTGCCGTCGAACCGGTCGATCAACTTGTTGCAGAGAAGGCGGGTGAATGCCTCGTAACCCTCAACGCGTTTGTGTGAAAACCACGGGAGCAGGAGGCGACGCGTCCAGGTATGCACCGGCGGGTCCACCGAGATCGGCGCAAGGGGCGGGAACTCCACGCCATCATCGTTACCGGGGAGCACACCTACGTCGCGCGAACTGAAGTGCTCGATGTCATGAGCGATGGCCGAAACATCCGCGTACGTCGTTGGAAGCCATGAACCACCCCACCGGGTCGTTGAGGCGATCGGGCAGGATTCGCGCAGGTCGTCCCAGACCGGGAAGGGGTCGGCAACATAATCGGGGTCCAGGACGTCGTAGTCGGTTTCCCAGTTCGTAACCGGATTCGTCATGCTCCATCTCCTTCACATCGGTTGAAGCCTCAGCTTAGATCCCGGGTGGGTGAGGGTCAGTCACTCGATAGCACCGGGGACCAGGCGTAGCGGACATCGGGCTGTTTCTCATCGTTGTCGGCGTCGGTGAACGCGACGGCCGTGAAGCCGTGCGCCTCGTAGAACCCACGGGCCCGCCCGTTTTCCTGGAAGGTCCACAGGTCGCACCCGGTGCGCAGGCGCTCGCGCGCTGCGGCGAGCAGAGCCGAGCCGACTCCCCGACCGATCCAGGCCGGGTCGACATAGAGATGCTCGATCCAGCCCGGTTTCGTGGCGACGTAACCAACGACGATTCCGGCTGACACGGCGACGGTGACATTCGACTCGGGGAGCATCTCTTCGCGAACCCACCGCCGGACATCGTGGTCGGGGTGGGCTAGGCGGACGAGTCCGTCGCGGTAGGCGAAGCGGAACGAGCGGAGAAAGACCTCGGCGATGTTCGCTGCGTCCTCGCCGGTGGCGGGCCGTAAGGTGAACCTGGTCAATGCTGCGATTGCGCCAGCGATTCCCGGCTCGGTGTGGTCGCCGAGTTCGGGCCAGCCGAACCACCGGACGTCCTGGCTTTCGCCCTCGGAGGGATTGGGATCTTCGTCGGGTGCCGCCAGCAGGTAGCGGAGGTCGAGGTGGTAGTGGCCCCGCGGGCCGTCGTGGGTGTCGACATGGACGAGCATCGGAGCGCCACCGAAATGCTGAGCGCGCAGACCGGTTTCCTCAAGGCATTCGCGCAACGCAGCCTCGGCGGCGTCCTCGCCCGGGTCGATGTGGCCACCCGGCTGCAGCCAGATGCCGAGGCGCTTGTGCTTGTGCAGGATGAGGCCGTGGGCGCTCACGACGATGGCCGAAGCGGTGACGTGCGTCGTGTCGGCCTGCTCCGAGCATGGATCGTGCAACCGATCGAGTTCGGTCAGGAAGCGGCTGACCGAGGCGGCCTCCCGAGCGTCGACCGCGGGTCGTCGCTGAAGCATCGAGGTAATGAGCGCGCGTAACTCGACCGTGGAAGATGG
>JANMZO010000124.1:0-4784 GCA_031383405.1 Acidimicrobiia bacterium | reverse complement strand
TCCTGGGCCAGGCAGGCGGCGCCGTTCCCGGTTGTCTCGACACCGATCATCAGCACCCAGCCGGTCGCCCCGTCCGCCTCGGCGATCGCCTCGATGGTCGCAATGGTGGTGAGGGGATCGGCCTCCGCGCCACCGAGGGACAGCGGCACGCCCATGGCGAACAACCCGGCGTCGGCCATCGCCCGCACCACGTCGGCATCCGGAGCGACCGCCCGCTCTGCCGCAGCGGCGCGTTCACGGACCAACGGTTGAAGCGCCCGGGCCCGTTCAACCAACGACGGCGTCGTGTTCATCGGCCCATACTGGCAAGGTCGCGACCCCGACTCCTATTCGGGGTCGGGTGCACTCAGGGGCGCATGCCGTCGACGATGAACTGCGCAACCGCTACCGGGTCGTCACGGGCCACATACGCCTCTTCCGACGGCATCCAGACATCGGTCCAGGTCGATCGCATGGCCTCGCCGTCGCGGGCTACACCCCGTTCAAGTCGGAGGTCGTGGGGCGCGTCGACCCAGACGCGGACGTCGAGATCCGCTCGGAACATCTGGTGAAGCGCACATACTCCTTCGATCACCACAAGCCCGGTCGGCTCAACCGCACGGCTCTGGTTGAGCCGCTTGGCGTGCCAGTCCCATTCGTCGTAGACCGCCGTCTCCCCCCGCAGCAGGGCATCGAGAACCTGTGTGCGCAACCGGGGCAGATCGAACTGCTCCCCGTCCCAGAACGAGTCGGTGGCGACGATCTGCACACCCGCCACGGACCGGCTCCTGGCGATAGCTCGGGCGAGGGTTGATTTGCCCGATCCACCGTGCCCGCCGATGCCAACGGTCACGAACCTGCGGGTCCGGTCGCGCCGTTCCGAATCCGACTCCACGATCCGGTCGATCAGCGCAAGAACCTGGGCAAGTTGCGTTTCGGCCATGAGGTTCGATCCTACGCGACAAGCCCTCGGGCGCAACCGCTCGGGGCGTGGTCTACCGGAAACTGCACTCTTTCGGTGTGCCACACGAACTGCTGCCCCACGACGACGTTCGTGACGGTCGGCGCTGGGATCGCCGGTTCGGGCCTGGCCACCGTCTTGTCGAGGGGGGCTGCGTTGCCCGGTGCTCGAAGCGACCGAGGAGTTCCCGGACCGGACCAAGGGCGAGTGGATCGCTCCGTGGGAGTGCTCGACGATCTCATTCGAGAGATTGTGCGGGATTTGTCGCTTCTGGCGAGATAAATCCCGCACAATCCCACTCGGACATGTCGCTCGGACGCGATGGTGGTATCACTAGGTTGGCGACCGGGGAGATTCGAAAAATGACTGTTATCGACGTCGACACACACTGGGAGACCACCAGGTTCGCCCCGGGGGAGCACCCGCTTGAGCCATGGCTCGACCGTTTCCCGGGCGATCCCGTCGATCGCCTCGCCCACGGTATCGCTGGCGACCTTCTCCGTGCGCTACCCGAAATCCGACGGCCTGATGGCCGAACCCTTCTGCCGAAACTCGTGAAGATGGCTGAGCAACGCGGAGGGCCGATCATCCTGCATCCCCAGCACGATTCGACCGCGGCCGAGCGCGTGGCATGGATGGACCGCGTCGGTATCGACCACTGCCTGGTCAACCCGGGCGGCTACTGGCAGATGCTTGAGTTCATCGGGCCCGACCGACCGGCCGGGGCGATGCGCTGCAACGATTACCTCGCCGATCAACTGGCCGACTTCTCCGACCGCCTGCACGGTGTCGCGGTGGTCGACTTCACCGATTTGAAGACCGCTGCCGCCGAGCTCGAGCGATCGCGGGCCCGCGGCCATCGGGTCTTCTTCCTCTACACGGTCGGTGGACGCCCACCCTCGGCGACTCCGCCCGGCCACCCGGACTGGGACGTCGTGTGGTCCGCAGCCGTTGACCTCGGGATGATCGCCTCGATCCATGTGGGCAATACCGCCGCAGATTTCTCCGGTTGGGCCGACATCGGATGGGACGCACCCGGCGGGGCCGGGGTCACCGCAGTGACCCGGCTGGCAAATACCCAGCGGATACACGTTGCTCAGAATCTGCTCGTCTCCATGCTGTACGGGGGTGTGTTCAACCGACATCCGAAACTCACGGTCGTGCTTGAGGAGATGAAGGTCGGCTGGCTGCCCCCGTTCATCGACGCCTGTACCCGGCAGTCACAGCCGTCGCCCGGCCTCGGCGACTGGCCGTTCGACATGAGCGGTGGCGACATGCTTCGCCGCAACGTGAAGTTCACGCCACTTCCCGGCTTTGGCGACGTTGAAGCCCTCGACGTACTCGCCCTGCTCCCCGAGATGGCACTGTTCTCGTCGGACTACCCACATATGGAAGGAAACGCCGACCCTATCAACCTCTACGGTCAGCAACTGAAGGACCTTGATGCCGACCTACGGGAACGCTTCCTCGGCGGAAACGCAATCGACGCCTTTGCCCGCACCGGAGATCCGCTCTGAGCCCACCAGCCGACAAAGAGCCTTCCACCCATCCCTCTACAAGACACCTCGACTGATACGTGTACATACCATGAGCTTACGTCACTTCGCATTCACCAAGCTGGTCGTCTCCGATCTCGAATCAGCTGCGACCTTTTACACGTCTGTCTTCGGCTTGACGGAACGAAAGCGGGTGTCGAGCGAGATCGGCCCGCGGGCGATCGATGAAATCATGTATGACCCCACCGCACCCGGTGCCGGGTCCTTCATTCTCCTCCGCTACCGCGACACCGCCGGACCTTCCAACGACGAGGTGATCGTCGGCTTCGTCGTGGATGATGTCGACGACACTATGGTGCGGGCCGTCGGCGCTGGAGCCGCGGTGACCCGCGAAGCGAGCGACATGCCGGAGCACGGCATGCGGGTGGGGTTCGTCACCGACCCCGAAGGCCATCTGATCGAAATCGTCGAACGTCTGCCGACGGGTTGAGCCATACGGGACGTAGCGCCCGGCCTGTGCCACCGGTGATCCGGCGACCGAGCGGCGGACATGGTGTTCAGAAGTGCCGTTACCGACCCGCACCCCGCTACCGTTCCGGACCCGACGATGTTCGCCACGAGAGCAGCGCGACCCCGCATGCGAGCGCGGCTGCCGTCTCGGCAATAAGGGCAATGACCGCCTCCGGTGACGGTTCGAGGCCGCTTTCACTGAAGCCGAAGATGCCGTTGCCGATGCGGCTCCTGGCAAATGCGCCCAACGTCCCGACCGCGATTCCGAGGCCGGCCAGCAGGGCGAGCGGTGAACGCCAGATTGCCAGGATGACGACCACAAATCCGCTGGCGATGACGTTGGCGAGAAACGATCGACCGAGCGCGTAGTTCGAAATATCGCGGTAGCCGTGGTTGTATAGGCGAAGGTGTATGTAACCGCCCGCCAAACCACCCGCCATGGCGATGAGGCGTGCAACGCGCTCGGTCGAGAGTTTCATTTTCGTTTATACCCCTGTGCCGGCCTTGACCGCGCCATCAACGGTTTGGAACGACTTCGGCACCTGGGCCTTGCCCAGCACACCAGCCAGTACCGCCGCATGCCGTGCTTCGACTCCGCCGACGCTCATGATCGCTTTGTTGAGCGAGGTGTCGGCGAAACTGCCGACGTTGCTCTGATAGGTCGATGCGGCGATCTGTTCGAGCGAAAGGGCAAAGGCCACGATGCCGATCTCGTCCTTGAGCGCTTTGATCTGCGGATCAAGAGCGATGAGCAGCGCCGGGTTGGCCTTTGCGAACGGGACGCCGCCGGCCTTCTTGGTGAGGCTCTGGAAGAGAGCCGAGTGTTCGCGGTGTTGGGCCTGGAAGTACTTCGCCGCATCACCGATCGCAGCCGTCTTCACGAGCCCGGAATCGATAGCAATCTGGTACGCCGCGACGGCCAACTCCTCGATGGACGACGCGGTGCGGAGGATCGACACGTCCATGCTCGATTTAGCAATGGTGGTCGGAGTCACCTTCGTCTTTCTGGTCTTCGCGGGCGTCGACTTGGTTGCAGCCGCGGCGATCAGATCCGGACCGGTGACGGCCAGGATGGCGCCACCCAGGACCGTCAGACCGCCGATACGAAGAAAGTGCCGACGGTTGAAATCACCCAGCACGACGTTGCCGAGCACACCGTCAGGGGCTTCATCAGACTCGACAAGCCGGGTCAGTGCAGCTTCATAAGCAGGCATAGCTTCTCGGTTGGCGGTCTCGGTTTCGCGGGTGCTGCGGCGAAGTTCTTCGGTGGAAAAGTCCATGGTTTGCGGGTCTCCTTGCGATCGGTGTTGATGTGGTGAGGGGTCGGGCAGGGCGGAAAGTCGGTGCTGCGGGTTTTGATTGGATCCGATCACGGCTGTCTCAGATCGGGAACGTCGTCGGGGTTACTGCGGCGGTGTCGGTCTCGAACGGAGGAATCAACGCGGCTGTCGGCACACCGAGGACGCTTCCCAACACGACCGCATGCTGAGCCTCGACCGGCAGAATTGACGCCATGAGGCCGAGCGCTCCTTCGTCGGTCGTGGCTCCGAGGGCGAACATGTAGGTGGCGGCGGCGGCGTTCTCGAGGTCGTACGCAATTTTGATGATCGCTTCTCGTCGGCGGCGCCTTTCAACTGCGCGGCAACAGCAGCAAGCAGTTTCGGGTTGGGCTTGTTGGTCGCAGCGGCTTTTGCCGCTCCTCCGAAAGCAGCAGCGTGTTCGGTGTGATGACTGGCGAACAACGTGGCCGCAGCCCCGACGGCTTTCGTGGTGACCTTGCCACTACCTGCGGCTGCCTTGTACGCCTCGACTGCGGCAAGTTCGACGCTCTGCGCAAA
>JANMZO010000117.1:0-2731 GCA_031383405.1 Acidimicrobiia bacterium | reverse complement strand
ACGAAGCCCTTGCCGGCCGGCAGCCACTTGTTGGTCTTGAAGTCGAAAAGTGAATCGCCCGTTCCGTAGAGGAGTGGGAGGAACGTCTTACCAATGGCGTCGATCGCGCCCGACGCCTTCCCGGCGTAGAGGTGGGCAGGAATGGCGCCAGGCACCTTGGCCTTGATGGTTTCGGCGGCCGTGCGGAGGTCGGCCCAGGACTGCGGCTCCCACTTTTCGGGGAGGCCGGCCTTGGCGAAGACGTCTTTGTTGTACCAGATGCCGATGTCATTGGAGGCCTGCGGGATGTAATACGTCTTCCCGTCGAATGCCTTCGCTCCTTCACGGATGGCCTCCGGGTACATCGTCGTCCATTCGGCCCAGGTGTCGAGCGCCGAGTCGATCGGCAGGAGGTAGTCGGCCTTGACGTCGGCATCTACGAAGCCTGCGTTGGTCGGGATGATGTCCGGCAGGTCCTTGCCAGACTGGAGGCGGAGCTGGGTCTTGGTCCGGAAGGCATCGTCGGCCGCGACCTCGGACTGCAGGTTGATCTTCACCCCGGGGTTTGCCGCCTCGAAACCGGTCTTCGCCGCCTGGAGCGTGGCCTCGGGTTCGGGCCAGTCGCCGGTCTTGTTGTAGCTGATCGTCAATTCCTGCGGTTCGTTGGACGCGGGAGCCGCGGCTTCTGTGACGGCTGCGGCTGCGGTTTCGGCGGCGGCTTGCGTTTCCGCGACCGGAGCGGCTGTTTCGACGGCGGCAACGGTGGTTTCGGCGGCGGCTTGCGTTTCGGTGACGGCCACCGTGGTGTCACTCGACTTCTTGTCGGAGCTACAGGCGACAAGGCCGAGTACGGCGATGAGCGATGCAGCCGCTCGCAGACGGATCGATGATCGATGCATTGGTTCCCCCGGAATGATGAGCGCCATGCTCTCTGCCAGACGCTTCGAGGAGTATGACAGCGCAGAGACAATATTGATAGCGCAAATATGTGATGACGTAAGTTTGAGTGTTCCCTCGATGACCCGGCATTTCCGGACGCCGGCGCCGCCGGGCAGGTCTCATCGGGGGCCAGCAGCTGGATCACTCTGGGGTCTACAGGTCGCGCCGCTGCAGCGCAGCAAGAAAGTGCCATCAAGGCAATGAGCATTCCGACTCCGCTGGAAAGGCCAGCGGCTCAATGACAGGCGCGCAGGGCCGAGCGGCGACGCAGGTCTGGTTCGCGCTATCGATCACGGTCGTTTCGAAGTGGTCAGGTCTCGCGAGACACTCGGCGAGGTCAAATCGATCGGGACGAATCGCGAGTAGAGCTGCTCCGTCGTCTGGACCTTGGGTCGGCCGTTGGTCGACACGGTCATGGCGAGTCGTCATCCGAACATGAAGGAATTGCGGCCGGGTTCGGCCGGGCGCACCGAAGTACGAGTGCTGTTCGCCTTCGATCGACAACGAAAAGCGATCCTCTTGCTCGGTGGAGATAAGAGCTGCGATTGGCGTGGCTGGTACCGAATAAATAATCCAATAGCCGACGACATGTTCGACGAACACCAACGTGCCATAGAAGCCGCGACTGAGAAGTCGACAAGAAAGGGAAAGCGATCATGAGTTTGAAAAGTTGGGAAGAAAAAGTTCTCAGCGTCGAGGGTGCAGCGAAACGCGTCGCCGAGATCGAGGACGAACTTCGATTGGCCGCCGGTCTTACAGCGTTGCGCGAACGTGCCGGTGTGACGCAACGTGAACTGGCCGATCACATGGGAGTGTCGCAACCGCGGATCGTCGCGATCGAGAAGTCAAGAAACGTCACGATCGGTGTGCTCGACGCGTATGTAAGCGCGCTTGGTGGCCGCCTTGAAGTTTCCGTTGTACGAGCAGGCCGTCGCACCCGACTGATCGGCGATTCTCCTTCGTCTCTTGCGGCGGCGACGCTCGGGGGTTCTGCGAAATCTGGTTCGTTTAACGCGTTAAACCATCGTTCCGGGAAACGGGCCGACTCTGCGGAATCAGCGGAAAAGCGGACGGGAAAGACCCTGCTCAGCGGAACCAAAGGACGCAAACCAACCGATGTCATAGCCTTGCCAAGGTGAGGGTAGCGGGTTCGAATCCCGTCTTCCGCTCCAATGTATCCCCTGGTCAGAGGCCCTAAATGAGCCTCTGACCGGCTTCCGAAAGCGGAAGCGTTAAACGAACGTGGTTCTGCCCGCAGCGGTCGAAGTGGAGATGGGTGACCTGCTTCACCGTCGGGGAACAGGGCTCAGAGCCCGGCGAGCGCATCCTCGATGGTTTGATGCGTTCGCAGAACGGTGTCAAGCCCGCCGATCTCGACGAGGCGCGCCGCGCGAGAGTCCGGAGGCATGACGAGATGTAGCGCGGCCGCCTGCTGTGCCAGTCGATGCAGCATGGTGAGCGCGGCACTGTCGAGATAGGTCACGAGGGTCAGGTCGACGACGCAGGCACGGGCCTGCGCGCCGGCGGCAACGATCGTGTCCCCGAGATACTTGGCGTTGGAGCTGTCGAGTTCGCCCGAGATTCGGGCTATTACCGCTCCGTCTTTTGTGTCAGTGGTCAGTGTTGCGAGTTCATCTATCGTCATCGTCAGCCCTCCGGGAGCACTAATTCTTTGGTGAATCTGATGGTCGTGCCATGGTCTGTCTCGTCGACCGTCATGTCGTCCATGAGTAGCCGGATGAGCGTGAGACCCCTCCCTCGCGCTCCACCGCTGTCAATCGGGAGCTTCCATTTCCCGTGATCGGCTATTGAG
>JANMZO010000116.1:0-7260 GCA_031383405.1 Acidimicrobiia bacterium | reverse complement strand
GCCTGGGCCCGTTGAAGCGAACCTGCAGGCGCGTGGAGGTAATCGAAGCCGCCCATCTCGCTGACGTCGGCATGAAGAATCCGGTCGCCGAAGACTTCCTGTGACAGGGGGTGGACGCCGCCACGCTGTTTGTGGCCGGGCATATGGTACGAGGCGACTTCGCCGCGATAGTACGCGCGCAGATCTTCGACGAGTGAGGGGATTGCTTCGGGGTCGGTCATGTGCGACGGCTTCTGTAGGCGAAAGGCAACGAGCCGAACCAGTTGGCTCGGCTCGTTGGAATTCGATATGGAGTGAAGTGAGCGGGTCGCGTCGGTCGCTTCGCGGACCCCGGGTGTCAGGCGACGGTCGGCTCGAGCGAGTCGAGACAGCGCTTGAGGGCGCTGGCGATGCGGGTGAGTCCGTCGTCGAGCTGGTCAGACGTGATCGTCAGCGGCGGCAGAACCTTGAGCACCGTGTCGTTGCGGCCAACGCGCTCGATGATCAAGAAGTCGTCGAAGCACTGCCGTGAAACGGCCTTGGCGAAGGCGCCGCTCGGGTCGATACCAGCGAGATCGATGCCCCAGATGAGGCCGAGGCCACGAGTGGAGATCCGGTCGTCGAGCGGCTCGATGATGGCGTGCATTGCTGTGCCCACCTGGTCCTCGTGAAGCGCGGTCCGGGCGGCGAACTGTTCGTCGTCGAACAGCTTCAGCGCCTCGGCGCCGGTGACGAATGCGAGCTGATTCCCGCGGAACGTTCCGGTGTGTTCCGCCGGCTTCCAGATATCGAGTTCCGGCCTGATCAGCACGAGCGACATCGGCATGCCGAGGCCCCCGATCGACTTCGACACGGTGACGATGTCGGGAATGATCCCGGCGCGTTCGAAGCTGAAGAAGGGGCCGGTGCGACCGCACCCGGTCTGAATCTCGTCGACGATCAACACGATGTCGAACTCCGTGCAGATTTCGCGCAGCTCCTGCAACCATGCGACCGGGGCGATGGTGATGCCACCTTCGGCCTGCACGGTTTCGAGAATGATCGCAGCGGGAACCTCAATGCCTGAGTGGCCGTCTTCGAGGATCATCCGAAGATATGCGTGCGTATCGATTCGGCTCTCCGGAGTCGGGAAGGGAAGAAATGTCGTGTCGTGCAGGCTGACGCCGGCGCCGGCTCGGTGTTCCCGGTTGGCGGTGGCCGCCAGACCCCCGAGCGAGTGGCCGTGGTAACCACCCATGTAGCTGAATACACCGGTGCGGACTTTGGCCTTGCGGGCGATCTTCAGCGCAGCTTCTACAGCGTTGGCGCCGGTCGGGCCCGTGAACTGAACCTTGTACGGCAGATTGCGGGGGGCGAGGATGAGGCGCTCGAACGTTTCGAGGAAGTGCGTCTTCGCTTCGGTGTGGAGGTCGAGCCCGTGGGTGATGCCATCAGCCATCACGTAGTCGACCAGGGCCGTTTTCAGGCGAGGGTGGTTGTGCCCGTAGTTCAGGGCTCCGGCACCGGCAAAGAAGTCGAGGTACACACGCCCCTGCGAGTCAGTCAGCTCAGACCCTGTTCCGGACGAGAACTCGGTGGGGAATGACCGACAATAGGACCGGACATTCGACTCCCGGCGTTCGTAGATCTCGGGTGTGGCGCTCGTTGTGCTTGGGGAAGCGATGTGACCTGTTGTGGTTCCGTCGATGATGTTCACTGCACCTATCACGGCCTTTCGTGTAGAGGGACGAAGCAAAAAAACCTAGTACGTAATCCCGGCTACGGGAAAACATTCCGGAAACAATTATCGGCCCCACGATGGTCCGGCTTGAAGAACATGACCATATGTGGACGGGGTTCGTGAGAATCACCTGGATGACCGACGGTTTCCGTGTCGGAGCCGCTCGGGAGGTTGGCGTGGGCCCGTGTCGGGTAAGACCAACGGGGCGGTCCCGGTGCGCTAGCGTGTGGCCGAGATAGTTGTACGGGCTGTAGCGCAGCTTGGTTAGCGCGCTTGACTGGGGGTCAAGAGGTCGTGGGTTCAAATCCCGCCAGCCCGACCACAAAAGGCCAGGTCAGAGCATGTGCTCAGATCTAGGAACGGAATCGCAACCCATAGGCACCGCCAGAAGTACCGCCTAAGGAGACAAGCGATGACAGTTACACGAAATCAGATGTTTGAAAGCCCTACCGATCGGCTCCGGGAGGTGATGCCGGACGATGCCGTTGAACGAATCGTTGCGGGGTTGCCGGATTGGCAAGCCCACTTCATGGCCGACTTCGCGGAGATGGTGGTAGCGGGCACGGCGCCGATGGATGTCGGTTCGAGACTCTTCGGTGGTCCGCTGGACGTACGTATCCGTCGCGCTCCGCTTGCCGGGGTCAGAGGAGCGGCGACGGTGGTTGGCGGTGAGATCGTGCTGGTGATCGACGATC
Source organism: Acidimicrobiia bacterium (assembly GCA_031383405.1). Lineage (GTDB taxonomy): Bacteria > Actinomycetota > Acidimicrobiia > Acidimicrobiales > JANYDT01 > JANMZO01. The sequence continues at coordinate 4,866 of JANMZO010000116.1, read as the reverse complement.
AGTTGTCCGATGTCGAGGCAGCGGCGGCGCTCATGGATCTCCTGAGCGACCCAAGTATCGGCGTGGCCTGAGTTCGTGGGTGTGGAGACCTCCACACCCACCCTCGCTGACCATTTCGTACGGTCATACAAATTGGTCCGAGGGGCCGTCCTGCTTCGGTGGGGCGGTCCCTTTTCGCGTCGTGGCTCAGCTGCGATACAACGAACGAGCAACGACGTGGCATCCTCGGTGCGGGATCGGGCCATCGGCGTAGTGTGAGTACACGAGGAGCCAAGGTCCGAGCCACGCTACGATGCGCTCAGCCTGCCCAGATCTGACGGGCGGGATCCGTGTTACGGCAACGCCAAGGGGTGCTTGAGGGTCCGCGAGGATGGCGTCCAGCGAATCTAAAACGCTGAGCACCTCGGTCGGGTCGGCATCGGAGAGCCCAGCCGTCAAGACCTCGACGTTAAGCCATTGGCACACGCTCTAGCGATGGAGAAGTAGCGAGCGAAGCGCAGCACTCGAGACCGGGCTTCCCAAGTCGCCGCGCTCGATCTTGGCGTCTGCTTCTTGTTCGGCGCGCATAAAGTCGGCGGTGGCGCGCCGGGCAATCAGTCGAAGAGATCGCAGCGCCGTGGCGGGGTCGACGGGCGAAATCTCGCGAACGTAGGAGGTTGCGATTGTAGGCGGGTGTTCGTCTGTGGTAACCGTCATGGTGTCGTTCCTTTGGGGGGCTCGAACGGTCGAGGAGTGAGGGGACCGAACGTCTTTTCGTAGTGGTCTACGTTTTCGGCAATTGCTTGAGCGATCTTGAAGATAACCGAGGTCGGGACCTTGATTCTTGAGACAACTACGGAATCTACTTTCACTCCGTCCGGACCAGGTTGTGGCAGACCGGTGACCAAGAAGTCGAGGGTGAACTCGTCCTGACCGTGCCAGATCGTGACGAAGTTCGAATAGGTTCCGGCGAATTGGGCTTCGGGCACTCGAATCGTCAAGGTCGCTGGTGGTGGCTCTTCCATTAAGAACTCCAGGTCAGCTTGGTGCGCACGGGCCAACCTTAGGCATTGAGGGGAAGCTAGACAAGTTACCTCTGGCATGTCGTGCTACTCGTCCTGCGCGGCTCGGGCGAGGATGCGGGTTCGTCGGTCGATTTGGGCGCGGCGTGCATTGTTCGGCACCGGGGTTTCGGTTGCCGGGGTTTCGATGCGCCAGCGCAGCTGCTGGAGTGATTTGGGGCCGCCGAGTCCGTGCGCGTTGAGGATGGCGCGCAGCTCGCCGAGTCTGGCCGGCGTTGGTCCTTCGATGGCGATGGCCGAGTGAAGGATCGCCCACTGGTGCAGCGTCTCGCCGGTCTGGTCAAAAAGCACCGCCATAGGCGTGGACCAGATTTCTTTCCACGCTGCTTTCGTGGAGGGGTCGTATCCGCCCTTGCTGGCGAGCCAGGCGTTTGGGTAGGGCAGGGGTGGTGGTGGGCCTTGTCGGCCTTCGGCAGGCAAAATGACCCAACCAAACGTTGCCGCTCCAGAGGCGGTGCGTCGAGAATCGGGGTTCGGCATCGGTCCTGGCATTGATTGTCCTTTGACTTTGTATCCCTTACATCCTGCGGGACCACTGAAACAGGGTGTACGTCGGGGTGCTCAAATCCCGTCGCGGGCCCTACCCGGGGTGGGCCGGGGGTGGCGTGTCATCGCGGGCGTTTGTCGTCGGTCGTGGGGGCGGGTGCTCTGCTTGGGTCTAGCCGTGTTGGGCGTAGAACGTGAAGCGTGAGTCATTGAGGAATTGGTGGAGTCGTTCTTTGGCGAGCAGTAAGCGCCTGTTGGCTTGGTCGAGTTCCTCGACGGCGCGTTCTTCGGCGGCTTGGAGTTTGTCGGCTTGTGCGCGTGTTGCGGTTGATCGGTGGCGAAGCGGAATGCTTGTGTTGCGTGTGGGTTGCAGGTTGTGCGTGGCGAGTGCCTCGATGGTTGCGTGCCAGTTCGCTTCGGCCTGTTGTGCTTCGGTCTGTGCTCGGTCGCGGGCGGCTATCAGGTCGGCGTGTTCCTTCGAGCTGTTCAGCCACAGATCCCATGGTGAGGGTGTCATGTGGATGCGCTGGCTGGTGTCCTCGGTGAAGAAGTACTCATTGGAGTAGCAGCCGGTGATTATGCCGGTTCGGCTGGTCACGAGACGACAGTTCTTACCGGTGCGCTTGCAGATGGTGCAGGTGCCGGGCTTAGTGTCGGCGGCGGTGGTCAGTGCAAATTTCATCGGGTGCTCCAGGTGTCGAGGCGGGTGGTGGTGTGTCTTCGGTGTCGGCGGCGGCCGTAGTGGTGAAGTGGAGATCTGCGGCGTTGGCGAGCCGGGTGAGGATGCCATGCCAGGTGGGGCCGTAGGCGTAGGCGGCGTCTTCGTCTCCGCCGGCGGCGTGGCGTACTTCGTGGGCGACGGTGGCGAGCACGTCACGTAGCGGGCGTTCGCGGGTGGCGTCGGCGTTGATCCAGATATGGCCGTCGTCGTATGTGCATACGCCGTTGATTACGCAATCTTCTTTCGGGTACCAGACGTGGGGCCAGTCGCGGTGCCCGTAGGCGATGGCGTAGAGGGTGGCGTAGTCGGTTTCGGGGGTCATCCAGTGCAGTTCGGGTGGTTCGATACCGAGGTCGGCGGCGCAGAGGTCACGGACCATGAGCGCGACGGTGTCGTGTTCGGGGGTTGGCGGGGCGCATTCCATGTAACAGGTATGTGAACGTACCTTTTGGTCGTAGCGCAGCGCGGCGTCGAGGCGGTCTTTGATGCGCAGCACGCCGATGGCGTCGATGGTCACTTTGACTTGGCCGAGCACGCGGCGGCCCCGTTCGAGCACGTCAAGTTCATCGGTGGCGGGCGGGGGTGGTGCGGTGGTGGGTGAGTGGTTCATCGTTGGTTCAGGCTTCGGTAGATCTCGTCGAGCTTGGCGGCGTGGGGGCTCTGGAGACTACGGGCGATGCGATCGAGGTCGGCGCGGGTGGCCGGGTCGAGGTCGGTATGTTTCATGGCCAGGGTGCGGGAGCGGCCAGGTCCAGCGGCACCGCGGAGCACCGGGGAGCATTCGGCGACATCTACGGAGGTGATGACGCGCACCGGGTGGCCGTTCCAGGTTCCGGGTTGCGATTTCACGTTCTGCAGCGACCAGGAGTATTCGGCGAGCGGGCCGAGTTCTTTGAGCACGTCGAACATTTCGCGGCCGGCTGCGGTGTTCATGAACAGTTTGCCTTCGAGGATGGCTTCGGTTTGGGTGACGCGGATGACTCCGCGACCGATCGGTGGTTGGCCTTTTTCCCATGATCCGTGGTTCCACGTGGAGATCACGACGGGTGCGCCGTTGGTGAACGCGCCGGGCTGGATGATGTCGCCGTCAAGGTCGGGGGAACCAAGCGTGCAGAACACCGCGTGCAGGGTTCCTTCGGCGACGCTCTTGAGCGAGAAATCTACGAACGATTTGGTGGTGGTCATGCGGTCTCTTTCAGGGTGGCGATGTAGGCGGTGAGGTCGGTGGTGCGGATCCGTCGGCAACCGGCCACGTCTACGGCGGGGAGTGTGCCCGCGGCTACGAGTCGGCGGATGGTACGTGCGCTTACCATGAGTCGGTCGGCGGCGGTGTCGTAGTCGAGCGTGAGGAGTCGCACCGGGTCATCGTCGCTGGTCTCGTCGCGTGGCGGAAGTTTTGGCCGTGTCTGGCCGTCAGTGTCCGCTAGAGCAGTCAAAAGCCTTCCGAGTTCGGTTGGTAGCGTGATTCCGTTCTCTCGACACCATCGAGAGTGGCTCGATATGGCTTTGCGGAGATGGTTCGACAGCACCGGGTCGACCTGGCCGAGCAGAATCATGGCGTGTTGGGCTCATCAAAAACCCATCCATCAAACGCGGCGGCGTCTTCGGCCAATTCTTCCTCGGAGTCGCACAAGGTCAAAATGCCGTCGTCGGCGAACGCCTTTTCGATGGCTGGTTCTTTCCACCGGTCAAGTCCCACGGCCTCGGGGGTTTGCGCTCTCAAACAGGCGTAGAGCATTTGGACGTCGGCAGTATTCGGATGCAGACACGACAAGAGTTCCTGCGCCCACACTTCGACGAGCGACGACAAGACCCGTTTGAGGGCGGCAGATGGAACCGTGACCGATGCGGATGACATTGCGTCTAACCCTGCGGCGATCGTATGGCCACGGTGCCGAGTGAGTTCGAGATGACGTTGACTGTCGGCCAGCCATTGATCGTCGGCGGCGCTCATTAGAAGCTCCCCTGAGGCGTCGGGGTCTGCGTCGATTCAACCGAGCCAAAAACGCGGGGCGGCGGTTCGGGTGCGAAGCCTTCGCAACGACGACACCATGACGTGTCTGGTAGGTCGAGGAGGTCGGCACAACCGGGGCAGCGGGGGCCGTCACGTAGTGATGGATGGATCTTCACTTGAGGGTTCCTTTCGAGTTGTGTTGGTTTCTGCGCGCGTCACGGGCAAGGCTGCGCGATGCGGCGCATGCTGGGCACGTCGTGCCGGGGGTTACGTCATGCCGGTAGCAGCATTCGTGTTCCCATTTGCCGGTGGAGGCTGGCCGGTAGCACGGCCAAAGGCATCGGAGACAGAGGCGTGGTTCGTTTTCCATCAGTTTTCTCCCTGACAGACACGATCTAGACCGGCCTCAAACCGGACATACCGGACAAACCATAGGGTTTTGTCCGGATGTCCGGTTTCTAAGTAGGCGGAACCGGACATCCGGCATGTCCGGTTCATGTCCGGTTGTCCGGTTTGGTGAGGGTGTACAAAGGCCGTGCGTCCGTACCGGATTTGGTGACCACGCCAAGCTCCACAAGGTGTTTCAGCGCCCGGTACACGGTCTTTTCGGTGAGCCCATCAGACATCCGCTTGATCGCAGCGGG